>NZ_JAEUPY010000788.1 GCF_016790065.1 Steroidobacter sp.
TCGATAGCTCTGCTCTTCCTGTTCGTAATTCGTATAGCGACCGCCAATGGTCAAGCGCAGCGGATCGGCGAGCTGCAACCCCAAAGTCGCGTAGCCGCCGTACTGCACCTGACCGTACACCGGGCTGATGCGATTGGTGAACGCGGCTGGATTCAGCACGCGGTTCGGCCTTGGCAACAGCGACGGATTGAAGTTGAACACATCCACCGTCGGGCCGTTCACGAACGGATAACCCATCATGTAGAAAAATCGCGCGCCGCCACCGTCGGACTTGGAGTAGTCCCCGCCGACCGCGAACTTGTGCTCACGGCCGAACAGCTCGAACGAGCCTTTCAAATGCAAATCAACAGCCGCGCGCTCCGACGGCGTGTCGTTGGCCCAGCTGGTGAACGATGCACCGGTCAAAGTCACCGGATTGATCGCGCCTTTGACGTACGCGGTCAGCGATTCGCTTTGCTGATCCTGATACGTGACGTTCATGGCCAGCGCCAGGTTGTCGCGAATGTCGTAGTCGAGCTTGGCGAACACTTCCTTGGTCGTGGTCTCGGAGAAGCCCCAGTCCGGCACCAGACTGCGAGTGCGCGACAAGTGCAGATCGCGGCCGTCCGCATAGCGCGGCACGCCACCATACCAATAGCCATTGTCCCGGCGATTCTCATAAACGCCACCGACGGAAACGACGATGTCGGAGCCGATATCGTTCTCCAACACGCCATAGACCATTTTCTTGTTGGAGTCGGCGCGATCCCAGAAATATTCTTTGTCTTCGAACACGCCGACAGCACGGCCACGCATCTGGCCATCGCGCGCCAGCGAGCCGGTCGCGTCAAGTTCAAGGCGATAATTGTTCCAGCTACCAGCCGACGCCGTAACGTTCAAGGCCGGTGAACGCAGTGCTCGCTTGCGGACCAGGTTGATCACGCCGCCCGGATCGCCAGCGCCGCTGAACATGCCGTCCACGCCGCGAAGTACTTCGATTCGTTCGAACATCGCCGAGTCCGGCGAAGAGAAGTTGCCGAAGCCTGCAGTGATAGGAGCGCCGCCGTCGAGCTGAGTCACATCTACACGATAACCGCGAGCGTAGTACCAAGACTGCACGGGATCGTAGGGACGCACCGTGATGCCGGTGGCCTGTTGCATGGCTTCGGTGACGGTGGTGAGGTTCTGCGCTTCGATGCGCTCGCGAGTCACGATGGTCACGGACTTCGGCGTCTCACGCAGCGACTGGCCCGTCTTCGAGCCGACGGTCAGCGGCGTATCCAACGTGCCGAACACATTGACCGTCTCCAACAACTCATCGACGTTCCGACTCTGCGGCGCAAGGCCGGAGCGCGCGATGGTCACGGTTCGTTCGTTGATGAATTCGTAAGTGAGCCCGGTGTCACGCAGAATCTCACGCAGCGCTTCTTCGACCGAACGACCTGCAGCCGCGCCCTGCGAAGTGATGCCAGCCGCCAGATCTGCGCTGTAGACGAACTGCAAGCCAGAGATTTTGGCCAGCGAATCGAGCGCATCCGCCAACGGCTGGCGCGGCAGCGCTTGCGACAACTGCTGCGATTGAGCCAAGCTCGCTTGAGGCAACGCCCACGCTACCGCAGCGGCTAGCGTCAGTTTGGCAAGGCGGCCTGCATCTAGATGTTTCATCCTGCTCCTCCCCTTAGGTCGTATCGCACGACTTTTGTTTGATATTTCCTAAGAGGGCGAGCAGCGCAGAACCGGGCACCTCGATTTATGGCTTGCTCAACACCATTGCGCCGGAAGCAGCATCGCGTGAGCGCACCAAGCCGTGATAGCGCTCCAGATAAACCAGCAACGATTCAACGTCGTTGACCGAGAACGAGCCGTTGATGCGCAACGTTGCCAGCTGCGGATCGGCGATCCGAATGGGCCGGGTCTGATAACGATTCAATTCGTCGATCACATCGGTCAAGGTGCTTTCTCGGAACACCACTTTACGATCGGCCCAGGCCAGCACCTGCTCCAATGACGGCCCGCCGCCCGACTGGATCTGACCGCCTTGCTCGACGGTAGCGCGCTCGCCCGCGGCCAGTTGGGTTTTGGCTTGCGGCACCTCGGTCTGCACGACGCCGCGCACTTCCACCTTGCCTTCGAGCACGGCGACAGCAGTGCCCGTAGCAAGGGTTCGCACATTGAACTCGGTGCCGACTGCACGCACCGTGGCCTGCGGGGTCACGACGAGAAACGGCCGCTGCGCGTCTTTGGCAACCTGGAACAGCGCCTCACCCTGCCGCAACTCGATACGACGCTCCTTCTCCGCAAAGCGAACCCGAATGCGCGAATCGGTGTTCAAGCGAACCACTGAGCCATCGTCCAGCATCAGGGTGCGTTGTTCGCCAACGACGGTGACGATGGCTTGTCGCTGTTGCCACCAATGTCCGGCCAGCGATACGCCGAGCGCGATCACCGCCACAGCCGCGGCGGCGGCAACTCGCACTGACCACCGACTCCGGCGTCGGTCGGTCCTTAGCTCGTGCTCAGCCAGCGGACTAGAGCGCTTTGGTAGCTGCACGACGTTAGGCTCACCCGCATCGGCTCGCGCTTCTTCGATCAATCGATCCAACGGCAAAACGTCCGCCGACACGGCAGACATTTCGCCCCAAGCACGCGTGACCGCAAGAAACTCACGCAGATGTCCCGGCGAACGCAACAGCCATTGAGTGAACTCTTCACGCACACCGGCATCGTCGTTCGATTCCTGCAGCAGCACGAACCAGTCGGCCGCTTCGGCGGCGATCTGCTCCTGGTGAGAAAGTCGAGAACGTTCCATCGGTCCCCCTAGAGACAATCGTCCAAGTGGCGCCGGCAATGCCGCAGCCCACTGGCAAGGTATTTTTTGACCATGCTGGAAGAGATGCCGAGGCGCTCGGCGATCTCGTCGTAGGTCATGCCGTCGCGACGGTGCATGACCAGCACCGCACGGCACTTTGGTGATAAGCCCTTCAACACTTGGGTGACACGCTCGCTGACCACGCTCGAGTCGGCGTCGCTGTCGCCAGCCTCACTGTCCACGCCCACTTCGTCCGCCCAGCGTTTCAGGCCATCGACCTCGGCCCGGCGTTTCAGCTGGAACTCGTGCGCCAGATTGGCCGCGACTCGATAGACATAGGAGCGCGGATCGCAAATCACGTCTTTGCGATTCAGGCGTAACAGACGGACATAGGCTTCCTGCGCCAGGTCGCGGGCATCCGCTTCAGTGCGGACCCGCCGGGTCAGGAAGCGCAGCAGGTCATCGCCCCACTGGGCGAAAATCCCGCTGACGAAAGCATCGGGCTTACTCAAGGATCACGTGCCGCCTCGGTGGCCAAGGGACCTGGCGTGTCACGCACGCCGCCTCCAGTTAAGAGTCCCGCGGCGGCAAAATCGGGCACCTGAGTTTTGTCAGGCCACGGGCTGGCTCCGTGCCAGCCCTGACCCTATCACAAGGCCGACGGTCCGCTCACCCGCTGCAACTGGAGCCAGTGAGCCAGCGTACTGCGCTGACGCAGGCCGCCGGAGATCTTGTTGGCCATGGCGGTGCCGGCCAGTTCGTTGTCTTTGAGCTGCAACGACAAGGACACGACGTAGTCGTAGCGGTCCGTGTCGGGCGTGCCGACGCGTGCCGCCAGCTGGCCTTGGAATACGCCGTCGGCAAACGCCGGATCGTTGATCAAGGCAATGGGCTGTTGACCGACTCTCCCGTGCACTTCACCGTTCGGCATGAAGTTCAACGTGACCGATTGCTCGCCGGTGTAAGTGGCCAAGGTGCCTCGCCACTGCCCCAGCAAGCTGGGCGGAACGTCGAAAGCAACGCGAGGCTCGACCGGAGCGGGCCAGGTAAACGAATCCTGATAGTGCCAACCGGGCACGAACTTGGCGATCGCTCGGTCCAGCACTCGGGTCGGCAACTTCGCACTCTGATTACACAGCACCACGATGGCGAGCTTGCGGTCCGGGAACATCGTCAGGTTGGCAGTGACGCCGGGGCTGCCGCCTCCATGCATCACCATGTGATGGCCTTGTTCGTCCTTCACGAAGAAGCCGAGCCCGTAATAATAGTGGTCGCGGATACGAACGCTGGGGCGGTGCATTTGCTCCAGGCTGCTCTTGGACAGGATGGCCTTCTGGTCTTTCAGCGGCGTTTGCAGATGAAACATTCCGAAGCGCAGCAGGTCGTGAGCGCTCGAGTACATCGCGCCGGCACCTGGAGCATCTGTTTCGAAGTACGGGATGGGAGCACCGTCCTGGGCGAAGTAGCGCATGGCTGCGAAGTCTTCCATGCCTTTGCCGATGTGCAGTGACGAATGCGTCATGCCCAGTGGCAGGAACACGGATCGTCGCAAGTAGTCCGCGAAGTTCTCTCCGGAGCTGCGTTCGACGATGTAGTCAAGCGTGCCGAAGCCCAGGTTGGAGTATTTGTACGTTTCTCCCGGCACCGTGAACAGGTTGCCATAGCGCAGGAGGGTCTCGTCGCGCGAGGGCTGCCGATAGGGTTCATCGAAATAGAAGAACTGCAGGTGGGTGGGCAAGCCAGAGGTGTGGTTCAACAGCTGACGCACGGTGGCATCGTTCGCATTGCCGATGTAACTGTGCAGCTTGACGTTGCCGAGGTAGTTGTTGACGGGCGCGTCGAGCTGCACTTTGCCCTGCTCTACCAGGGTCATCAGCGCCGTCGCCGTCATCGACTTGGAGACTGAGGCCAGCAGATACATCGAGTGCTCGGTGGCCGGAATCCGCCGCTCCTTGTCGGCCCAGCCGAAGCCTTCCTGCCAGACGATCTTGCCGTTCTGGGCTACCGCCACCGCGATCGAAGGCACTGAGTCGGAGACCAGCCCGGCACGGATGTACTCACGGATATCGTCGTAACGGTCAGCGGCGCTGGCCGTCAAACAACACAACGAGCCCAGCGCAGCGGCCACGTAACGAAGCAATGACATGGACAACCTCAACTAAAGCCGACTGTCGCAAGATCTGTGATGCGGCCGGCGCCGAACGGCGAGCGGCCGCAGTGTTCATGACTTGGTCGGTGTCGGATCCCGGCGAATCGGCTTGCCGGGGAACTTGCCGTTGCTGTGCCCTTGCTCGAACACCGGTTGGCCGTTCACCCACACACGCTCGATACCCACCGACAGCGCGCCTGGCTCAGCACGAGTGGCGCGATCGGTAACCGTCGCGGGATCGAGCAGCACCAGATCAGCGAACGCGCCGGCCTTGATGACGCCGCGGCCTTCCAAGCCGACATGCTCGGCAGCGAGTCCACTCATCTTATGAATGGCCTGCTCCAACGTAAGCAGCTTCTGCTCTCGAACATACATCCGCAGCACCCGAGTGAATGCCCCGGCGCCGCGAGGATGAGCACCGCCGATGCTGCCGTCCGAACAGATATTGTTATGAGGCCAAGCGATGAACTTCGCGACGTCATCTTCGCGCATGCTGGTCCCGTTGACGGACACTTCACTTTTCACCTTCTGCATCTCACGAAGCAGATCCATCACCACCACCGCGGGCTCAACGTTGCGCTCTGTCGCAATCTGCGCCACGGTTTTGCCGACCACTGAAGGATCAGCCTTGTTGCCCGTGATGGTGATGCCATCCGGCGGTGCCAGACTGCGAAGAACGAAATCCACCGTGGCACGGTTGTCGAAGTCCCGTTCCGGGAACAACACAGACAACCAGGAGTGCCAGAAATCGTACGGGTACACGTCACCCGTAATCTTCACACCTTCGGCCCGCGCGCGATCCATCATGTTGATGAAGCGATCCGCTTGGCCCCACCAATCGGTCATCGCGAGTTTCATGTGCGAGACTTGGACGTGAGCACCGGTGACGCGGCCCAGCTCGATCACCTCTTCCAGCGCCTTCCATACGTCACGGTCTTCGCTCCGCATGTGGCTGATGTAGCGACCGCCGAACTTCGCAGCCTCCGCGGTGAGCGCTACGACCTCTGAACGGTCCGCGTAGATGCCTGGATCATATTCGAGCCCAGTCGATAGCCCGAGCGCTCCGAGCTTCATCGAAGCAGCGACCAACTCTCGCATGCGGTCGACTTCCGCCGCCGTGGCGACACGTTTGAAATCGTCGCCCATGACTTGCTTGCGCACGCTGCCATGACCAATGTAGCTCGCCGTATTGACGGCGATGGGCTCAGCGTCGAGCTCCTTGAATAGCGTGTCGACCGGAATCGACGATCCGCCGTCCTGACCGACGATAATGGTCGTCACGCCCTGCGACACCGCCGGCTCGACCGTCCGATGCTTGGACACACCCCGGTCATGATGGCTATGGGTATCGATGAACCCAGGCGCGAGCACCAGGCCGTGCGCGTCGACGACCTGCTCACCCTTCTTCGGCTTCAGCTTGCCGACGGCGACGATGCGATCGCCTTCGATGCGCACGGCCGCTGACGGCTGCGCCTTGGCACCGGTGCCGTCCACCAACATTGCGTTGGTGATCAACACTGAGCTGCTGGCCTCCTTCGCCTGCACCGAGCTGGCAAGAAGCGCTGTCGCGAGCACCAACTTCAATGCCGACGACACGATCCGATTGATTTTCATGTTTTGTCTCTGACAGCGCCCAGTCCAACCCAACGAATTCAAAAGACGGTAGTCGTCCAGCTCTCCACCGGACGCACTATCAATCGCGCGATCTTACCGCTCGGCGTCAGCATGAACGTCACGTCTGCGACACCGGCTGCAAAGCGGCCACGGTACCGATACAGCTGATCGTCCCCGACCGCCTCATAGTCGAACAACCGCAACTCCTGCAGCTTACCCAACGGCGCACGCGCCTTCTGATAAGGTGCAAGGGTCCGCTCCAACAATCCGGGCGAATCGAACAACGCCTGCTCTTTCGCAGGAATCTGATTTTCGGCAACGATCTGCTTCAACCGCTGAGTCACCTTCGGATCACGATCCGAGATGGGCGCACCCGGCGGTGCAACGAGCTTGGCGTTATAGAATCCCGCCGCAGCTTTCAGCACTTCCGTCGGGCTGCTGCCACGAAAGTTTTGTAGCACCACTACCGCCGTGTTGGTCTCCAAGAACCGAGCGTAGTCCGTCGTGAAGCCTTGCCAGCCGCCGCTGTGATGTTGCGACTCGTGACCGGCCACGCGATCCAGGAACCAACCGAAGCCATACGGATAGGTCTTACCGCTGTTCAGCCGCGCCGGCTCGAATACCGCGGCCCACGACTCAGGCTTCAGAATCTTGCGTGCATTGACGCCAGCTTCCCATTTCGCGAAATCCAGAATGGTCAGCTGCAAAGCGCCGTCACCGGTCGAGTTGCCGGTCGGTGCCACCCAATCGTGATGCACGACTTTGCCGTTGGCATCCAACTGATAGCCCGCAGCTCGATTCGGCACGACGTTGCGATCGTCGATGACACTGGCGGTGTGCATGCCGAGCGGCCCGAACACGCGCTTCTTCAATACGTCGCCATAGAACTCGCCGCCGACCTTCTTCACCAACAAGCCGAGCAACGCATAACCGGTGTTGCTGTAACTCATCCGCTCGCCCGGCACGAACTCCAGCTTCGAGGTGTAGAAGATCTGGAACAGTTCATCGTCCGTATAGTCCTTGCGCAGATCGAAAGCCGGCGTGCGCGACAGCCCGGAGGTGTGACGTAACAAATGTCGCGGCGTGATCGGCGCCCAAGTGGCCGGCGAGTCCGGCAGATAAGTGCGAATGGATTCGTCCAACTTCAGCTTGCCATCCTCGA
>NZ_JAEUPY010000364.1 GCF_016790065.1 Steroidobacter sp.
CCTGAGTCCGATGCAGCGAAACGACACCGAGCATCCATTGAGGCATGCCTGAAGAGCAACTTCGGCCTCAAGCGGTTCGTGCGCATCGGATCGTTCGGCAACGGAACCAGTATCTCGGGCTATAGCGATGTCGACTACCTCGCATCGATTCCGACCTCGCAGCTGACCCAGTCCTCCTCCTATTCGCTGACCAAAGTGCGCGATGCCCTCGACACAAGGTTTCCGCGGACTGGCGTTCGCGTGAACACCCCCGCGGTCGGCGTGCCGTTCGGGACCTACAGATCCGAGACCACCGAGGTCGTGCCGGCCGACTACATCGCAGAGATCGACGGCTTCAAGATCTACGAGATCGCGGACGGCAACGGCGATTGGATGCGCATCAGTCCGGACTCGCACAACGACTACGTCGCACGCGTCGACGAAAAACATTCCGGAGTCGTCAAGCCCCTCATCCGCTTCGTGAAGGCGTGGAAGTACCTGCGTAACGTCCCGATCTCGTCCTTCTACATCGAGATGCGGGTTGCCAAGTACGCCGAAAGCGAGACGAGCATCGTCTACGACATCGACGTCAAGCGCGTCCTGCGCAGCCTCTGGGACCACCAACTCGCGAGGTTACAGGACCCCACCGGCTTCTCCGGCTACATCTCCGCCTGCAAGACAGACGTTCAGCGCCAGGATGCGCTTTCGAAGCTCAGCACAGCCGTCGTTCGCGCCGAAAACGCAACGCGAGCGGCCTACGACGGAAAGATCGCCGAAGCGTTCGACTGGTGGCGACTGGTCTATGACAGCGCGTTTCCAACGTACTACTACTGACCGCCGAGGAAGGTGATCAGCATCAACCGAGCGAAGGGTGCACTCGATGTCTCGTTCAGATCCTATTCGCACGCGCTACTACGACGCCGTCGAGCTCGCCGACAAGATCTCTGATGCGCTCTTCTACGCCAGCGCCGTGCTGTCAATCGCGTCACTGCTTGTGGAGAAGCAGGCACACCCGCAAGCCTATGACTTGATCCTGATCTTCTTCGCCGTGGCCGTTGCTGCCCTGTTCACCATCGGCCTTGTCAGCCGCCTGTACTTTACGCCGCGGGCCGAGGACAAGCGCCGACAGGACTTCTTCACCAGCGCCTGCGGCGTGAGCCTGACCCACGAGAGGACCGATGGCTACTACAACAACGATTTCACGGAGCCCATCAAGCGCATGGCAGCCCAAGTGCTGGAGAACAGTCACTTCAGCAAGGCCATCGCGTTGCGCATGGCGAGAGTCGAGCGCATCAAGGTGATCGTCTACGCGATCATATGGCTCATTTGCGTTCTGAACCGACAGACGGATCTGGGCATCGTAGTCGCCGCTTCGCAAGCAGTCTTCAGCGAGCAGGTCGTGTCGAAGTGGCTGAGGCTGGAATGGTTGCGCACTCGATTCGAGAAGACCTATGACGACGTGTACCGGCTCTTTCAGTCGAAACCCGTCGCGTCAAAATTTTGCGCGATGACGCTTGAGTCCCTAGGGATGTACGAGACCGCTAAGGCCAACGGAGCTATTACGCTATCTTCAAAGGTGTTCCATCAGCTGAACTCGGAACTGTCCGTCGAATGGGATCGGATCAGGGGTGAACTCGATCTGAGTTGATCGCCAGGGACGCACCATGAGCCTGCGCAAAGAGGCCCCTTCTCCGTCGCGCATCAGCACGTTGGCGGCGCCGGACCGGAGAGGTTGCGAAGAGTCAGACATCGGCCATTCCGCGACCTCAGAGTTTTCTGCGCCCAAATGCGACGTCGTCCCCGCTGTGTGCCAGAAGGGAACTGTCTGCCCGCTTTGCTCCGCCAAACCGATTGACCGCTTGTGGTCGACCGTAGCAAGACGCAAGCTGGCCCCCCATCGGCTCCGCGGCCCGCAAAGCAAGCCTCTGAGCGACCGCTGAGGTCGCGAAACACCCCGTGAGTGCAT
>NZ_JAEUPY010000821.1 GCF_016790065.1 Steroidobacter sp.
TCGATAGCAAGCGCTGCCAAGCCTCCCAGCCTGCGATTCCTTCCTGTTCACGCTGCGCGTCCACGGTCTTGTCGATGCGCGTGTAGTGCACTCCCCGAAAGCCGATGCCGGCCGCCGTCACCGCTTCTCGCATGGCTGCGATGTTGGCTTGCCCGTCGTCCACCAGCACGATGCGGTCGTACGTCACCTGCAGCTGTTTCAGCAGATCCAACAACACCTTGCCCTTGTTCTGGCCGGCCACCATGAGGACGCCGTCGTGATAACTCACGGTGGTGCCGGCCGCTTGCGGGTCGGGCCGATACTCGTAAATCGCCCCGGCGAACTCCGGCTGCAGCGCTGCCGGTAGCTCGTAGCCGGCCTCCTTCAATTCGCGAATCGTGCCGCCGCGAGTCAGCGGGCTGCGCGCGGTCAGGATGATCTTGTCGACCCGAATGGAATTGATGGCCGCGACCGCGTCTTCCTGAGTCGGCATCTGGGTGCCGGCCTCATAGTTGAGTGCGATCAGGTCGAACTTGCAGGGCACATAGCCAGGCGATTGCGGAGTCAACGTCTTTTGCCACTCGTACCAGGCATCGCTGCCGAAGAAGGTGCGAGAGGTGAGCAGCGTGTCGTCGATGTCGAGCACCAACAGCGTGCTGCCCTGATGCGAATCGCCGAGGATTTTCAATACGTCGATCAAGTCGCGTGTAACGGTCACTTCCGCTGTGACATTTGCCGTACCTGGCGCCTGATCTGCGGTGGGGTGCATTGAGCAGCCCACCAATAGCGTGGCTAATAGTCCCACGCAGGCGCGCTTCATGAAGGATCCTCGGTTTGTTGTTCTAGGGTGGTCGTCTGGCCGCGAATTTTACCGAAAGTGGCCGCGTTCGGCGGGCCAAACGCTGGCCGTAGCCGAGGTCGTTTGACCTGCGGTACACTGTATACCGTTCAACCTGGCAGCGACCGTTTGACCGTGACCGCCCATCGCTTCATCGGAATTCAAATTCGCCGCCCGGCATCTGCGGATGCCGGGGTGTCGATGTGGATGACGAATTCCGGCGAACTAGAGGCGATCCATCATGCAAGTCAGCAATGCCGCAGCCCTGCGGCTCAAAGCGGTAGTTGAAGCGGACCCAGGCTCCCTGGTCCGGGTGCTGCAATTCTTCCAGGCCCGTAATCTGATCCCGCGCTCGGTCGCCAGCGAACGGCTCGGCGAAGACTATCTCCAGATCCAAATCGAACTCGACCCGACGGAACTCGCGGCCGATGGCTTTCGGATCGTGGTTTCCAAGATCAATGAGCTGCCGATCGTGTTGGCGGCTGTTGCCTGCGATTAGCGAAAGACCCGCCCCCTAGCCCTTGAGTAACTGTAGGTCTGCGCGGCTGCGCGGGCCTGGGCTGGGCATTGTCGGAATCCGTCATACTGCTGCGTCCTTGTCTCAAGAGGAGCCAATCTCATGCTGTATGCGGTCATTTGCTACAACTCCGAGTCCGTGGTCGGGGCTTGGTCGAAGGAAAAGGACGACGCGGTGATGGAGCATCATCAAGGCGTCATGGCCAAGTTCGCAGCCCAAGGCAAACTCGGGCCGGTGGCGCGCCTGATGCCGACCACCACTGCCACCACTGTCCGCACCGGCCGCGAAATGGTCGTGCTCGACGGGCCGTTTGCCGAGACCAAAGAGCAAATGCTCGGCTTCTATCTATTCGATTGCGACACGCTGGACGAAGTCATCGCCGCCGCGCGTGAGCTGGTCTCCGAGCCGGGCTGCATGGAAATTCGTCCGGTGCGCTTTTTTCATCCGGGCGTGCCGGCCGTCGCGAGCCAGAAGTGAGCTAGGCGATGAGCGACTTGGCGTGGATCGACGCGGCGTTAACGTCGGCGCGGCCTCAGGCCGTCGCGGCACTGCTGCGTTACTTTCGCAATCTAGAGACCGCCGAGGAAGCGTTTCAGGAATCGTGTCTGCGCGCCTTGCAGAAGTGGCCGGTCAACGGACCACCGCGCGATCCGGCGGCTTGGTTGATTTTGGTCGGGCGCAATTTCGCGCTCGATGAAGCACGGCGCCGAAGCAAGCAACAGGCGTTGCCGGCCGAAGAAGTTCTGTCCGATACCGACGATGCCGAGACTGCCATGGCCGACCGACTCGACAGCGCCGATTACCGAGACGATGTGCTTCGGTTGTTATTCGTTTGCTGTCATCCCGACTTGCCCGCGACTCAGCAGATCGCGCTGGCGTTGCGCATCGTCTCGGGTCTGTCGGTGCAAGAGATAGCGCGAGCGTTTCTGGTCGGCGAGGCGGCGATGGAGCAACGCATAACGCGCGCCAAGCGCCGTATCTCGCAAGCGGATGTGCCGTTCGAAACGCCGGGCGCGGTAGAGCGAGCTGAACGATTGTCGACCGTGGCCGCGATGATTTATTTGTTGTTCAACGAAGGTTATTCGGCCAGCGGCGGTGAGCTGCACATTCGCGAGCCGCTGTGCGAGGAAGCCATTCGCCTGGCTCGGTTGTTGTTGCGATTGTTTCGAGGCAATCCGGAGATGCTGGGGCTCAATGCGTTGCTGCTGTTACAGCACGCTCGCGCGCCGGCTCGTCTCGATGCGGAACAGAACATCGTGTTGATGGAGGATCAGGATCGTCGCTTGTGGCGACGAGAGTTGATCGCCGAAGCGTTCGCGTTGCTCGATAAGGCGGTTCGATTACAGCAGCCCGGGCCGTATCAAATTCAGGCAGCCATTGCAGCGGTTCATGCGCGAGCAGTGCGGTCGGAAGACACCAACTGGCATGAGATCGATCGGATGTACGCGCTGCTCGAAGCCATTCAACCGTCGCCGGTGGTGACATTGAACCGTGCCGTCGCTGTCATGAAGTG
>NZ_JAEUPY010000862.1 GCF_016790065.1 Steroidobacter sp.
TGGCGTACCAGTCCAAATAGCGCTCCATCCGGTCGCGCACGAAATGCGGCTGCCCGAGCATGTGTTTCTCGCCGGGATAGATCACCAGTTGCGTCGGCACGTCCAAGCTCTTCAAGGCCTGGAACATCTGTTCGCTGCCGAGGCCCGGCACGTTGACGTCGTCCAGGCCGCTCACGGACAGGGTCGGCGTCCTGAGTTTATTGGCTTCGAAGAATGGGTAGGACAACCGCAGCCAGCGCTGTGGATTCACCCACGGTGCCTCGAACTCGTGGTCGTACTGGATCACGTATTGATCGGTGCCGTACAAACCGATCTGACTACCAGCGCCCGCACCGGAGATGGCCGCCTTGAATCGGCTGTCACGAGCGATGACGTAGTTGGTCAGGATGCCGCCCTGGCTCCAGCCGCCCACGCCGAGCTTGTCTGGATCGGCGATGCCCTGTTCGATCAAGTAGTCGACCCCGGCGATCAGATCGAGGCGGTCCTTGTTACCCCAGTCGGCATAGATGCCGCGGGCAAAAGCCAAGCCTCTTCCCGAACTGCCCCGATAGTTGATTCGCGCCACCGCGTAGCCGTTCGCAGCAAACAACTGAGTTTACAGATCGAAGAAATGGCCGTCTTGGCCGTACGGCCCGCCGTGAATCCACAAGAGCAAAGGTTGTCGCTCACCCTTGTGCGCGTTCGCAGGCAAGGTCAGCAGGCCTTGCACCTCCACACCATCGGGTGCTGTGAACTCAAACTGTTGTGTCTGCCCCAGTTGCACATCGGCGAGCCAAGCCGAGTTGTGTTCGCTCAGCGATCTCAACCCGCGTTGATCACGAGCGAACAACTCGAAGGGCGCATCGGCGCTGCCGATCACCACAGCGGTACGTGGACCCACGTGGCTGTAGCCGGTGACATAGCGATTGCCATCGACCAAACGTTCCACCTTCCCGCCCGTCACCGGCACGCGCGCGAAGTGCTGGCTGCGTGAGTCGGTGACCAGAAACTCCACATGACGTCCGTCAGGAGTGAAGCGAGGCACAGTGGTATCGCGGTCCAGTGTCTGAGTCGGCAGGATGGGCTCACCTCCATCGACTGGAATGATCGCGACCTGCCTGAGCTGGTACAGCCGATATTTGCGCTGCTGACCTTGTGCGTAGGCCAGGAACTTTCCATCCGGACTCCACGCCACAGGGCCGAAATCCCATCCAGGATAGCGAGTCACTCGGCGCGGCACGGCGTTGCCCGTTGTATCCGCCACCCACACATCGGCGTTGTCGTCGCGCTCCCAGTCTTGTTCGCGGTTGCTGACGAACGCGACTCGAGTGCCGTCGGGCGACCATGCTGGATCGGACTCGCCGAACGTCTCTTGCTCCGGCGTAAGCGTCACCAGCCGCTTGGAGTCGAGATCATAGAGTTGAATGCGGGCCTGCTTGGCCTCGCCCTCGTGATAACGACCGCCTTCGCTCTTGAATTGATAGCGATCGATGACTATTGGCTTCGGCTTGGCGTCCTTCTCCAGCTTGGCCCGCTTCGGCGGCACTACCAGCGCTAAACGTTTGCTGTCTGGCGACCACGCATAACTAGAGACACCGTCCGCCACGTCGGTCAGTGCGCGAGCCTCACCTCCGGCACCATCGAGCACCCACACTTGCGAGACCGCATCGTCCCCGTACCGAGACGACAGGAAACTCAAGTAGCGCCCGTCCGGACTCCAGCGCACTTCGCCGACACCGTGCGGACCATACGTCAGCTGCATCCGGCGACTGCCGTCCCAGCTCACTTTCCATAGCTGGCTATTACGTTTGCCGCTGTCCGCGTCGATGCCATTCACGACATACGCGACCCATTGGCCATCCGGCGACAACTGCACGCCGGACACTCTTTGCTCACGCTGTAAGTCATCCAGCCCCAATGACCGCGCGGCAGCCGCGCCAACGAAGCACAGTCCCACCGCCAAAATCGTCGCGCAGGACAGCGCCTTCCGGCACTTCGGAACCAAACTCATGAATACTTTCCCGGGAGTGCGCTGCTGCCCCGGAGAATGCACTTCCGAAGCAGCAGCGTGAGGTCAAGCGACTACCAAGTACCGCGCAGCGTGAGCACCAGATTGCGAGGTGCGCCGTAAGTGTTGTTGGCGATGGTTCTGCCGAGCAGCGTGTAATATTTCTTGTCGAGCAGATTGTCGCCGTACAGACCGATGCTCCAGTGATCGCTGAGGCGATACTTGATCGAGGCGTTCCAAATCGCGTAGCCCGATTGCACGAAGTCCGTCGGCACGAGCACCGCGCTGCCCGCCGGCCGCGCATCGCCACTCACCCAAGTCTCCGACTGCGCGACCACACCAAGATTGGTGCTCCAACGCGAGTACTGACCCGGCAACTGCCAGGTCGTCCAGATCTTGGTCATGTGCTTCGGAGTCTGCTTCAGCGACGCCGCGCCGGACGAGAAGTACGCGCTGGTCGCGCCATCGTACTCATTGGAGTTATAGGTGTAGCCGGCGGTCAGCTGCCAACCAGGCAACAACGTGCCGCTGGCTTCCACGTCGAATCCTTCGCTGATGATGTTGGCATCGGCGATATAGCAGCAGGACGAGCCGTTGTCTCCCGGCACGAACGGATAATCCAGATCGCGCACGCCCTGGCCGCTACGCTCGACACGATACACAGCCAGCGCCACGTTCACGCCGTTCAACTCACCCTTCACACCGACCTCGGCGCCCTCGCCCGTCACTGGATCGAGCGGGGTGCCCGGCAGCGGTGCTTGCAACAGTTGCGCTTGAATCAGGAAGGTCTCGGCATAGCTCGCGTAGGCGGTCCAGCGATCGGCAAAATCCCAAGTCAACGCGGCGCTGGGAATGAATTTTTCATCGTCGTAGCGAGTTACGCTCGGCTGACTCGTGCGTGTGCCGTCAGCGGTGGTGCTGTAGAAAACGCTGTGCACGCGGTATTGGCCGTAGCGACCGCCCAGTGTCAGACGCAGCGGCTCCGCCAGCTGCAGCCCCAAGGTCGCGTAGTAGCCTTGCTGAGTGTAGCCGTCCTGCGGGTAGTAGCCGGTCTGAACCAGCGTGGGCCGCGGATACAACGCTGGATCGAAGTTGCCCACCGGAATCGGAATCGTGCCCGGATACGCGTACGTCGCGCCCGTCGACAACAACTTTCTGCGACCGGCATCGACGTCGGCATAGTCGGCACCAACGGTGTAGCGATGTTCGCGGCCGAACAGTTGGAAGGTGCCGTTGGCGGACAAGTCGAGCAGATCTTGCGATGAATCCGGTTGATTGCCATTGGCCAGCGCCGTCGCGCCCAGACCGGTCGCACGATCCACGCCGCCCGGAAACGCGATGGCGGTCACGACCAAGTTGTCGGACTTCTGTTCCAGCCGTGTGGCACTGAAATTCAGCAGGCCGTTGTCGCCGTATCTATGCTCGACGCGAGTAAACAACTCGCGGCTGGTGAAGTACCAGTGTGCCCAGTCCGGGCTGAATGAAGCATCGATCGGCAGATCGACTGCGCCGCCGTCCGTGTAGCGCGGAAATCCTTGCGCCGAGATTGCATCTTCTTTACGACGCTCGTAGTTGAAGCCACCGATCAACACCGTGTTCTCGGTGAGATCGTACTCGGCCGTACCGAACGCGATACGTTTATCGGACTCAGCGTGATCGTAATGATAATTGCGCTGCTGAAACGTACCAGCCAAGCGGCCGCGCAACCGACCGTCTTCAGTCAATGGCCCGGTCACGTCCACGTCGATGCGGCCATAATTCCAACTACCGGCGGAAACTAACAGACTGGTCTGCCCTACCGCCTTGGCACGCTTACGCACGAGGTTGATGACACCACCCGGGTCGCCCGCCCCCGAGTACATGCCATCCACACCACGCAGCATCTCCACATGATCGTACGTTGCCATGTCGGGGACCAGCGTGAAGCCATAGCCACCCGTCATCACCGGCGCGCCGCCGTCGAACTGCATGGTTCGCACTCGATAGCCGCGTGAGAAAAACCAGCTATCGATGGCGTTGTAGTTGTTGGTGATGACACCGTTCGTCTGGCGCAACACGTCGACCAGCGACGACAGGTTTTGTTCTTCGATACGTTCGCGCGTCACTAGCGACACCGTCTTCGGCGTTTCACGCAACGTCTGTCCGGTCTTCGAGCCCACCGCCAGATCGGAATCGAGCCGGCCGAATACCGAGACAGTCTCCATCACTTCCGAAGTGACTGCCGTCGCGCCTGGTTTGGCCCGCACCACTGCAACCGCGCCGGTCTCGTCGCGCTCCACGATGAAGCCGGTGCCACGCAACAGCTGTTCGAGCGCGCGATCGCTCGGCAACTCGCCTTGCACACCGCGACTGCCGACGCCACGCACGTCGTCAGCGATGTATATCAAACGCACGCCGGACTGCTTCGCATAAGCATCCAGCGCATCTTTCAGTTGACCTTCGGGAATATCGAAACGCACTGCCTGAGCGAGCGCCACCGCACTCAGCATCGCGGCGCAGGCCCCAGCCAGCAGCGACTTCTTGATTCGTGAACGTGCCATCATTTTGTTCTCGGTCTCAGCGGCGCCTAGCGGCCGTATCCCCTTAAGACGAGATGGCATCGCGGATCCGGTACGCGTGACGCGACCACTAACCTCGACTAATGAGGATACGTTCCGCCTGTTCCTCGACACGCAGCCCGAAGCCACGCTGTAGCAGACGCACGAACGCATCGAGACCGGCAGCGTCGAAGCTGCCACCGATCCGAATCTCCGCGACCGAGCGATCGACGATCACTAGTTGCCGGCGGTGATAACGATTGAACTCGGCGGCGGCCTCGGCGAGCGGCGTCTGTTCGAAGCTCAGCACACCTTGCCGCCAACTCAGCTCACGTTCGGCTCGCGCGGCCGAGTCATCCACGATCAATGTGGCACGCGCATCTTGCTGAGCCAACACGATGCCCCCTCGCGACAGCAGGATGGGCTTCGCTTGCTGAGTTTTTCGCTCATCGTCGACGCGCACTTGCCCTTCGAGCACCACCACTTCGAAGCGCGCTCCTTCACGCAGCACTGAGAACTTGGTGCCGAGTACAGTGACGCTACGCTCGCCGGCATGCACGACAAAGGGCCGACTCGGATCGCGTTCGACTTCGAAGTAGGCCTCGCCTTCTTCCAACCAGACTTCACGTTGACGCTCGTCGATCGCTGCCCGCAGCCGCGTCTGCGTATTGAGTTCGACGCGCGAGCCGTCCGCGAGCGGCACACTCTGTCGACCGCCGATTTCAGTCCGGTAAGTCTCCCGAGCGCTGTTTACGTGATTGAAGACCAAGCCAATCGCCAGCAAGCACACAGCCGCTGCCGCACACCACGGCAACCAATTGAGCCGGCGCACGCGAGCTGCTCGTGGCGGCTCTACATCGATCGGCACATGACGCAACGCTGCCAGGCGATCGGCCCGTTGCCAAACCGAACGCAGGCGCAGCCAGGCCACGCGATGATCGATGGATTCCGCCAACCAGGATTGCAGCGCCACCTCGTCCGCTTCGCCCCAGGCCTGCTCGCCGCTGCGAGCCACCCAGCGAGCCGCTTCCGTTTCGATGTGTTCCCTAGAATTCATGCTCAGGTGGCCTCATCCGCGATCTGCGCCGGCGGGCGACGAATGCGACCACTGCCTCCCAGCATGTAGTCCGCCAGTGCTCGCATGCCGAGCAGGGTTTGTCGCTCCACCGTGTCCTCTCCAATCCCCAGCCGAGAAGCCACCTCTCGCTGGGACAATCCTAGAATCTTGCGCATCTCGACCACTTGCCGGCACCGGGCCGGCAGGCGCTGCAGGCCGGCCTGAAAACGGCTCAGCTCCTCGCGCGCACTGAGTTGCCGTTCGGGAGTGATGTGATCGATGGCGAGCGGTGCGCTATCCATGTCCAGAATCGCGCTCAGCGTGACGACATGCGTCCGGCGCACATAATCGATCAATAGGTTGCGTGCGGCGGTAAAGACGAAGGCGCGGGCCTGCACCGGCAAGCCCGACAGCGCCGACTCGAACACCCGGGCGTACACCTCCTGGCGCAAATCGCTCGGATCGGCCCCTTGAATTCCATTACGGCGCAGGAAACGCAACAGGCTTGCCTCCAGCGGCAAGACCTCGCGCACGAACCACTCCTCGACCGTCTGTATATCGACCATCGCCACTTCCGGCGCCCCTCCACCCTGCGGGCAGAATACGGCGCTATGGTGGTGACGAACAGCTCGCGGAAATCCGGTACATGGCGTGCCGGATCAAGCCTTGACCAGCAAAGCGCGAGGGAAATCCGTCAACACGTCCACCGCGGTGTCGGTGATCCGCACGGTCTCGCTCACCTCGAAGCCCCAGCGGTCCATCCACATGCCGAGGATGATGTGGAACGTCATATTGGGCTGCATGACCGTCGGGTCGCCCGACTGCAGGCTGGCGCTGCGGTCGATCCAGGACGCGAGCGGATAGCCGATGCCGATGGAGTAACCGATGCGGGATTCCTTCCGCAAACCGGCGCGGCTCAGGATGCCGTTCCAGTGATCGGCAACTTCGCCGCAAGTGTTGCCGGCTCGCATGCGCTCCAGGACCTCGGCCATTCCTGAGATCGTTACCTCGGCGCAGTGTTGTAGTTCCGCTGGCGGCGAACCCAAAAAGAAGCTGCGCGACAACCCTGCGTGATAAGCGTAACGGCAACCTCCCAACTCGATGCTGGTGAGTTGATGTTTTCGGAACGGCGCATCGGTCCAGGCCAGATGGGGCGCCGAAGTACGTTCGCCGCTGGGCATGGAGAAAGCGCCCTGCATGGTCAGGTGCCCTGCGAATTTGTCCGTACCCGCGATCAATGCCGCCATCACCTTGGCAGCGGCATCGCATTCGCGAACCCCCGGTTCGATGGCATCGTACGCAGCTTGCATGGCTCGCTGTGAAATCTGCGCTGCCTGTTGAATGTAAACGATCTCGGCGTCCGACTTGATCAGCCGCACGCGATTGACCAGCAACTCGGCATCGACCCACGAGGCGTACGGCAACTGCTGCTGCAGTTTTTCGACGCACCGAGGCGTTAGCGGCGCTGTGTCCATTTCCAGACCCAGACGCAGCCGGTCCCAGTGGCGTTCACGCAGCACTTCGGCAACGAACTCCATGACGTGCCGATCCTGCACGCCAATGTATGTTTCCGGGTAACCGATCAGGTTCTCCGGCGACATGAACGCGGTATAGCGAGCGCAGGCCACGTCCATCTTCCGCCCGATCCATAGCGGCTGGTCGTCGCTCATGGCGAGCACTGCCATTTGAGGGATGTAGTACGAAGGTGCGTCATAGCCCGTCAGATAGTTCATGTTGGACGGATCGGAGACCAGCAACACATCGATGCCAGCCCTCGCCATCTGTTGTTTGATCAGAGCGATACGCCGCTGAAATTCAGCCGGAGTGAACGCCGACGGAAGCTGGGTATTCATGATTTGCACCATTGATCAGTCGCTGCAGGCGAGGCGACATCAGCCAAGCCAGACCGCCGATCGCCAACACAGTGAATCCGAGTGTCAAAAAGAATCGCTTGGCGCCCCACGGCTGCGCGAACACGCCGATATAGCCCGTCATTGCCGTGCCGATACCGATAGTGATGTACCAGCCGCCCACCAACAACGCTGATAGCGATGCCGGCGCCAGCCTGCTGGCGAGAGAAATCTGATTCGGCCACACCAGCATGTCGGCGGTGCCAAACAACACGAACGCGGCCAACATCCACCACCAGGAGATGCGCGTGTGCTCGGGATCGGATACTGAAGGAGCGACCGCGCCGAGCAGGATGTAAGCGAGACCGATGATCAACAGGCCCCATGCGAGTTTCACAGTCGCATCGGGATCACGTCGCCGCCGAGCCAACGCGCGCCACAGCCGCACACTGATCGGTGTCACGACGATGAAAGCCACCGTCGGCAGCACTGGCATCCAGCTGACGGGAATTTCCCAGTCGCCAATGCTCCGATCCACTTGCTGCTGACTGAACATCAGTAGCGAACCGCCGACTTGATAGAACGCTGCCGCGTAGATCACGGTGAACAGCCCCTGACACAGCAGCACCTTCATACGATCACGCTGCTGCGAATCGAGTGCTCGCAACGCCTTCCGGATACCGGCGCGTTCGACCTGATAGCCCAGCGTGCCGAGCAGTTCATGTTGCTTGCATAGATACGTCGCAAGACCCACAGCCATGCCGATGCCAGCGGCGCCAAATCCCCAGTGCCACGACACACGCTCGCCGAGAAATCCCGCCACCAAGATGCCAGCAGTGCAGCCGACGTAGATAGCCACGAAGAACATCGCGAAGGCGTCGTCACGACGACGATCGTCCGGGGCGAAGAAACGCCCGACGATGGAAGAGATCGCTGGCTTCAGCAGCGCCGTGCCGGCAATGATCAACAGCAGCCCGAGAGCAAACGACCACGCGATGCCGCCATAGACTGCGGCAGCAATCGCTGCGTCGCTACCGGTCGACGCCGCTGCGAGCAAGATCGGTTGCAGCTCCTGTACGTCAGGGAACAACGAACCCAAAGGCACGCCTGCCGCCACCCACAGTGAATGATAATCCGTGCCGGTGAGCTGCTGCGCCAGCCAAGGAATGATGCCGGTGCCCGCCAGACAAGCATGTCCGCAGATCACCAACACGCCGCCAACCAGGATGCAGCGTCGCTCGCCCCAGAAACTGGCCGCAATCCAGCCACCCAGCACCGGCCCGGCGAATGCCAAACCACCGTAGAGTCCATACAACTTGATGGCGCTCGCCGCGTCCCAGCCAAAACCACCGGCGGCCAGCGACGCATTCAAATAAAGCGTCAGTAGCGCCAGCAAGCCCCAGTAACTAAAGCGCTCCCATAGTTCGACGAAGGCGACCAGGAAGACGCCGCGCGGGTAACCGACGTGCCGCCTCATCGTGCCGCGTCGACGCGCTTCAGCTCGGTCCAGTAGCTCACACCGCTGCCGACGCGATCAGCCAGCGGACGCGATACTGCGGTCACCGCTCCATTCATCACCTCGCCGCGCGGCTTGAGGCTAAAACTCAAGCGATACGGATAGCGTGCCGCCACTTCGGTACCGAGATCGCCCGGCACTTCGTCGAGCTGCAATTGTCCATCGACAACTTGCACCAGAATGACTTCGGTACGCGGCGCTGAACCTACGCGAGCAAACACTCGACCGCGCGCATCGATATCGAGTCGAATCTCGGTGCGGGCCTCGTCCGCGACCACCGCACCTTGCCAACTTCCTATCCAGCCAGCCTCCGGTTTGAACTCGCGACGACTGGCGACAATGGTTTCGGGCAACAACGTGTTGACGATACTTTGCTCGATGATGCGAGTGATCTTGTTCTCTGAGTTGCTCAGCACCACGATGCCCAGGCGCTGATCCGGAAACAGCGCGAGACGCGTCGCGACACCGCCCATATCGCCGGTGTGCCCGTAAGTACGTAAGCCATAGCGCGGACGGAACTGCCAGCCCAAGCCATAGTACGCAGCGGCCGCACCTTCTCCAGGCTGGGCCATCGCATCGATACTGGCGTCGCTAAGAATTCTTTTCTGAGCGGGCAGCGGCGTCTTCAAATGCGCCAACGCGAACTGCGCCAGGTCATGCGCGCTCGCAAACACCGCCGAAGCGCCGCGATGATCGAAATCGTAGAAAGGTATGACCGTGCCGTCGACTGCATATCTCACCGCGACCTGAGCACCGAAGTCAGGTTCGCGATTCACCGCACTGTGTCGCATGCCCAGTGGCTGAAATATCTCATCGCGCAGGAACTTTGCGTAAGAGCGGCCACTACGTCGCTCGATTGCATACTCGAGCACGCCGTAGCCGAAGTTCGAATAGACGAAGACTTCGCCTGGTGCGGCGAGCAGACGCCCCTGTCTCGCAATCGACTGCTCCATAGCAGGACGAGACGGTCCACGATCCTCATAGTAGAACTGCCAGTACGTCGGCAAGCCGGACGTATGATTTGCAACCCGACGCACCGTCGCCTCGCGAACGTCGCCAACCTGCGCGACCAGTTTGCTAGCGCCGAGATAATCGTTGATCGGCTTGTCCAGATCGATCCGGCCGCGCTCCACCAACATCATCAACGCAGTCGCAGTGAAGGGCTTGGAGATCGATGCCAGCGAATACACCGTATCCGCCGTCGCCGGAATTTTCTTGGCCTTATCCGCCCAGCCAAAGCCTTCCTGCCATACGATCTTGCCGTCTTGAACCACCGCGACGGCTACCGACGGCACGTTGCCCACAGCCATCTGATCGCGAACCACTTCGCGCACCAAGTCGAACTGGTCCGCGAATGCAGACGACGCGCAGCAGAACACCAGCGAGGCCCACCAGCCTCGCCGCATCAACCCGCTCAGTGCTGTCACGTCGCTGCGCTCCGGTCGCAACCGGACGCCTCGAAGGATTTGCGCCAGCGAGCATCTTCCTCCGTCGCCTTGCGCTCCAGTTCTTCGGCCGTGATCGTGGCATTCCGATCGCCGCTCTCGATTTGCATCCGGCGGACGATCTCCGCGACATGCTTCGGCGTATAGAACCCTTCGATACGCCGAGCCATCCGCCATTGGCACGCCGGCACCAGCACGACGTAACCATCCGCCACATCCGACAGATTGAAGTTACCGGTCCTGGACGGCGTTCCCGACCGACTTCGGCCCAAGTATCCGGCCTTGGTGCTGGGCAGGTCGCCAAGCGGTGTGCCGGCACGCAGATCGAACCCGAAACTCTTGCCGGCGGCGAGTTCGCCCTCCACCAGCGCTTCGAGCAGGTTGCTTTCCTGGATGCCTTCGGAGCCGTGCAAGGCAATTCGGAAGCTGCGCTCGCCGATATAAGCGTAGAGCAGATTGCCGGCAGTACGATGATGCGTACCAAAGCCGCGATCCCAATTGAAACGCGTGCTGGTATGGCCGGCGCCGCCGAAC
>NZ_JAEUPY010000374.1 GCF_016790065.1 Steroidobacter sp.
ACGAACACCACGTGCTCTGGAATCCACCACTTCGCCACCCTGCCCGCGAAGAACTGCAACAGCTCTTCGGCGGTCGCTGATGCACCTGGCTTCAGTACCGCGATCAATAGCGGCCGCTCTTGCCACTTGGGATGCGGAATCGCAATCGCCGCTGCCTGCGCCACCGCCGGATGCGCGACCGCCAGATTTTCCAGCTCGATGGAGCTGATCCATTCGCCGCCTGACTTGATGACGTCCTTGGTGCGATCGGTGATCTGCATATAGCCCAGCGGACAAATGGTCGCGACATCGCCGGTGTTGAACCAGCCGTCCTGCTCGAACACATCGTCACCGGTACGGCGAAAATAGCTGCCCGCGACCCACGGCCCGCGCACTTTCAACGAACCGAACGTCTTGCCATCGCGCGGCACTTCCACGCCCTCGTCGTCGGTAATCTTGAGTTCGACGCCGAACACCGTGCGTCCCTGACGAGCACGCAACTCTTCACGCCGCTGCTCCGGCAACGCGCTCGCTTCGGGAGACAGCGAACGAATCGTGCCGATGGGACTGGTCTCGGTCATGCCCCACGCGTGTATCACTTCGACGCTGTGTTGCTCGCGCAGCTGATTCATCAGCGCCACCGGCACAGCGGAGCCACCGCAAATCAAATGACTCAGGCTCTCGATACGCTTGCCGGTTTTTTCCAGATACGAGACCAGGCCTTGCCACACCGTGGGCACGCCGGCCGAGAACGTCACCTTCTCTTCCTCGATCAGGGCCTGCAGGGTTTCGGCATCGCCCATCTTGGAGCCAGGGAACACCAACTTGGCGCCAACCATGGGACAGGAATACGGCAGGCCCCAGGCGTTGACATGAAACATCGGCACCACCGGCAGCACCACCTCGTGCGCCGACAATGACATCGCATCGGGTAGCGCCGAGGCATAGCAATGCAGAACCGTCGAGCGATGACTGTAGAGCACGCCTTTGGGATCGCCGGTCGTGCCGGAGGTGTAGCACAACGAACTCGCGGTGCGCTCATCGAACTCCGGCCACTCGAAACTATCGCTCTCGCCGGCAATGAAAGATTCGTAACTGCGTGCCAGCGGCAGCTGTGTCTTGGGCATGTGCGCGTCGTCGGTCATGACCACGACGCCTTCCAGCTTGGGCAGGCGTGACTGCAACTTCTCCACCAGCGGCACGAACACCGGATCGAGGAACAGCCAGCGATCCTCGGCATGATTGAAGATGAAAGCGATCTGATCTTCGAACAGCCGCGGATTGATGGTGTGACAAATGAAGCCGGAGCCGGACACGGCGTAATAGATCTCGAAATGCCGGTAGTCGTTCCAAGCCAGGGTCGCGACCCGGTCGCCATGCTGCAGACCCAAGCGCTTCAGCGCATTGGCCAGCTTGCGCGCTCGCGCGAAGGCATCCCGGTAGGTGTAACGATGCCTGGGATTGTCGGCCACGATCGAAACGATTTCCCGCCGCGGATGCTGGAGTTCCGCATGGCGCGCAATACTGCTGATCAGCAGCGGCCGATCCATCATTTGTCCCAACATCGCAGTCCCCCTCAACTGATCCTCGTAATGGCCGAGTGATACCACAAAAGGGGGCGGGATACTTAACGCGCAGCTACGGCGGGTTGCTCGCCGCGGCAATCACCGCCGGTACCGGGGCGGCCGGTTCTGGCGCCGGCGCGGCGCCAAATCCGAACTCCACCAGAATGCGCGCGATATGGGGATGCTCGCTGCTCCATTGCATAAAATTGACACACACCGCCTTCGAATCGGTGCCTTGCGCATACTCGAACGAATTACCGGTGAAGCGCGCCCCGCCTAGATCCTGTTCGACGCTGACTTGATGCTGGTCCCAAGGGTGTTGCATGGCGTCCGGCTGCGCGAACAGGTGGACTCGATCGACGCGGGCATACGCGGGGATGGTCCCGCACAGCGCGATTCGCTGTGCATCCTGCTCACCACAGGCGACGGTCGGGCTGCTGGCACGACAAGCCGGCACATACACGACCGATTCGACGCTATCGTCGACGGTCGCTACGGACGCGGGCGTCGTCGTAAGTTTCTCGGCAACGACTTCGGGCTTCGTCGCGGCCACGGCTTCAGCTCGTGCCGCTTCTCTTTCGCTGGCAATCAGCGAGCGCAATTCTTTGAGTTCGGTGCGCATGCCACGCATGTCTTCCGCTGCGCGCTCTTTGATGAACTCGGAGTACAGGAAGCCACCCGCGGCGGAGGCGACCATCAACGCCAGCACCGCCAGAATGGATCGCAACGCCGAGCCTTTCTTCGGCCGCACGTCGACCCGGCTGCGCTGCTGTTTGAACGAGCTGAAGATCTGGAACAGCGCCGTGGTCACGGTGGCCAACGCACCGATCATTGCCGCCATAATGGTTTCGGAAAGACCCATCGGAATCCCTTGCCGTTCGTAAGAGTGCTCAGTTATGTCCGATCCGCCGCGGCACTGTAGGCGCCACACTTTGCGGCTTCCGCCAAACAGTTGGCAGTTTCGGGGGCGCGGGCAGCAATGGATGCAAACGCGCGCGGCTCGTTCAGCTGGCGCATTCAGATAACTCGGCAATAGCAGCGTTATGTAGTGCTGCTGTTCAGTTCGGCCTGAGGACCACCAGCACTTCGCCCGCGGCCACGGCATGCCCAGCTGCACACCGCACCTCCACGATTTCTCCTGACTGATCTGCGAGGATGGGGATTTCCATTTTCATCGCTTCGATGATGAGCAGTTCGTCGCCCGCGGCGATCTTCTGGCCTACGGCCGACGATTGTTTCCAAACACTGCCCGTGACTGGCGATGCGATTGCTTCACAGCCTGCCGGGATTGCGGCTGCCGCCATGTCACTTACGACTGTAGGTTCGGCATCGAATGTGAGTTGGCCGCTGGCGCGCCAGCGTTCTCGCTCAGCGTCGAATGCTTCTTGTTGTCGCGCTTTGAAGCTGGCGATGGATTCGCTGTGATCGGTTAGGAACTGGCGATACTCACGTAGCTTCAGCGTGGTCTGTTCGCTGCGCAGTTGGAATTTTCCGCGCGGGAAGTCCTCACGAAGTTGTAATAGCTCGTCCGCTGAGACCGGATAGAACTTGAGTTGGTCGAAGAAGCGCAGCAGCCATTGTTTGCCGCCGTTGAAGTCTGGTGTCTGCCGATAGCGATTCCACATTTGTACAGTGCGGCCGACGAACTGATAGCCGCCCGGACCTTCCATGCCGTACACACACAGATAAGCACCACCGATGCCGACGGCATTCTCTGGCGTCCAGGTGCGGGCGGGGTTGTATTTGGTCGTGACCAGGCGATGGCGCGGATCGAGCGGCGTCGCGACCGGTGCGCCGAGGTATACGTCGCCTAGGCCCATCACTAAATAGTTTGCTGTGAAGACGATGCGTTGGACGTCTTCGATGGAGTCGAGTCCGTTCACTCTGCGGATGAACTCAATGTTGCTCGGACACCAGGGCGCATCCTTGCGTACTGACTGCATGTACTTATCAATGGCAACGCGCGTTGCTGGATCGTCCCAGGACAGCGGCAGGTGGACGATGCGACTCGGCACTTCGATGTCGTCGATGGCCGGCAGCTCTTGCTCGGCCCTTCTCAATATATCGAGCAGCACCTTCTGTGAGATCACGCTGCTATCGAAGTGAACCTGCAGCGAGCGAATACCCGGCGTGAGTTCGCGCACGCCCCGCACTCGCTGCTGCTGCAGCCAATCCATCAACGCGTGCACCCGGAAGCGCAGCTCCAGATCCAGCACCAG
>NZ_JAEUPY010000029.1 GCF_016790065.1 Steroidobacter sp.
GTGATTGCCGACGGCGTGATCATGCGCCATGCCGACGATCGCTTTATCGCCACCGTTAGTAGCGACCACGCGGATCATCTGTTCGCACACTTTCAGTATTGGCGCGATCGACGTTGGAGTGATCACCGAGTCGTAATGACGGATGTCACCGAAGCTTGGGCGGCAATCGCCGTCGCCGGACCCAACTCACGCGAGAAGCTGAGCGGGCTGCTGGGTGAACCCTCGATCAACGCACTGGCTCACATGACTTTTTTCGAGACTCAACATCGCGGCAGCACCCTTCGAGTTCTTCGCGCCAGCTACTCCGGCGAACTCGCGTACGAACTCCATTGCCAGCCAGACGCCGCTTTATCGCTGTGTCAGCTGCTCGCGGACTCAGGACTCAAACCCGATGGGTTGGAGGCCCTCGATGTCCTGCGCACCGAGAAGGGTTATCTCGGCGGCAGCGAGATGAATGGCCAGACCACGCCTGACGATCTCGGCCTGAGCACCCACCTACAAGCGAATAATCAATGCATCGGTAGTGCGCTGTTGAACCGTGCCGCCTTTCACGCGCCCGAACGGCCTGCATTGATCGGCATCCGCGCGACCGATGGCCGATCACGGTTTCTCGCTGGCGCTCAAATCACTAGTGCGGACCAGCGAACACGCAGCGCAGGCCATGTGACGTCGGCCGTGTTCAGTCCGGCGCTCTCGCAGTGGGTTGGCCTGGCCCTGATTGATCGCAACGTGGTCCGCTCTGGCGTACCGCTGCTTGCGATGGATCCACTGCGCCAGTTGGAGACCGCCATTGTCACGACCGCGACGACTCACTTCGATCCCACTGGCGAGCGCATGAAATCGTCATGAAAGCCTCCACCGAACTCGTCGCCCTGGATCTGCGTAGCCTGCCCGCGCTGGCGCCGCAGCTTCCCATCGAGCCTGGCGCCGTTCGCCGCACGAACGCCGGAACGTATCTGCACTTTGCTCCGGGTCGGTGGCTGATTGCCGATCACGAGCCCGGGATCATGGCCGCCTTGCTCGGCAGCGACGTCGTCGAGAGCTTCGATGTCACTGGAAAATGGTGTCAAGTTAGCTTGCCTGCAGAAAACGCACAGCGTTTGCTTGCCACCCAGATGCCCGTGATCAGAACTCTATCGGGCAGACATTGCGCCGCCATCCGTCTCTTCGATGCACCGGCCATCGTCGCGCACGACGCCGCGGGCTTCGCGGTCTGGACCCATCGTAGCTATTTGCAGTTCGTCCAAGACGCCATCGAACAAACGCGCGAACGTTTAGTCACGCGGATTCACAGCTCATGAAATCGCTTTACTTCGTCAAAGGCCACTGCGGTTGGGATGTGTTGAGCCTGCTGCTCGCCGAGCAAATTCCCTTCGATGAGCAACTCACCACGGCACTCGCAGTGCTAGACCCGCCATTCAGCGGCGGCCTCGAAGTGGGCTTGCTGAGCGCCATGGCCCGTCGTAACGACCTTCGCCTGCGCATCACCGACAGCACAACGCGCCAATGGGTCTCGATGTGCGGCGGCATGACGCAGGTCATCGGCAAGGCGCTGATCGAAACGCAACTAGGCACGCGGTTAGGCGTAGACGTCAGCAGCCCGATCATCGACGTGCGACTGATCACGGACAGCTGCACGATTCCAATCCACATCGAAGCGGCGAACGGCCAAGCCACCCGCGTCACGACCACGATGGACAGTTACGTCGACCTCACCTATGGCTTGGGAGTCTCTGATGTTTCCGTGCAAGGCGTGCCCGCAATCTCAGCGGGCGAGTATTTGGTCATCGATGTGGCCGAGCTAGAAGCGCACCACCCCGGCCTGGACTTCACCCGCCGCGATCCCGGCCCGCATCTGGCTGTGGTAACCGCGATCCTGGAACAACATCGCCAGCAGCACGGGGATTCGCTCTACTCCAACGCCATGCTCTACGACGCGCACCCCAACGGCGCCGGCAACTTCCGAATCTTTCCTCGCTTTCTCGACGCCACCGCGGCCGCCCTGCCCTACGAATTCCAATGTGGCACCGGCACCATCGCCTTGACCGTTGCATTGGCCCACGCCGGAAAACTCGCCCCCTACGCTAGCAACGGCAGCTTCGTACTCGAATGGGGCAACCCGCTCGTCACACCCGACCCGTACGGCATTCGCACCTCACACGTGTCGGTGACACTGCAAGGCCAACGCGTGACCTCAGCGTCGTTCAGTCACAGCGTGGTGGAGATATCGATCGAAGGAAGCTTGCGCCTCATCCGATGAAAGCAGACACAGGACCCGGCGACGCCGACGGCCGCACCAGCCGATATTTATAGATTTTCCGATACAGCGTCTTGCGACCAATCCCCAGCTCCTTGGCTGCGCGAGTCATGTTCCATTGGCAGCGCTGTAGCACGCTGGCGATGGCAGACGATTCCGCGAAGGTCAGAGCATTCTCGGCGGCCCAGCCCTGCTCCGTGTGACAGCCGCCAACAGCCGCGCTCGGCAGCTGCAATTTTCCGAAGCCGCGCCGTGCCGAGCCTGACCAGGTGAGTGGGAAGACCTCGCCGGCATGCAAGCGATGCATGTGAGCCAGATGGTTGGCATCGGCCCCAAAGAGCTGCTGAATGTCATTGCCGCAGATCGCATCATGAGCGGACGCGCCCAGCAATCGCATGCCGCTGCGATTCACGCCCACGACGGTGCCGCTCTCAGTGAAAGTAATGACACCTTCAGCAACGGTGCCCACATATTCCTGGCGCCGGTGGAAATTCAGCACAAAGTGCTTCGGGGCTGGCAGCAGCAACCGACTCTCGATGCTCTGGGCGGCAAGATCGAGTAGCGAGAGCATGGGCCCTCGCGGCAAAGCATCCACGCTCGAAATATTGATGGCACCGAGCAGACTACCCGTACCGCCAATGATGGGCGCGGCGTAGCAGGTCAGCCGAGTGTTCTGAACCAGGAAGTGCGCACCGGCTTCGACAACGATGGGAGAACGCGTCAACAGGCAGGTGCCCATGCCGTTGGTGCCTAGCTCTGCCTCGCTCCACACGGCGCCTTCGCGAAAGCCGCTGTAACGAGCGGTGCCGGCGAACGACGACGTGCCGGCATAC
>NZ_JAEUPY010000037.1 GCF_016790065.1 Steroidobacter sp.
CAAGATCGTCAGAGCGGTCGGACGCTGTGGCGATGGTCTCGACGCTGTCGATCCCATGCGCGTCGCGTTGAAAACCATTGCCGGCCTGTACGATGGCGCGACCACTCGCGAGCTGGACGAGCTGTCGATCCGTACCGCTGCGTCGTTCACGTTCGAAGAGCCTGAGTATTCGCGCCTTGCCGCGCGCTTGCTCTCAGGGTTCATCGACAAAGAAGTGCAGGGCATGGGCGTGTACTCGTTCTCGCAGTCCATCCGGCTGGGCTTCGACGTCGGCTTGATCAACGAGCGAGTGATGAGCTTCGTCGAGAGCAATGCTCGCAAACTCAACGACGCCATCGACGCGCGCCGCACGCAGGAGTTCGAGTACTTCGGCCTGAAGACGCTGTACGACCGGTATTTGCTGAAGCACCCGACGCGCCGGTTGGCGCTCGAGTCGCCGCAACAGTTCTGGATGCGCATCGCCTGCGCGTTGAGCACCAGCGTGCACGAGGCCATCGACCTGTATCACGTGTTCTCGTCGCTGGACTACATCCCCAGTTCGCCGACGCTGTTCAACGCCGGTACGCGTCACGAGCAGCTGTCGAGCTGCTTCCTGCTGGATTCGCCCGGCGATTCGCTCGAGTCCATCTACGACAAGTACAAGGACATCGCGCTGCTGTCGAAATTCTCCGGCGGCATCGGTGTGGCTTGGCACCGCGTGCGCTCGGAAGGCTCGCTGATTCGTGCGACCAACGGCCTTTCCAACGGCATCGTGCCGTGGTTGAAGACGCTGGACTCGTCAGTCGCAGCGGTCAATCAAGGTGGCAAGCGCAAAGGCGCGGCGTGTGTGTATCTCGAACCGTGGCACGCCGACATCGAAGCGTTCCTGGAGTTGCGCGACAACACCGGCGACGAAGGCCGACGCACCCATCACATCAATCTGGCGAATTGGATTTGCGATCTGTTCATGCGCCGCGTGGAAGCCGACGAACAGTGGTCGTTGTTCGATCCCAAAGACGTGCCGGAACTGCCGGACCTGTGGGGTGAGGCGTTCGAAGCGGCTTACATTCAGGCCGAGGCCCGAGGAGTGGCGCGCAAATCGGTTCGCGCTCGCGACTTGTACGCCCGGATGATGCGCACGCTGGCGCAAACCGGTAACGGCTGGATGACGTTCAAGGACAAGTGCAACCGTGCCGGCAATCAAACGGCGCGCGCTGGCAACACCATTCATTTGTCGAATCTTTGCACCGAGATTCTCGAAGTCACCAGCGAAGGCGAGACCGCGGTCTGCAACCTGGGCTCGATCAATCTGGGTCGTCATGTGATCGACGGCGCGTTCGATTTCGACAAGCTCGCGCAGACCGTGCAGACGGCCGTGCGACAGCTGGACCGCGTAATCGACCTGAACTTCTATCCCATCGGCACGGCCCGCGCGTCGAACATGCGTTGGCGTCCGGTCGGCTTGGGTGTGATGGGCTTGCAGGATGTGTTCTTCCAGATGCGGCTGGCATTCGACAGCCCGCAGGCGAAAGAAATGTCGACGCGCATCGCCGAGACGGTCTACTTCCACGCGTTGCGCACGTCGATGGAGTTGGCTCGTGAACTCGGCGCTCACGATGCGTTCAAGGACACGCGTGCGGCCGACGGAGAACTGCAGTTCGACAGCTGGGGCGTGACGCCGTCGGATGTGGCGAAGTGGAACACGCTGCGCGAAGAGGTCAAAGCGCACGGTTTGCGTAACAGCTTGCTGATCGCCATTGCGCCGACGGCGACCATCGCCTCGATTGCCGGTTGCTACGAGTGCATCGAGCCGCAGGTTTCCAACCTGTTCAAGCGCGAGACTTTGTCTGGCGACTTCTTGCAAGTGAACCGTTACCTGGTCGAGGAACTGAAGCGGCTCGGTCTGTGGACCGACGAGACTCGCAACCAGATCAAGCTGGCCGACGGCTCGGTGCAGGGCATCGCCGACATTCCCGAAGCGTTGCGGGCCATTTATCGCACGGCTTGGGAAGTTCCGATGCGCGCGTTGATCGATCTGGCGGCAGCTCGAGGCGCGTACATCGATCAAAGCCAGTCGCTGAATCTGTTCATGGCCAATCCGACCATCGGTCAGCTCTCCAGCATGTACATGTATGCGTGGAAGAGCGGGGTCAAGACCACTTATTACTTGCGCTCGCGCCCCGCGACCAACATCGCCAAGACCACGGTGCAAGCCACCCAGGCCGTAGTGAGCGACACGGCGGCGGTGGTGTGTTCCTTGGAAAATCCTGAAATGTGCGAGGCCTGCCAGTGAGCGCCGTGATGACTACCCGCCAGGCTTCGTTACTGGACTCCGGTTTCGATTTGACGCTGCGGCCGATGCGCTATCCGCGCTTCTATGAAATGTACCGGGCTGCGATCAAGAACACCTGGACCGTG
>NZ_JAEUPY010000377.1 GCF_016790065.1 Steroidobacter sp.
CACCACCAACGGCCGCGTCACGACGACCACCGGCAGCTATCTGGTGAAATGGTTGGATCGCGAAATTCGCTTCGCACGCAAGAGCTCGAGCGAGTGCTCGACGGCCGGTCTGACCTTGCCTGCGGGCATGGTGCTGCCGACGAGCGCTGACTTGAAGAACCCGTCGGACGCAAACTCGGACGTCTACATCGGCACGAAGCCGACGGTTACCGAAGCGCCGCGTGTGATTCACGGCGACGTGATGTTCTAACGCGGTTCCAAGCCGAGCAGAATCAAGCTGCCATTGCGTCGGGCGTGGCAGCAGTCAATGTAGGCGACGCCATCGCTCGGCGTTGCCGCTGCGGGCCTCCGCCTTTCTCTTCCCAGCCCTAGCAGTTAAGCTCCACGGTCGCCCGTTTCGAGACGATGTGACCGATGAGAGACTTTTGGCCGGCGTGGGGCCAGGAATGGCTCGACCTGATCGTGCCCCTGATCCAAGTGGTGTTGATTGCACTGACTGCATGGTTGTTGCAGCAGTTGGCTCGGCGCGTGATTCGGCGCTTGGGCGAGCACAACTTACCGGTGGAGCTGCAGAACGTTGCTCGACGCATTTCCGCCGCGCTGATCTACGGTGCGGCGCTGCTGCTGGTTCTCGAGCGGCTTGGTGTGTCGGCCGCAGTGTTGTGGGCGGCCTTCACGGGCTTCGCAGCCGTGGCGGCAGTGGCGTTCTTCGCTGTCTGGAGTGTGTTGTCGAACATCTTCTGCACGGTGTTGATCTTCACCACACGGCCGTTCCGTCTGTACGAACACATCGAAGTGTTGGAGAACGGCGAGAAAGCCGGCCTCAAGGGCAAGGTGATCGACATCAATCTGATCTACACCACGCTGGAAGAGGACAGCACCAGCGAGGGTCAGCCCGGCAATCTGCTGCAAATTCCGAACAGCCTGTTCTTCCAGCGCGCCGTGCGTCGCTGGCGCCGCTAGCGACCCGCAGCGGCTTGACGGCGCGAGCTGCTACATAGCCACGCCGCGTTGCGAGCGTTCGCAATGTGAACCCCGTCATGCTTTCGGGACAAACGTAGCATTCTCGCTACAGTCTCGCCCGCGCAACGCCGCCATCCATAACTCGAACGATTATGGAGTGGAGGTTTTAGTGAAGAGTGTTGTCGTCACCGCCGCAGTGAGCGCGGCGTTGTTCTCCTGCGCGTCGCTGGCGGCGCCGGGATTTGTCGATGCCGGTCCCAATCTCAGCGATAACGGTGCTTCCGGTGCATGGACTTCTTTATACGCGACTCGCAATCCCGCGGGCTCTGAGTACTCGATTGCTCCGAACGCATCGTTCCGTCTCGGCATCCTGAGCAACGTCGGCTTCGGCGTGGAAGTGGGTGAGGTCGACAACTTCGCCGATGAAATCGACGACCTGATCGATGAATTGGATCGCGACAATATTTCGCTGGCCGAAGGCAACGCGCTGGTCCAGCGCTTCAACGCCATTCTTGGGCCGCTGAGCCGCGACGGCTATGTGAAAGTGCAAGCCGGCGTCCAAGTGCCGCTGTTCCCGATTCTGTACCGAAGTGAGCTGGGCGTGTTCACGCTCGATGCCAATTTGAGTGCGCAAGGGCGCCTCGGCTTCCTCGATTCGCCGCTGACCTACAACGCGGTGTCCGAAGAAGTGGAGACCGCTTCGGCGGCGTATGTCAAAGCTGGGCAAGTGACCGAGATCGCGGTCGGCTACAGCCGGCAGGTGTGGCAGCGCTCGGCCCGCCAGCTGATCGTCGGCGGCAACTTGCGTTACTTGCAGGCCAAGCTCAGCAAACAAGTGGTGGCGTTGGAAGCCATCGAAGATGACGAGGACGTCGAAGACTTGCTCAAGGACAACTACGACGTCAACGAACGCAAGTCGAGCAACGTGACGGTCGACCTCGGCGCCATCTACGACGCCGGCAATTATCGCGTCGGCGTGACGCTGGCGAATCTCACTGAACCTGACTTCGAGTACGGCGCCATCGGTAGCAACTGCGGCAGCCTGAGCGGCAGCGCGCAGTACAACTGCTTCACGGCTGCGTACTACGGCGATCGTATCGCTCTGAACGAGACCTGGACGCTGGAGCGTCTGGCGACTGTGGAAGGTGCGCTGTTCTTCGCTTCCGGCGTCGGTTCGCTTGCGGCCAGCGTCGATCTCAACGACGTGCACGATCCGGTCGGCGATTTGAACCAGAACTTGAAAGTGGCGCTGGGCTACAAGACGGCAACGAATTGGTTGCCGGACTGGCGCGTCGGCTATCGCAAGAACCTGGCCGGTAGCGAGCTGAGCAGCGCGTCCGTGGGTTTCACTTTCTTCGGTGCCGTGCATCTGGATGTTTCTTGCGGTCTGGAATCGACCCGCATCGATGGTAGCTCCGTGCCTAGAACGGCCGCGTTCAACCTCGGCTTCGAAATGAGCTACTGATCTGACCAGGCATGGAGAGAAATAGAATGAAAATTCGTAACAAGAGAATTTGGTCGGTGGCGTTGGCCGGCGGCATGCTGGGCCTCGCGGCGTGTGGTGGCGGTAGCAAAGGTACGCAGGACGTCGGCAATAGCCCGAGCAGCACAGGCTCTACCAGTCGTGCGTTCTATGCTCGCGCTGTCGATGGTTATCTCGCCGGTGCCACGGTGTATGTGGATCAGAACGAGAACGGTAAACTCGATGCGTTCGAGCCTCGCGCGCTTACCGATAGCGACGGCTACTTCTCTTATAACCACAGCACTAATACTGATTACTGCGCGTCTGGTGGGCTCTCGCAGTTCTGTCTGCGTGGCGCCATCGCTGCTAACACTGAAGTGCTGATTCGCGTGACCGGCGGCTATGACACGGTCACTCAGCTGCCGTTCAAGGGCGTGCTCAGCCTGCGTTCTAGCCAGTTGGGGCGCGACGATTTACGCCTGGTGACGCCAGTGACCAGCTTGGTCGCTGACTCGTCGTCGGGTGTCGATGCCAAGGTGCAAGCCCTGATCGCCGCGGGCCTGCTGCCGTCGGGCGGCTCTTTGAACGACGATTTGTTGAATGCAGACATGGCTTCGCAGATGAGTCGTGCCCAGCTGTCGGCGATCATTTCTCGCGTGGTTGGCGAAATCGGCTACCGTTCGCTCGGCCAGTCGGTCTTCGATGACGTGCACGGGCAGGCCTGGGCGGCTGCTTACATTGCGCAGGCGGCCAAACTGATCGAAGGCGCCAACGCTGGCGGCAGCTTCGAAAGCGTCTTGTCTTCTTACGACGATCTGAAAGACATCGCGCGTCGTTCGATCTACCTGGCGCTCAATCCGGGCCAGACCGTGCCGTCGAGCTATGTGCTGCCGAATGAAAGCGGCTTCGAACCGTTGTTGGAATTCACCGCCGGCTTGGTGAGCTTGAATGAGCAGATCCTGGCGGCTCAGCAAGCGGTGTTCACTCAGTCGGACCTGCAGGCCATTCTGCGTTTGCAGGCAGTGGCGGCTGAGCGCGCGTTGGCCAATCCGTACGATCCGGAACTGGACGACTTGGCGGACTGGGTGCGTAACCAGCTGGCGCAGGGCAACGGCTTGGGCAGCGACTTCAGCGCCTTGGGTGGCGATGACATCGACCTGAGCACGCTGATCGCCGCCAACTTCGATTTCGATCCGAACTCCAACTCCATCAGCGCCAGCGCCACGATTCCGGCCTTGGCGGCGCAAACCTTCGCAGCCCTGGTCAACACGTCGTTCGGCGTCAGCGTGAACGAGTGGGACGAGCAGGGCGCGGCAGTGTTCTTCGTCAGCGGCACCAATGGCGCTCGCTCGGGCGACATTGATGTCTGCGTACGTTATCGCGGCAACGATGGCGACTTCGACACCACGAGCAGCACCGATCCCAACGGCGCGTTGCTGGTCGGCGGGCGCTGGAGCTTGCTGGACGATCACACGCTGACGTTGAGCATCGATGTGGCTGGCGGCGTGCGTTCGCTGCTGCTTCGGTCGGTCGGCGCCAGCGGTTTGGATCGCAACTATCGCTTCGACTTCGGCAAGGACCTGTCGGAATGGAGTGGCTCGGCCCCGGCGGCCTTCACCACCGGTTCGGTGCCGGCGACCGATGCGGCCTGCAAAGCTGCGCTGATCGAACGGTTCGGCTCGATGACTTGATAGTTTGTAGCAGGCAGGGCTGCCCGCGAGCCCTGCCTGTTCGAGCTGTGTTCGACAAAAGGCATAGCTCTTGGCGCGGATATTTGATACACGGCCTGGCCCGAGTCATCGAATATCGCAAGAAGAGCACATGACCAGGATTTTCACGGCCTCGTTACTACTGACCTTACTGGCTTTGACGGCAGCACCCGCGGCTCAGGCCGCCAAGGTGCCGTTACACGAGGCGACCATCGGCGAGTTGGGCGCCGCCATGGATGCTGGTTCGCTGACTTCCGAAAAGCTGGTGCGCCTGTCGTTGGCACGGATCGCGGCCTATGACAAAAAGGGCCCGACCCTGCGAGCCGTGATCGCGCTCGATCCCAAAGCCATCGACATTGCCAAAACCCTCGATGCAGAACGGCGTCGGAAAGGTCCGCGCTCGGCGTTGCATGGCATTCCCGTCCTGGTCAAAGACAACTTCGACACCGCCAATCTGCCGACCACCGGTGGTTCGCTGTTGTTGGAAGGTTCGCTGCCGCCTGATGACGCCTTCCTAGTGAAGCGGCTACGCGATGCGGGCGCTGTGATCATCGGCAAGACCAACATGTCCGAGTTCGCATCGGGCGCCATGCGCAGCTCGTTGGGCGGCCTGATGCGCAATCCGCACGATTTGAATCGGGTGGCCGGAGGCTCTTCCGGTGGTAGCGGCATCGCAGTCGCCGCGACGTATGCGCCGTTGGCCTTGGGCACCGACACCGGCGGCTCGATTCGTTCGCCGTCCAATGCGAATGGTGTGGTCGGGTTGAAGCCCACCATGGGCGCGTTGAGTCGCGACGGCATCATTCCGCTGGCGTTGAGTTTCGATACACCCGGTCCGTTGACTCGTAATGTCAGCGACATCGCGCTGGCCATGAGCGTGCTGGCCGGTGTCGACGCCGCTGATCCGGCGACCGCTGAAGGCGAAGGCAAATATCCGCAAGGCTTCACTGGCAATCTCGACGCGAATGCTTTGAAGGGCGCGCGCATCGGCGTGGTGCGTGAGTTCCTGGGGTCTGATACGGAAGTGGATTGGGTATTCGAAGCGGCATTGACCACATTGAAGGAGGCCGGCGCTGAGCTGATCGACGTCAAGTTGCCAAAGTGGTTCAGCGCCAGAACCGATTTCTATCTGGCCGTGCGCGATGCCGAGTTCAAGACTCAGATCGAAACGTATCTAAAAACTCTGGACCCGAAGTATCCGAAGAGCCTCGAGCAATTGATGGCTCGGGCTCGCAAGCTCAATACGCTGCGTGACGACGGCGGCGGCCCGAATCCGGATCGGTGGTGGACGTTTCGCCGCGAGTTCGAAGCGGGCTCGATGACCGACTATCGCTACGTGGCCGTGCATGACAATGCGTTGCCCTTGGTGCGCCAGAGCATCGAAGGGATGCTGGCCGCCGAACGGCTTGACGCGATGGTTTACCCCACGGCGTCTCGTGGTACGGCTCTGATCGCCGAGAAAGGCGACGGCACCGCGCTGCCTGCCATCCTGCTCGCCAATCTCGGTGGCTTCCCGGATCTGTCCGTGCCGGCCGGTTTCAACAGTGCGTCCATGCCAGTGAACATTTCCTTTCTCGGCGCGCGTTTTTCCGAGCCGCGATTGATTGCGCTCGGATACAGCTTCGAGCAGGCCACACAGGCTCGTCATTTGCCAGTAAACACGCCGGCCCTGGCCGGCGAGACGATCACCGTGCCGGAGAGTGCTCGCTGACTATCC
>NZ_JAEUPY010000066.1 GCF_016790065.1 Steroidobacter sp.
GCGATTCTGTTCAGGATGCATACACTGAGCTCTTCGATCTCATCATCCAAAGGACCGTGCTCGCGACGACCGCCAGCACGACGATGCCAACCTCGGGCGCCTGCCAGCCGCTCTCGGCGACGGCGGATACAAACACAAACGCCGCCATGGAACCGGCGACAACGGCGCCGAGCACAACGACGCAGCGCTGCCGTGTTGTCACGGCGTGCCGCCACGTGGCGAGGCTCACTAGCAAATAAACCAATCCGAAACACAGCGCGGCGACATTGACGATAGGAACGAGCGCGGCTCGACCGGCAAGTGCCAAGATCGCTGCGACCACGGTGATGAACATCGTTGCCGAGCGAACATCCGCCGCACGACCGCTCAACTGCTTTCGCAGCTGGTTCAGCACTCGCACCGATGCGGCGAAACAGGCGATCCAAGCCGAACAGATGCCCAGCAAGCCGGATACCAAAACCAGGTTGGCGAACGTCGTACTCGACAGGCCGTTACGGAAAGCCGTCGCTGCTGGCAGCGGCGCCGAGATCAGCGTTTGCCACGGCACCACATAGGAAGCGGCGAGCACGACACACGCGTAGAACAAACATGCGGCCACGATGGCGACGCGCATCACCCAACCGACATCGGTCAGTCGAACAGTAGCGGCACGTTCGTTGGAAAGAATGGCGATTACATGAAAGCCGGCGTACCACAGCGGCATGGTCGCAACGAGAGCCAGAATGCCGCCGTAAGCGGGCTCACCCGTGGCCGTCGTCGGCAGCAGCGGCAGCAAGTTAGTTGCGTCACCGGCCACGACGCCACCGATGCAGAACATCGCAGTAACCGCGAGTTTCACGAACACGATGACGTTCTGCGCTCGCGCAGTCTTTGCAATGGGCCTCAAGTTGAGCGCCGCCACTATCATCGTTCCGATCAACGCAATCACGACAGTGCCCGCATGCACGTCGCGCCCGAAGATGCGATACAACGGCGGACCTTCGAGTGCCGGGAAAATGGTCGTGGCGATCCAACCGGCCGACACCGCTTCGAATGCCACGATGCTGATGGTGGCGAGACACATGGCCACCGTAACGATGAAGGCCGCGCGCTGACCGAGCGAGGCCGCCACCGCTCCAATCTCACCGCCGGCTGCAAACAGATCGTTACGAGCCAGCAGCGCATAGTTGGCGGCAACTAACAGCACCGCCGCCGCCCCCACGGCCAACGCGACGATGCTGCCGCCCGGGCCCGCCAGCGACAGCCACTGTCCGAGAATCGTGATCCAGCCGACGCCGACGATGGAGCCGAAGCTCATCATGAACAGCTGCAGCCGCGTCAGGCCGCGAACCGTGCGCTCGGTGGATAGCGGGGTCGGCACGGCCAGTGGGCTGCTGCTCATGACCACACAATGGCACCGTCGCTAGTAAGTGCGCATCCGGTGCAGGTAACCCGCTACCTTCCAGCGACCACCGGCAGCACCAATCGAGACGGATGTGCCTTGGAGTGGTGCACGGTGTTCTCAGCGACGACGCCGTCCGCTTGCTCGGAGTTGACGCCACCGCGGTTCAAGTTGCGTTCGAAGCGTGGGAAGTTGCTGCTGGAAATCTCCAATCGAATGCGATGACCCGGCAGGAACACGTTGCTGGTGGCGCCGAGCGGAATGGTCAGCTCGTACACTTCGCCCTTGCGCATCCAGACTTCTTTATCCTGCCCTTCGCGATAGCGAGCGCGCAGGATGCTCTCTAACACGTTGAAGGCACGACCGTCGGGATAGACATCGAGCAGCTTCGCCGTGAAGTCGGTGTCGACGGCGTCCGAGGATACATACAAAACGACTTTGGGCTCACCGGTCATCTCGAGCTCGCGAGCCAGTGGTTCCGAGCTGAACACCAGCACGTCCTCGCGGCCTTCCACCGACCTTTGGTCGAGCGCGCCGGCCACCGCATCCGGCGTGCCGGTACAACACATGGCACCGCCCCGCGACGGCACGGGATTTTTCGGATCGTAGCTATACGTGCTGGCTGGCGCTGGCTTGCTATGTACGCGACTCAAGCTACCGGTGCCGCTGAGACTATTCGCGCGACCGCTACTGCCGAGATAGAAATTCTGTTCCTTCATGGCCGGCAGCGGCCAGGCCGAAGCAGTCTGCCAGCGGTTGCGCCCCATTGCGTAGTAACGCAGTCGCGGCCAATCCATGATGCGACGCTTGGCCGCGGCATCGTCTCTCAACCAGGCATCGAACCAGGTGAGGTACTGACTGCGGTAATCGAAGCGCGTGTCCCCCACTTCACGCTCGCCGATGCGCGTGTTCTCACTGGCTTCACGCTCGAACGCGCAGTGAGGATGAGGACTCATGATGGCGAACTGATTGTCGCGCGCCTGCTTCGATGCTGAGTGATTGCGCAGATAGTTCATCTCGAACAGCGTCATGTCGGCGCCGAAGTCGAACCAGGAATTGACGAACAACGCCGGCACGTCGGACACATAGCTCTTCGTCATGTACGGCAGCTTGTCCCAATACGGATCCGCTGCGCTCCGCGCGATGGTGTCTTCGAAGTCGGTTCCTGTCAGCCCCTGCGCGGCGAGCGCATCTTTCGACGGCAGGTGATGCCAGGCCGTTTTCAGATCAATGGTCGGCGGACGACGCGTGATGTCCCACAGCCCGATGTTGGAGTTGTATTGATCGTGCGGCAGGTCGGCCGGCAACTTGGGAAAGTACTTCTCACCATACTGCGCGAACCAGCCGATCACGCCCACCCACTCGGGCACGCCGCCCACACGCGCGCCCCAGTAACGGTAGTGACCGCCCAACGAACCGACGGCGCTGCCCGACGCCAACGGAATGAGCGCCTTCAGCGCCGGCGGCCGTGTGCCGGCCATGAACAACTGAATGTCACCTTCGTAAGAACAACCGATCGCACCGACGTTACCGTTGGACCAGGCTTGTTTGCTCAGCCAATCGACGGTGTCGTAACCATCTTCTGCGTCGCCTCCCGACACGACATACTCACCTTCGGAGCGATGCCGGCCGCGCTTGTCCTGCACGACCACCGCGTAGCCGATCGAAACAAAGAAACGCAACAGCGAGGTGGGTTGTTTGGACTGCGGCGTGTATCTCACATCCTTGCCATAAGGCGTGCGGATCAGGACGACCGGCACCTTGCCTTTCTGCGCCTGCGACGGCAGATACAGGTCTGTGGCAAGACGAGTGCCGTCGCGCATCGCGACGAACACATTGCGATCCACTTTGAAGTCGTCGGCCGCTGCGGCGTCGACTGTTATCGCGCCGATGCAGACGGCGGCGATGAACTGGGCGATTTTTTTCATTCGTATCACTGCAGCGGCCGGGCCGGCCAGTCTCGCAACAAGGGCTGATGATCGGGATAGAGCTGCTGGGCGCGCTGGAAAAACTCAGCCGCTGCTTTGGGCTGGTCCTGCTGTTCCAGAAAGCCGCCAATCCAAGTCAACATTGCATGCGACGGCCGCAACTCGTAGCCATAGGTCTGCTGGAGCTTGGCGTAATGCGCCTCTACTCCTGCCAGTCCCTGCGACAGGATGATGCGCTCGGGCACTTGCAGATCGGCGAACACCATCTGCAGACCAGCGATGGTGCTCGGCAAGTGACTAGACATGTGATTCTCGTTCGCCAGATAGTCGTAGCGCCATCGCAGCCCGGCCGGCTGCGTTTGCTCCAGCAACTTTGCGACTCGCGCCGTCGGCTCGGTGATCTCGATGGATTCGTGCCCCGCCGAGAGATATAGAAACCTCATCGACTTGCCCGGCTTTATTCCTTTCAGTTTCTCCGGCGCGTCCTTGACCACTGCCTCATCGTCCCACCACAGTGCTGGACTCAGCGCCAGGTAGGCGTTGAAGGTATCCGGTGAGTTCAAGAAGGTGTACAGCGTGAACAGTCCGCCCCGCGAATGCCCCACGATGATCCGAAACGGCTGAGTGCGATAGTGGCTCTCCACCCAGGGAATCAGATCCTGCTTCAAGAACTGCAGGAACTGGTCAGCCTCATACGGCTCGTCACCCGGCTTTGGTTGGCTTACCGGCGGCGCCAACTCTCTGGCTCTCGCGACATTCGGAATAGAAACGACGATGGTCTCGGGAATCCTTCCGGACGACTCGCTCAACAACCGCACCGTGCCCGACACCGAAACGTAGTACGCGTCGCCGTCGAGCAAATACAGCACCGGATAGCGCTGCTGCGAACTGTGGTAACTGGAAGGAAGATAGACCTGGATTCGCCGCTGCTGCTGGAAAACGTTGGCGCGGATCCAGTATTCGTCACCGAGCGTCACGGTGCTGGTGGTTGGCTTATTTTCAGCGGCGACAGCTTGGACGCAGCTCATCGCCGCCAGCGCCAACACCACCCATGACGATGCCCAGCTGATGCTCGCTCGCGCCATTCACACCCCCACTACCTTGCGATCGTCCACGACCGGAGCATCGCTCCCTTGTCAGTAAACGACATCCGGCGCGGGTAATTTCACAGCGTCCGCAGCCGCCCAAACGCTCCGCAGCCCATCCCAAAATACTTCGCATCCCGCTCCGTCCCGACCGCTAAACAGCCGACGTGATCGGCGGCGGCCAAGGTCGAGCTGCTGCCGGCGAAGGGGTCGTAGACGATGCCGATGCCGAGAGGCAGCGAGGCGCGAACCAGTTGGCGAAGGAAGCGTTGCGGTTTCAAGGAAGGGTGAGGAGCGATCTCGCGTTCGCTGCCACGAGTGGGTGAGCAAACGATGACGTCTTTGAAAGGCTCGGCGTCGGAGATGCGTCGCAGACCGCCGGTGCCCCATCTGCGCAAGTTCTGAGCGGCAGTGCCTTCCAGAGGTTTGCGGAACAGGCCCCACGGTTCCCAGCACGAGCGAGCCATCATGGAGACGTCTGAGAACTCTTGTTCGGCGCCCTTGGGACGATCCCCGCCGCGGAGGGTTTGAACGAGGCGGATCACTTCGCCGCGCTTCTCGAAGCCGGCCCGCTGGAATGCATGGAACGTCATGGTCGAAAGCAGCGGATTGGAAGCCAGAAACACATGCCCGCCGGGCACCAACGCGCGGTTCAGCCCGTAGGCCAGAGCACCGAAGAAGTTATGCAGAGCGCTGATCTCTTCCTGGGATAGCACGGTGAAGCGCGGCAAGGGATTGCGCTTGGCGCCATCGAAGGAAGGTGGAATACGCCACACCCCGCCGCGGCCGGAGCGAAGTTTCAGATGGTTCTTTTCTTCGTACTCGACCACGCCATACGGCGGATCGGTGACCACGGCATGGATGGAATTCTCGGGAAGCTCAGCGAGCCACTGGAGCGCATCGGCCAACACGCAGGTCGCGCGTTCGGACAGATGCTCACGACGTTGTTCGCCGTGATGCCGAACCTGTTCCCAAAGTAAGTCTTGCCGCTCCAGCAGCGCGGCACGCCAAGACTGTGAACCCTCGGCGGCAGAGGTCCGGGCACCAGCGGCTTTTTTGATGTGCACGCCTCATTCTGCAAGCCCAGGTCAAGGACCGCAAGCTCACCAACAAGCGTTGTTGGTCGGCGTCCGCGCGCCCGATTGATTCAAGGTCAAGGTGCCGCACTGGAGCGCGTCGGTGGCCTGTTGCACGGTGCTCGGGTCGGCGCGGACGGTGTAGGTCCGACCGTCGGCCGGAATGGTGAACGCGAAGGTGTAGTAGCGGTTCATATTGTTTTCCAAGCGACAGCCGGGCGGCGACAAAGCATCGCCGCCCAAATAGCTCAGATTCGACGTGTAGTGACGTTCCATGAGCTGCGAGTACTGCGCCAGACAAGCTGCCGCCGAATTGCGATGAGTCCGCGACACATAGCGTTGATAGGACGGATATGCGATCGCCGCGAGAATGGCGACGATGCCGGTCGTCACCATCAGCTCGACCAACGTCACACCCGCAACCCGCGGCCGACGCCCAACGCGCCGGGCTTGTCGATGTTCACATTGCATGGTTTTGTCTCGTCAATTCACGATCTCACGCCAGCTCATGCGCCCCGCATCGCTGGCCGAGCCCTGGATCTTGATGGTTTCGGTGGTACCCGGATCGAGGCTGACCTGCATGGTGTCCTCGACGAAAATAGGATTGTTGGCGCTGCTGCCGAAGCCGATGCCCGACACCGGCACCGCGCGGCCGTTCACCGACACCAGATCGGCATTGTTGAACACGCCGTCGCGGGTCACGTCGAAGAAACTTTCCGGCAGCCGCGCGCCGGAAAAAGGATCGATGGCCATGATGAAACCATTGCCGGTGGGTTGGCAGGCATCGGCAGCTTCCGGGATGCGTGTGGTGCCGATCAGCGCCACGCCTTGGAAACGATTCGGCACCACCATGCGCTCGCCCTGCACGCCTTTCACCGGCGACACCAGATCCATGTACCAGCCGCGCCGTCCGGAAAGATCGCTGGTCGAACCATCGGCGACGACGCGCACATCCAATCCACCTACCTTGGTCTCGGCGAGGATGTCGCGTTTGACCAGGCTAGCGCGTGTGCCGTAGGTCGTGGAGTTATCCTTGATGCCATACCACGACTGCACCTGACGATCGGCAAGATCCGTGGTGCTCAAGTAACGGCCGGTGCCGAAGAACACCCAGACGGTGCCGGTGTTGGGATCCACGCCGGACAATGGCGCGGCAGTAATCGGCTGCACCACGCCGCTGGGATCGCGCGCTTCGAATATCTTCGTGGCTGTCGGAGTACCCGACAGGTTGGTGAACTTCCACAGATTGCCACGCATGTCGCCGGCATAAGCGGTATCAGCCAAGCCGTTGCTATCGGAGTCGCGTGCCAATACTGCAGTCAACGCATTGTTGCCGGTGACCCCAGTGTTGGTCACCGTCGCCGCACCAGTGCGAATAGAAATAGAGATCAACTGCGCGGCGCCGGCAGTCGAGCCAGCGCCATTGCCGAAGACCACGCGCCAATCGCCATCGGCAACTTGCGCAATCACCGGCCGGCCGATGTTCTTGCCCAACGCGGGAATATCGGTGGCGCTTTTTTCCCAGAGAAATTTCACCGCGGTCGGATTGGTCACATCGAGTGCGAACACGCCAGGGCCACCGCGGCCCATGGTGCCGACCAGCACCGTCTTCCAACTGCTATCGCCCGTGTCGTAGACATCCGCTACCGCCACTTCGCCATCCACGAAATATCGATGCTCGTAAGTAGGCGACGCGTACGAGCGCAGCGCCGTCGAAATCGCTGCGTTGGGCACGAAGGCATACGTCTCGGCGCCGGTGGTCGCATTGAATCCATGAAGCATGCCGTCGTTGGCTCCTACATACACGGCTGCAGTTCGGCTCGCTTGAGCGGTTGCGAAAGCGGCGTAACGATTGGCCCCCGTGAAGCTGGACTGCACATACAACCGTGAGTTGGGCGGCCCCACATACACAGGCGTCGAGTTGACGATATCGCCTAGCACGCCGGTACGCGTGCGATAGATGCCGTCGGCCTTCGCCTCTTCCTTACTGCGATCGCCGCGCAAGTAATCGACCACGTCCGAGTTCTCGAGCGCCGTCTGTTGTCTCGAACCCAGGTTGTTGTAGGTGAACAGCGCGTAGCGCGCCGTGCCGCTGGCTTGCGGGTTGTAAACGTAGATGGGGCGATTCGCCCAAGCCGTCGTCGCGGTCAGCTGCGGTTCCGCGCGCCACGCCGGGCTGCTTTCCAACGAGCCATCACGGTTGACGTTGTATGCCTGCAGGTCGCCCAGCCAAGTGCCGCTGAAAAACTGCGCCTGGAAGGTTTTGGTGTCGGTATCGATGCGCGTCGAGTTGGACGCCAGCGAGCTCGACGAGCCGGCGCTTTCGGTCACGATCCTGGCGAACGCGCGCGTCAAGCTTTCGATCATCTTGTCGGCTTCGCTGGCTACATAAAAATTCTCCGGACGAATATCGCCTGTGGACAGCGTCTCACCGCTGCTCCACCAAGCCGCGTCGAGCGCGGTGGTACGCGCATCCGGATCGAAACCTCTCGGCACGGCGAAACCACCATACTTTGCGGCGAGCCAATACTGATTGCGGGCGCGAGGCTCCAACACCTGGTTCTCGCGAACGTCCACCCAATACGTCGAGGCGGTTTGCGTGCCCGCCAAATCCGAGCGCAGATCTTTGGTATGTGCATCCCACGCGAGTCCGGCAATGTAAGCCGAGTTTTCACGGCCGGTGAACGGCGTCGATATGGTGATGCCTTCGAGTCGCGCCACTTTGTTGGTGGCCGTGACCACGTTGACCGTCGTATCCGCCGCGACTGCCGCCGGCACGGTGGGCTCATCGGTGGTCACCGTGTTGCCCGGCAAATTCTTGTCGCGGTGAGTGTTCACGTCGCCGATGCCGAGAAATGCGCTGCTCTGGCAGCGGTACTGCATCGGATCGTCCCAGTCGGTGATCACTGGAAAGCCGTCGGCGTAGTTGTAACGCTGCGTGGCGGTGCCAGCGAGACTGGTGTATTCGCTAACGTTGCCCTGCCTTTTCAAATAACGCAGGGCGGTGTAGTAGAGCTCGCTGACCGGGTCGTAGCTCTTGTGATTCTGAGTGGTCATCTGACCGAATTTGTTGATGTAGTTGAGCACGCCGCTATCGGCAATGGTCTGCCCCACTCGCGCGGTGGTCGAGGTCGCGTCGGCCGTGTCCGGATTACGAACCTGGACCCCGGTGCTCGGGTCCCATTCCTTGGCGGAATTGTCGACCGGCTCGCTGAGCGGGTTGTACTTGTACTGCCCGATGAACTTCTGCCGCGCCCGTAACACGCCGCCATCGCGCAAGATGTTGGAGTCGTTCAAATAGCCGAACACGCTGTACCGCATGCGGTCGGAATATTTCTGTAACAGACCTTCGGGCTTCGCGCCCTGCGAGTATTGCACGCAGTTGCTCTCCAGGCCGACGCTGGCATCGCACACTTTGACTCGGATGCTGACTTCGTAGACGACGCCTTCCAGCAACGTGAGACTGGTGTGAATCGAGGGGTCGTACGGCACCACTATGAGGGTGTCGAGACTGCCGCTGCGAGTAAACCGCATACGATTGCTCTGACCCCAGATGCGGTAAGTGAAATCGTCCCAGTTGGCCGGCGTCGCGCCTCGCACCAGGGTGCGATTGGCGCCAGTGGCTGGGATCCGCCGATTCGGATAGCTGCCGCTGCCGCCGTTGCCGTCGAAGCGCGCCTTCTCCAACCAGGTTTCGGTCGACGTATCGCGCACGCGATAACCGCCGGTGAGGGCTTTACGAAACGGGTCGATGGTTTGGGTCGCTGCCCAGTTCAGATAGTTGCCACTCCATTCCTTGTTCGCGTAATTACAAATATGAGTGGTGACGCCGTCTTGCACCGGATAGAAATAGCGGCTGGTCTCGATCAGGTTGTACGAATAGCGATAACACTTGTTGGCATCGAAGTAGCCGACGTAGGAGCGCGTGAGATCGTAAGCACCGAGGTTCGCTATGCTATCGAGCGTCGGCCATTCCACCGAAGGCACGAGCAATAAATTGCCAGGCACGCCGCCGCCAACGGACAGCGGCGACTGTTCGACACTCTGGCCGCTCGCCACTCCGGCAAACACAGTCAATAACGCACCGGCAAACACGCAGCGCAGCCGCTCGAGCGCCGAGCGCCGAGACGTCCGTGGCAATTCATTGCTCATCGACATGACGACCTCAGTGTGTGCCAGTCTTAGATAGCGCGCTTGACGGTGGACTGCAGGACGACCATGGAGCGGTCGACCGCGTCGGCGGGAGCGCTGCTGCGAGCGGTGATGCGATAGAAAGCCACGTTATCGGGCGGGTAAGGCGTGCCGTAGTTGCCATAGTCGGCATTCGCGTCCAGGCCTAGATTGTTTTCGGCGCGGCCGGTGCCCATGAACTGGATGAGATATTCCGGCCGCCCGTCGCTCTTGCTCGAATTGACGTTGTGCAAATCGTCGACCGCCACCCAGTTGCCATCGGTGCCGGAGAACGAATTTTCGGGAATGACTTTGCACGGCACGCCAGCGGCCGAACAATCGACTCCGCGCAGATCGGCGATTCGCCAGTTGGCAGTGATCGCATCCTCCGCGGCGCGCAGAGCCGATTCAGCTCGTTGAAACGCGAGCGAACGGTCGTACATGTTGGCGCTCATGCGTTCCTGCAAGTTCGTGCCGCGTACGCTGGCCAGACCGATCAGCGTTGCGAGCACCAGCAGAATCAGCGAAACGACCAGCGCCACACCGCGCTGTTGACTATGCGATGAGGCCCTCATGGCACCCGGTTCCGTAAAGTGATGACGTTGGTGAACTGACGCTCCAGCCGTCCGGAGTTGACGTTGGTATTGGTAGTGATGCGCTGATCGGCGCTGCGAATGGTCAGCGTGACGCGCACCGCGTTGATGTTGGTCCAATTGAGGCCGGTGGCGGCATCGACAAAATTGGTATTGCCGGCCTCGCGATACTGGATCTGCATGTCGGTCACGCCTACCACGATTTCTTCGGGCGTGGTCGCGTTCATGCGCCGCCGATACAGCGATCGCCCACCTTCGTTGGCGCGCTGGTTGTCGCCGACGTACCAATCAGTCGCACTCATACGCGCGATCTGTGAGTTGCGGGCGTAGCCGTAAGAGGTACCGGTGCCGTTGCAACTTGTCGAGCTGGGGTAGCCCAGGCCACTGGTGCAATTCCCCGGCGCGGGCGAGCTGCTGACCGCGTGTAGCAGAGTGACGGTGGCGTCGGTGTAAGTGCTCACCTGGAAGATGGCGGCGTGATCGAAATCGCAGACCATCAGAATGTCGCCCAGCGCAATGTTGGTGCTGGCGGCATTGAGCTTGATGCTGTTGGAACCCGGCAGATGCTCGGCCACCGACATGCCGGCGCCTTCGACGCCTTGAGTCACGATGGAATCGGTGCCGCTGATGCGATTGTTTGGTGCCGTACTGCCGAATCCCGCGGCAGGATCGGTCATGGTGCTTTCATAGCCGCGCAGACCGAACCAGTCCTGCCACCAGAGCGCTTGCGGTCGCAGCGTGTTGGCAATCTTGCCCGTGCTGTCGCAGCCGGTGACGCCTGCCTGCCGAATATCACGTGCCATCAACTCGAACGCCGTGCGCGCGCTCTCTTGAACTTGTGATAGACCTTCGTTGGTTCGATAGCTCTGACGGTTGGCGAGAATCACGCCCATGGCACCGCCGATCACCACCAAGCCGAGCATCATCGAAATCATCAGCTCGATCAGCGTGAAGCCACCGGCTTGGGCGCGTCCGCTCACAGCTGCACCACAGTCACGATCTCCTGCTGCGCCGGGGTCTGTGCATCGGTGGCGCCGCCGGCGCTACGTTGATCGCTCCAGCGAACGCGCACCGTGCACAAGTCGCCGTCACAAGAGACGCTGCCGGAAGCACCAGCGCCCAACACCGTTTCGAGATTGCTCAGCCAGGTCCGCAGTGCCGACTGAGCGAAGGGCGATGCAGAGGGCACAGCGGCACCCGGCCCCATCGCGACGTCGAATCCGCCGGTCGCTGCCGACGCCCGATCGGCACGCATGGCATCGACGATGGAATGGGTTTGCACCACCGCCAGGCTGCGCTCCATCGAGCCCTGATTGTTTCTCAAGCTCCACATCTGCAAGCCGGCCAGCCCCAGCATGCCGAAGCACAGGACCAATAATGAAATGAGTACTTCGATCAAGCCGACGCCACGTTGAGCGTTGGGTCGCGAGTACTTCATGGTCCGCAGGCTCCGCTAGCGGTGGTGGTGGACAAGCGGCTGCCACTGCCGAGCACTACGCGCCGGATGTTGTCGGTGCTGGTGCGCGTCGAACAGACACTGATTCGTTGATTGGTGACCAGCACGCCGCCGCTGCGAGCCAAACCTTCCGCACCGAATACCAGCGCGTCGTTGGTGAGTGTGGACTGCACATTCATGCCGCCGGCGGCCGTGTTCACGACGCCGCGTCTAACGACGTTGCCGCCGCCAGGAGTCACGATCCAGTTTTGCCAGGCACCGGCGCCGGTGACGCAGGTGGTCGAATCCACCGCATTGACCCGGCACAAAGAAATATTGGTGTTGCGCTTGATGGCTTCGGAACGAGCGAAGTTGATTGCCGCCACCAGATCATTGGATTGAGTGACCAGCCGACTACTGATGATCAACTGATTGAAGGAAGGCACCGCGACCGCCGTCAGAATCGCGGCGATACCCACCGTCACCATCAGCTCGACCATGGTGAAGCCGGCACTGTGTCCGCCTCGATGAGTAACTTTTGATCTGGCGAACATGCAAGAGCGACTCTGTCGGCAATCAGCTGTCGTGTTGATACAGCAACATTACGGAAAGCAGGGGGCGTTGCTATCTGCAATTCGCGAATTGGGTCACAAGTGCCTCCGTACAGAGCGCCCCACAGGTACGCGTATTACGCGTGAGGCTAAGGGGAACGGTGCCGGAAGCAGCAGCCGCCCGTCTGCTCGAGCAAACGCCCGCAGTGAATCGCCGACATGAAATTTTTTGTCGATCGGGTCACCAGCCGGCCGGTGA
>NZ_JAEUPY010000118.1 GCF_016790065.1 Steroidobacter sp.
TATGAACTTGGCATGGCTGCGATGGGAAATGGATGCCGCCCGCATCCAGTTCCCACCCGCTCAGCCGAACGCTGCGCGTCAGAACGATAAGAACGCGCCGAGGTTGAAGGTGTTGCTGTCGTTCTTGATGCCGTTGTGCGACTCGGCTTTCACATCGGTGAACTCGCCGAGCAACGTCAGGTTCTCGGTCAGCGAGTGATACACGCCGACGGTGAACTTTTCGTTGGACTCGACCAGATCCGAAGTACCCTCGGCGGAGGCCAGGTCCAGGTTACTCACGCCGTAGTTCACACCGATCTTGGTGGCGCCGAGCTTGTAAGTGACTTGCGCCAGGAAGCCATCCGAGTCGCGCTCACGGCCGCCGGGTGCCGCGCCGAATAGAAACAAGCCGGTGGTGCCCATGCCTTTGCCGGTGTAGTACCAGCCCAGCACTTCGAACTGGCCTAAGGTGACTTTACCGCCGATATCGAAGCCTCGGCTGTCGAAGTCGTCGGCGTCGGTGACGCCTTCTTGTTTCTGACTGATGAAGGTGGCGGACACGTAGATCGGACCATTGGTGTAAGCGACTTTGCCGTGGAAGCCAGGGCTGCCTTTGGGAGTCGCCGCGCCTTGGGTGATGGGCTCGACCGGATCGAAAATGCCGAGAGTGATTTTGAAGCCGCTGAAATCCGGCGTGGTGTAATTGATCTGTGCCAGCCAGTCCGTATAGATGTAGCCCAAGCCGATGGAGCCGAGCGACGTGTTGGCCGGCGCCGCATAGTTGCCATTGCTCGCGCCGACACCTGGCAGAGTCATGTCGTTGAGAATCACATCGGCACCGAACAGACCAATGTTACGGCCGAGCATGAACGTGCCCATGCTCTTGTTGCCGAAAGTCATGAACACCTGGCGCATGTCGATGCCGGTGGTGCCCAGCGCGGTGTTCAACAACGTCGCGCCCTGTTGCAGGTTCGGACTACCGTCGTTGGTACTGACGCCCGGATAGAAGCCGAAGGTCACGGCTAGGTCGTAGCCGTTTTGGGTAGTGGATGCACCGATGGCCAGTGCGGCCGGCAACAAGCCGTTGCTGATCGACGAAGTCTTGTCTTCGCCGGCAGCGCCGCGACACGCCAGTCCGCCGGTGATGCTGAGCGATGTTTCATCTTCGCAACTGGAATGGATGTAATGGACGTTGACGTTGCCGCTGGCCGTGAACTTCCAATCGCCGGCATTCAATTCGACCGCGCCGGCCGGTTTGCAGACTACGACTGCGATGACGGCGGCAATCGTATATCGAAGCATGTGCATAGGCCCGTACATGCCTTGGTTCGTGTGCATGGCATTCCCCCTTCTGATTGTGTCGAATGATTGTGTCGAGCACTCACAATCGGCCGCGACCTGCTGTTTGCTGGCAGCGGCACGTATTCGTGTGGCTGATATGTAGCAAGCTGTATGCCAGTTTCGAATCAAGGCCGATTTGCAGGTGCGTGCGTGCGAAAAGACAACAGCTGACCAGACGAAGTCGAGGCGCATCGTCGAGATGTGTTCGAGCCTGTGTCAGAAAGTGACACTGTGACGACACAGACGGCACAGTGATACAGTCGTTGCGCGCTGCTTAATGTTGGATTGATGGGGCTAATTGATGGACCGCTGGACTGGGAATAACTGCGTGCTCGCTGCAAAGTATCGGGAGCCGTTGTGGCAATGCAGGTCCGATTAGCAAACAAACTGGCCGGCCTTTGTATGGGTTACCTCATGCTGGCGGCCGCTGCGGCGTATGCCGAACCTTCATCGCGAGAACAAGTCATCGCTCGACTGGCGGGTGGCGGCACCGATCTTTCCAATCTCGAAGCGCCTGGTGTCGATCTGTCCGGCATCGATTTCCGAGGGGCGAGAGTGTTTGGTGCCAATCTCGAGGGAGCCAATCTTGCCAAGGCCAATCTGGCCAACTGCAATCTGGATATATCTATTCTGCGCAATGCCGTGCTGACGGACGCCAACCTGCGCAGCGCGAGTTTGTTCGGCGTGCTGATGGTGAGAGCCAATCTTGCCGGCGCGGATCTCAGCGGCGCGCGACTCATGAGCAATCTGGAGTTCGCCAACTTGGAAGGCGCCAATCTCAGCGACTTGAAGAGCGGCGCCGACATGCGCAATCAACCCATGGGTTTGATTCGCATCGTGCTGAGAAACGCCAAGCTCAAGGGCGCGAAACTGGTTGGCGCTGACTTATCTCGCGGCGATCTGAGCTTTGCCGATTTACGCGAGGCGGATCTCACTCGCGCCAATCTGTCGCGGGTCAAGCTGACGGGGGCTGATCTCAGTGGCGCCACACTCGAAGGCGCCACGGTGACCGATGCCGAAATTCACAACAGCATTTTCACTGGAGCGCGTGGTGTGAGCAGCCTGCACGGACTGGAAACCACGCACGGGCGTGAGACAGCCACGTTCTAGCTACTTCTTCGTTCGGCTGCCGGGCGTTTCGCAGGTCTGATCGTAGGCCGAGCCGCGCTTGGGTTCGATGGGGCGCACTTCATAGTGCAGGCCGCAGGCCAGGCAAGGATTCTGGGCAGCTAACGCGGCAGCTTCTTCGAGGCTGCCGACGCGAAAAAACCAGTACCCGCCGATGACCTCCTTGGTTTCGGCGAACGGGCCGTCGGTGATGCCATGTTTGGAAACCATCAGGGTGGGCGGGGCCAGCCGCTGGCCGGAAATCATCTTGCCTTGGGCCACCAGCACGTCGTGCCATTCGTAAAAAGCATCGATGGCCTGTTGGATTTGTTCGGGTGACTTGTCCTCGTCCCACTTGCCCTTGGAAATCACCAGATACTCGGACGGCGTTTTCGGGTCGGTCATGCGGCTTCCTTCGACATGGCTGGTTGGAGCTGGCTAGGGCTGTATGAATAGACAGGATAGCAAAGCCCGCGGCCAATGTCCGAGCCCCTCCCGCAGTGACGCAACTATTGAGACGCCCTCAGTCCGCATCCAGCAGCAGTTTGTTTTCTTCGGCGGTCTTGCGAATGATGGCGGCGCCGTTGTCTAGCAGAAAAGAACGAAACGCCACCGTAATGGGTGACAAACGTTTGTCACGCAGGTGAATCACGTACCAGTCGCGAATCAATGGCAAGCCCACCACGTTCAAGATCACCAGCTTGCCGGCCGCGAGCTCCAGGCCCACGGTATGAATGGAAATGAAGCCGATCCCCATGCCGGCCATCACCGCTTGTTTGATGGTTTCGTTACTGCTGACTTCCATGGCCGCGTGGATGGCCAGATCCCGTTCCTTGAACACATGTTCCATCGACGCCCGCGTGCCCGAGCCTTCTTCGCGGATGATGAATTTCTCGCTGCTCAAGCGTTGCAATGGAATCCGGCGCTTGCCGGCGAGCGGGTGATTGGGCGAGGCGATGATGACCAGCGGATGTTTGGCAAACGGCTCGGCCACCGTAATCAGCTCGCGGGGCGGTCGGCCCATGATCACCAGGTCGATGTCGTTTGCGGCCAGCTGTTGAATGATTTCTTCGCGGTTGCCCACCGTAAAACGAATCGCGACTTCCGGATAAGCCGGGGCAAACGCGGACAGTAGCGACGGCGCGAAGTATTTCGCCGTGCTTACTGCGCCGAGCTTCAATACGCCGCGTTTCAAGCCACGCATGGCGGCGAGCGATTCGCCCGCTTCACGCAACAGCTCGTTGATCTGCGCCGCGTAACGCAGCAGTTCCTCGCCGGCGGCGGTGAGATGAATCTGCCGGCCGACGTGTTCCAGCAACGGCATGTCGATTTCCAGCTCCAGCAGCTTGATCTGTTGCGAGATCGCCGGCTGGGTGAGATGCAACTCGCGAGCGGCGCGAGTGAAGGAGCGGTAGCGCGCCACAGCCGCGAACACCCGCATCTGTCTCAAGGTGATGTTACGCATGGGGCCAAGATAAGGAAAAATTATGCTGGGGCCAATTATTTCGAATTGGACCTAATGCGCGGCCGCGGGCGAGTCTGTGCCTCGAGACGATGATGATGGCGGTGGAATGAGTGGCCACAGTTTGCTCGAGGCACGACGACCATGAAGAGAATTGGCAATCGCAACGCATCGGATCCGACGGCAGAACGCTACCGGGCGGGTGTACTCAAGTATGCGCAGATGGGCTACTGGGACAGCGGTTATCGGCCCAAGGACACCGATGTCCTGGCGATGTTCCGAATCACCCCTCAGGAAGGGGTGGATCCGAATGAAGCCGCCGCCGCCGTGGCCGGCGAATCTTCGACAGCGACCTGGACCGTGGTGTGGACCGATCGACTCACGGCTTGCGATCGTTATCGCGCCAAAGCCTACAAGGTCGAGCCGGTGCCGGGCTCGCCCGGCCAATACTTTGCGTACATCGCTTACGACTTGGACTTGTTCGAACCGGGTTCGATAGCGAATCTGACCGCGTCCATCATCGGCAACGTGTTCGGCTTCAAGCCGCTCAAGGCGCTGCGTCTGGAAGACATGCGCTTGCCGGTGGCCTATGTGAAAACATTTGCCGGTCCGGCGACCGGCATCGTGGTCGAGCGCGAACGACTCGATAAGTTCGGCCGACCGCTGCTCGGTGCCACCGTGAAGCCCAAGCTCGGCCTGTCCGGCAAGAACTATGGCCGCGTGGTGTACGAGGCGCTGCAGGGTGGCCTCGACTTCACCAAAGACGACGAGAACATCAATTCGCAGCCGTTCATGCATTGGCGCGATCGTTTCTTGAACTGTATGGAAGCGGTGAATCGGGCTCAGGCCACCAGCGGCGAGGTGAAGGGTCATTATCTCAACGTCACCGCCGCGACCATGGAAGACATGTACGAGCGCGCCGAGTTTGCCAAGCAGCTCGGCTCGGTGATCGTGATGATCGACCTGGTGATCGGCTACACGGCCATTCAGTCGATGGCCAAGTGGGCCCGCAAGAACGACATGATCTTGCATCTGCATCGCGCCGGTCACAGCACCTATACGCGGCAGAAGAATCACGGCGTGTCGTTCCGTGTGATCTCCAAGTGGATGCGGCTCGCAGGCGTGGATCATCTGCACGCCGGCACCATCGTCGGCAAGCTCGAAGGCGATCCGAACTCGGTGCAGGGATTCTACAACGTGTTGCGTGAGTCGCAGAACCCGATGGATTTACAGCGCGGCATCTTCTTCGACCAGGACTGGGCCGGATTGCCCGGCGTGTTGCCAGTGGCTTCCGGTGGCATTCATGCCGGTCAGATGCATCAGCTGTTGACGTATCTCGGCGACGACACGGTGCTGCAGTTCGGCGGCGGCACGATCGGGCATCCCATGGGCATCGCTGCTGGTGCCACTGCGAACCGAGTTGCGCTCGAAGCCATGGTGCTCGCTCGCAACGAAGGCCGGGATATCTGGCGTGAAGGTCCATCGATTCTGTCGGATGCCGCCAAGCATTGCGTGCCGCTGCGAGCAGCACTGGATACGTGGGGTGAGGTCACGTTCGACTATGCGAGCACCGACACACCCGACTTCGTTCCCACACCGACCGCGGCCGCTTGATTTTTACTCGAGAGCACAGCCATGCGACTCACTCAAGGTACGTTCTCTTATCTGCCCGATCTCACTGACGCGCAAATCAGCGCCCAGATCGAGTACTGCCTGCAGCGCGGTTGGGCGGTGTCCATCGAGCACACCGAAGACCCGCATCCTCGCAACACCTACTGGGAAATGTTCGGCATCCCGATGTTCGATCTGAAGGATGCCGCCGGGATCATGCGAGAAGTCGAAGCCTGCCGGCGCACGTTTCCCAATCGCTACGTCAAGGTGAATGCCTTCGACTCCACCCGCGGCGTGGAGACGCTGCGCCTGTCCTTCATCGTGGCTCGCCCCGATGAGGAACCGGGCTTCGAGCTGTTACGTGAAGAAGGCCCGGGCCGAGAAGTGAAGTACTCGATGCGGTCGTACGCGACGCGAAGGCCGGAGGGCCATCGCTACTGACGCCGCTCAGGTCGGTGCCGCGGTAGTCGCTTTCTCAAAGGGAGAGCGCTGAGGGTGTTTTTCGGGGGGATGCCTGTCACATGAATTCTGTGCTGAAACAAACTGTCACAGTTGACACAGCTGTCACGCCGGACACCTCTGGTTTCAACCTCGAGGCCGTGTTCCGCGACTCCCATGTCGCCGACGTGCTCGAGCAACTCGACGCCGAGTTGATCGGCCTCACGCCCGTCAAAAGTCGCATTCGTGACATCTGTGCCTTGCTGCTGGTGGACACTTTGCGTCGTCAGGCCGGCCTGAGCACCGGCGCGCCGTCTTTGCACATGAGCTTCACCGGCAATCCCGGCACCGGCAAGACCACTGTCGCGCTGCGCATGGCAGAGATCCTGCATCGGCTCGGCTATGTGCGAAAGGGGCACATGGTCGCGGTCACTCGCGACGATCTGGTCGGCCAATACATCGGCCATACCGCGCCGAAGACTCGTGAGGTGTTGAAGCGAGCCATGGGGGGAGTGCTGTTCATCGACGAGGCCTACTATTTATACAGGCCCGAGAACGAACGCGACTATGGTCAGGAGGCCATCGAGATCCTGTTGCAGGAGATGGAAAACCATCGCGACGATCTGGTGGTGATTCTGGCCGGTTACGAAGATCGCATGGAGCGATTCTTTCGGAGCAATCCGGGCCTGTCGTCACGGATCGCGCATCACGTCGCTTTTCCGGACTACACGCCGGACGAGCTGTTGGCCATCGCCGAGTTGATGCTCCAACAGATGCAGTACACGTTGAGCACCGATGCTCAGGCGGCGTTACGCGAATACATAGAGCGGCGACAGACCCAGCCGCACTTCGCGAATGCCCGATCGATTCGTAACGCGTTGGACCGCGCGCGTTTGCGTCAGGCCAGTCGCTTGTTCGGCAAGCGCGATCAGACCATCGACAAGAGCGACCTGATGACCCTCGTGGCCGCGGATATCCGGGCCAGCCGTGTGTTCGCCGAGACTGCAAAAAATGGGGAGTTGCCAACATGACGATCGCACCTCGCACGTTGACCCGATTCCTGATCGAGGAGCAGCGTCGTCATTCGCACGCCACCGGCAATTTCACCGCGTTGGTGAATGACGTGCGCCTGGCATGCAAGCGCATCGCCACGCTGATCGGCAAGGGCGCGCTGTCCGGCGCGCTGGGCGATGTCGATACCATCAATGTGCAAGGCGAGACTCAGAAAAAGCTGGACGTGCTGACCAATGACATTTTCATTCGGACCAACGAATGGGGCGGTCAGTTGGCCGGCATGGTGTCGGAGGAGATGGAGCGCCCGTACGCCATTCCGGCGGAATATCCCACGGGCAAATATTTGTTGCTGTTCGACCCACTGGATGGCTCCTCGAACGTGGATGTGAATGTCGCTGTCGGGAGCATCTTTTCGGTGCTGCGCTGTCCCGAGGGTGTCACAGACCCGTCCGAGGAGCATTTTTTACAGCCGGGGACCGAGCAGGTGTGTGCCGGCTACGCTATCTATGGTCCATCGACCATGCTGGTGATGAGCACTGGCCGCGGCGTGCATGGCTTCACGCTCGATCGCGAGATTGGCGAGTTCATGTTGACCCATCCGGATCTGCGCATTCCCGAGACCACGTCGGAGTTTGCGATCAACGCGTCTAACTCGCGCTATTGGGAGGCGCCGATCAAGCGCTATGTGCGCGAATGTCAGGACGGAGCGAGCGGGGCACGCGGTCATGATTTCAACATGCGTTGGGTGGCCGCGCTGGTGGCGGAAGCTCATCGGATTCTTATGCGCGGCGGCGTTTATATGTATCCGCGTGATCGCAAGGATCTCGCCAAGGCAGGCAGGTTGCGTTTGTTATACGAGGCGAATCCCATCGGCTTCCTGATCGAGCAGGCCGGCGGCCGCGCCAGTACCGGTCGCGTGCCGGTGTTGACGGTGCAGCCGGAAAGCCTGCATCAGCGCATCGGCTTCGTGTTCGGTGCGCGCGCTGAAGTCGAACGTATCGAGCGTTATCACAGCGAGTACAACGACTTCGAGTTCAAGGCGCCGTTGTTCGGTTCTCGTAGCATCTTCAGATCGCCCGCATAGGCAGCCACCATGTCAGCCACGCATCCCATCATTGCCGTTACGGGTTCGTCAGGGGCCGGCACGACATCGGTCATGCGCACCTTCGAGCAGATCTTCCGTCGAGAAGCCATCAGCGCGGCGTTCGTCGAAGGCGATAGCTTTCATCGCTACGACCGCGCTGGCATGAAGCAACAAATGGCCGAAGCGGTGGCCCGCGGTGACACTTACTTCAGCCATTTCGGGCCCGATGCAAACTTGTTCGCCGAGCTCGACGGCTTGTTTCGCAGCTACGGCGAGTGCGGGCGCGGTCAGCGGCGCCGCTATCTGCACGACGAGCATGAAGCTGCTCCGTTCGCTCAGAAGCCGGGTACGTTCACCGCATGGGAGGAACTGCCCGACGCGACTGACTTGCTGTTCTACGAAGGGCTGCACGGTGCCGCGGCTCACGAGGAGATCAACGTCTGGAAGCATGTCGACTTGCTGATCGGCGTGGTGCCGGTCATCAACCTCGAATGGATTCAGAAGTTGCACCGGGATCGTTCGACTCGCGGTTATTCGACAGAAGCAGTTTCCGACACCATTCTGCGTAGGATGCACGACTACGTGCACTACATCTGTCCGCAGTTCTCACGGACTCACATCAATTTTCAACGTGTGCCGGTGGTCGATACCTCCGATCCGTTCGTGGCGCGCTTCATCCCGTCGCCGGAGGAATCCATCCTGGTGATTCGTTTCGCCAATCCGCAGGGCATCGACTTTCCGTACTTGTTGTCGATGCTGCATGACTCGTTCATGTCCCGCTCCAACACCATCGTCTGTCCCGGCGGCAAGATGGACCTGGCCATGCAATTGATTTTCACGCCCATGATTCTGCGGCTGATCGAGCGCCGCAAGGAATCGCTGGCGCGCCGTCCGCACCGTTCGAACACTGCGTTGCTGGAGCCCGCTTTCTAACATCTTCAGAGGGTCATTGAGGTTCACATGCCGAAGCTCATCGATGGTATCGA
>NZ_JAEUPY010000379.1 GCF_016790065.1 Steroidobacter sp.
GGATGTCGTCCAGGTGCTCATCGAGATGCGGGCGCCCGGCTGCCAGTGGCTCGATCTCGCGGGCGCTGATGACGCGCCGGCCGCTTGACCTTGCAGGGATGCGACGGCGGTGAACGATTGAAACACCTGGCGTCGGGTGGCTGCGACGAAAGCCGCCGCTCGACCGCCGCCATCCCATCGTTCGCCTCTCCGAACACGCAGGGTTCGCCGGACATCGTCCACGCGAACTTCCGATCAACGGGCCTTTTCTTTTGGAGATGAGCCATGAACCCAAACCCGAGTATGACCCTGGCCGGCGCCCAGCCGGCACCATCATCGAACCATGACATCCATGTCGGCACCCTCGAGATCACACAAGCCATCGCAGAGAACGTGTTGGCACTGATCGACCAGGGCCTCTTGGCTGGACTGGGGCGCCCAACGCCCGGGCAGATGGGTGTGGAAGCCACCGCCTGCTATGCACTGGGGTTGCCGCACAGTGCTGATCCGGGCTGTATAGAGCACTGCCTGCGGCATCTCGTCGGCGGACTGAATGACTGTGACTGGTCATCCCCACAAGCGCGCGCTCGCGGCCTTCGTCGGTTGGGCGTGGCCCAGCTCGGTACCCAGGGAGTTCTCAACACCAAGGCGTTCAGTGCGCTTGTGGTCCGCCTCACGCTGCCACACGTCTCGAAGGGGCTGCGTGCGGTGGCGTCGATCTTCCGCACGCTTTCACATCATGATGCACTCTCCGCTGCAGCAGATCGATGCGAACGCGAATCCACGCTTCTGTCGTACATCGGGGCACAACGGATTCTCAGCGCGGCGCACGGCGATGCATCGAGCATCGAGCCTTCGCAAATCTCTTTGGCGCAGGCCGCGACCAGTGCCGCCTGGGTCTGCGCGCTCCAAGCGGGCCGTGCGGTCGACGCGAACAGCGACATCAGCGACAGCGGCCGAGCGCTGTGCGCGCTCGCCGCCGCGGTCTACGCGGTCGAAGCCGAGGCGCAAGCGGCGGCTAACCCTGCCTCAGCCAAGACTGGCGATCCTGTCACTCGTGACACCGGGCTCGCCGCCGTCGCTGAAATGCTGGTCCAACTATTGATTGAGATGAAGTCGCCCGGCTGTCAATGGTTGGAGCTCACGGACAGGCCATAGCGCCGCACGGCCGGTCGTGGATCTGTTCTCGAAGGCAACGGCAGCAATTGCGAACGGATGCGGAGCACGAGTGAAGGATGAAACGTCACGGACACGTTCGCCACGCGCGCCTCGAAGGCTCGCATGACTGAGACTTCGACACACACCGGTGCGATAACCTGCCCGCACCCTTCGAAAGCGCACCAACCTTGGTGCACGAGACTGGTACGAGCTTGCGAGTGATCCGTCTCCCAGGCTCGAGCGAGTAGAACAGCGGTCGAACCGTTCGCGTGGCTCGACCGACAACACCAACTCCGCGCGATCGGCGCTCGATGCGCACGCTCGCAGTCTTTGCCGCCCGAATTTTCTCCCATCCGCTGATCGCGATTGGAGCCCCCTTACCCCGCACGAGCATGGCCTGTGCGGGACCTCCTTCATCGTCCCACTCTGAGAGGTCAGAAATGACGAACCCAACTTGGCATGGCGCGCCCAGCGCCACCCCGCAGACTCCTTGCACCGTGGCATCGATTCAGCATGAGCCGACACATCCGGCTGCGTTGAAGGCTCTCGCATATCGCTGTTGGTCCATGCGGCGCCGACCTTGTGGCTTCACCGATGGGCACACCGCATCGACGCGGGCCAGCAACGACCGCGAGGTGACGCCGTCATGAGAAGCCTGCTGGAACTCATCCGCTTACGGATGGATGCGCTCCGCGAGCACGCACACGTCCACCACAAGGCTTATCACCACGTGCACAACGTTCTGCATCTGGGATACCTCGGGATGGTCTCGGCGCACGGGCCGTATTACATCCCGGCGGGCCTGCTCTTTGTCGTGATCATCATCGGCTATGCTCTCCACATGGAGGG
>NZ_JAEUPY010000147.1 GCF_016790065.1 Steroidobacter sp.
TCTCGCTTGCGCTGCGTGGTCAGCTTGTCTCGCACCGTCGTCAGAACCACGTGAGGCACGATCGCTACGCCATCGTCATCACCGACGATGACCTCGCCCGCCTCGATGCGAACACCCTGCAAGTCGATCGGATAACCGACGCGCCCCACAGTCGCATCCGCGGGCGACGAGGGGTGACTGCCACAGGCGAACACAGGAATATCCAGCCGCGCGATCTCTTCGCGATCGCGAATCAACCCATCCGTCACGATGGCTGCGATTCCCTTTTGCAAGGCGAGGTGCACATAGATCGCCCCGAACTCCGCCTCGGGCCGGCCTTGCGCGGCGATGATGAGTACGTGACCGCGCCTCGCCATCTCGAGGGCCTTCCACTGCGCCATGCTACCGGTCGAGATCGTTAGCGCCTCCCCGATGAAGCAGGTTTTGCTAGTCATCGCCACCAGCGGCTGCCCCAACGAGACCACACCGTCATCGGTATCAGCCAACAACGCGGTGGGCACATCTTTGAAGTCTTGCAGAATCTCGGCCGGTACCGCCGCGGGCAAATGCTTCAACTCAATCGACTGCTTCATGATCGCTAGCTCCTCTGATTCATCACTGCTAAGACAAAGCCGCTGATCCAAGCCGGCTTCCGCCAGCACTCGTAGCAGCTCGTGTCATTACTATACCCATAATTGGTACCAAAACAGTAAACAATTATTGCGCCAATTTGGAACTTCCTTTATCTTGCGCGCCATGAGTCAGTCAGCGAATGGGGAGATTGCAGTGGGACCGAATGGCAACGCGTCGGATCTGGGCTTTTATGAAAAGGGCGCGACGCCCCTGTTTGCCTGCCAGGCAGATCAACGATTCAGCTACTGCCTGTACGTACCCAAGAGTTATCAACCCAGCGATCCACAACCGCTGAAACTTGCCGTGTTCGTCCATGGCACGGGCCGCAATCCGTTCGCCTACCAAGAGAGAGCCGCCGGCTTTGCCGATGAACATCACTGCCTGGTGCTATGCCCCCTCTTCCCTTGCGGCATTCCCGACGCGCGGGGCACTGAGAATTACAAGTTTGTGAGTTTCAAAGGCATTCGCTTCGATTTGCTATTGCTGTCGATGATCAGCGAGGTCGCCGAGATTTACCGGCTCGATGCGGCGCGGTTCTGCCTATTCGGGTTCTCGGGCGGCGCGCACTTCGCGCATCGCTTCCTATACGTGCACCCCGAGCGCCTGAGCGCAGTCGCAATCGATGCGCCCGGCGTCGTCACGCTGCTCGACTTCGAGCGAGACTGGTGGTGTGGCGTCCGCAACTTCTCCAGCATCTTCGGCAAGGAATTAAACCTCGACGCCCTACGCAAGGTCGCCGTTCAGACACTGGTAGGCAGCGATGACACGGCGACTTGGGAAATCGCCGTGCAACCGGGCTGGCCGTTCTGGATGGAAGGCATCACCGCATCCGGCAAAACACGCGTGGAGCGCCTAGCCTCACTGGGAGAGAGCCTGCGCAAGCACGGTATCGATGTCGATCATTGTGTCGTCCCTGGAGTCAGCCACGAACTGCTGCTTGAGCCGGCGCTCGACTTCTTCACGAAAGTTTTGCGCCGTCAATGAAGTGCTGGCCAGTGACTCATGCGAACTTGCGCCAGCGATGCGCACACTGAGGGTCGGAGTCTCGGTCTGCTTCGAAGCCGCGAATTCGAATCGATCGCTCTTTACAGGCAAGGCTCTACAATACGTGGAGCGGTCGCTAGTTGCATGGGTAAGCAGCAGCGGCGCACTGCCGGTACTCGTTCCGGCAACGCCGGAGAACGAGCGCATCGAAGAGTATTCACATTGTCTCGACGCGCTCGTATTGCATGGTGGCGCGGACCTGTCGCCGCAAAGTTATGGCCAGCATCCGCTGCGGCCAGAGTGGTGCGGCGATCGCGCACGTGACCTTTATGAGATAGCCCTGACGAAGGCCTTTCTCGCTGTGGACAAACCGATCCTGGCGGTCTGTCGTGGCATGCAATTACTAAACGTGGCGCTTGGGGGCACATTGATCCAGGATCTGCCCAGCCAACTCGGCGAGCGAGTCAGGCATCGCGACTCCATGCTCTACGATCAGAACTTCCACCCGATCGAAGTCACACGCGATTCTTGGATGAGCTCTGCAAACCAGCGGCACAGCCGAGTCAACTCGATTCACCACCAGGCGATCGATCGGCTAGCCGACGGCCTTGCCGTTCACGCACTTTCCCCAGATGACGGCATTGTCGAAGCCGTAGCGCTGAAGGATGCAAGCTTTGCAGTCGGTGTGCAGTGGCATCCGGAATTTCACGACCGTAACGACAGCTCGTTGCTGAGCGACGCACCGCTGCTCGGACGCTTCATTGAGTCCGCCATGGCACGCATCGACCCTCCTCGATAGCCAGTGCCGTTACTCCCCGGCTGGCAGCGTCGCGGCGAACGGCAACCCACCCCGTTGCGACATTTTCAAGTGATGAATCATCAACGATGCCGCCCACTCCATATCACCAGCGACAATCGCGTCGATGACATTGATATGCTCCTGACAGGATTCTCGCATGCGCTCCGACCAGACGAACGACTCGTACTCGACCGCACGCCGCAACCGGTGCTGCTGCTGGATTGCCTGCAGAAAAAACGTGTTGCCGGAGAACTCGGCAAGCATTTCATGGAACTCGGTGTTGAGTTCGTAGAATCGCGCCCCCGACACGCGCTCGATCATGCCGGCCAGCATCTCCGCGTGCGCAGCCCGACAACGTAGCAAGCGATCCTGCACCGGTTTGAACGTCTCCGAGCGCAGCACCGCCGGTTCGATGGCAAGGCGGTACTGATAGCTCTGCCGGTCTGCTTCCTTCGAATCGATCATCGGCAGGAAATGCCAGCCGTAGCCTCTGCGACGTTGTACGAGACCTTCATTCGCGAGGCGCAGTAGCGCGTGCCGAAGCACCGCACGTGCGACGGAATAGCGTCGCATCAGATCCGACTCCGTCACGTCCTCCAATAGCTCACCAGCGAAGCGATCCTTCACGAGCGACATATAGAGCGTTTCCACGGGCGAACTGGGAACCACGCCGCTATCGAAGTCCTCGCTGTCTGGAAGCTCCGCGAGCACGTACGTCCCCGTCTCATCGTCGATCTGCATGATGCCGCGATCGGCCAGCAGCTTCATAGCGCTGCGAATGGGAGAACGCGAAACGCCGAATTCTTCGGCGAGCGTACGCTGCGCGAGGCGTGCGCCTGCGCTCAACCCCTTACGCCGCGCATACGAGACAATTTGTTGTGCTATCTCTGATGCCAGTTGCGGCACAGATTGATCGGTCACGACAGGCTCCTCTCTTTGATGGGATCCGAGCGTCGCCGTGACACCTGGTCCACTTCCCGCTGGCGCGAGTATGACCGATGCATCGCATGGATTCTTCAACCATCTACACCCGCTCGAAGTACCGAATGCGCTCCCAATCCGTCACCCCCGCTTCCGACTGGGCCCATTCCCACCGGCCACAATGCAGATAGTGCCGGATCACGTCCACACCGAACGCAGTCCCGAACACAGTGGAGGATTCCAGCTGCGCTAGTGCTGCCGGTAGCGATACCGGAATACTCGGCACTCCTGACTGATAGCAATCGCCATTGAACGCCGGCGGCAGCGACAACTGCGCCTCTAGACCGGCCAGACCTGCCGCCAGCAGCGCTGCGAACGCTAGATACGGATTCACATCAGCACCTGGCACACGGCACTCGAAACGCAGACTTCGGCCGCTGCCCAGCACGCGGAAAGAGGTCGTACGATTATCGACCGACCATGCGATCCGTGTTGGCGCAAACGTACCCGCGCGAAACCTGCGATAGGAGTTGATGTACGGCGCCCAAAAGTAAGTGGCCGCAGGAGCATGCTCTAAAGCGCCTGCCAGAAAATGCTCGAACGCGCGAGACATCGCGAGTGGCCGCTGCTCGTCCAGGAACACTGCGCGACCGTTCACCCGGTCCCGCAATGACAGATGAATATGAAATGAACTCCCCGCGAGCGAATCATCGAGCTTGGCCATGAAGCTGACGGCCTGATTGTTCTGCTGCGCGATCTCTTTGCAGCCGTTTTTATAGAGCGCGAGACGGTCCGCCATTTCGAGCGCTTCACAATATTGCAGGTTGATCTCCTGCTGGCCCGCGCTCCACTCGGCCTTGGAACCTTCGATGGGGATGTCAGCCTGATCCATCAGGTTGCGGATCCGACGGATGACCGGCTCGTCCTTGCTGCTTTGAAAGACATGTCCATCTTGCGGGTACCAACTAGCGGGTTTGAGCGCGCGATATCCGACCGCGCGCGCCTCTTCAAAACTCATGTTGAATAGATAGAACTCGTACTCCGCCGCCATGTCGGCTTCGACGCCGAGAGCGGCTAGTCGATCGAGCTGATGCTTCAATATCTGCCGCGGCGAATGCGCCAGTGGCTTGCCATGTTGGTCCGTCACGTCGGCAAGCACGATGGCCGTGCCTGGGAGCCAAGGCACAGCACGTAGCGTATTCATATCGGGTACGAGAGCGAGGTCGCCATAGCCTCGCGACCACGATGAGGCCTCGAATCCATCCACCAGCGTCATTTCCATATCGGTGGCCAGCAGATAGTCGCAAAACATCTGTGGCGCAAAGCCGGTATCCACAAAGAAACGCGCGGTCAATCGCTTGCCAATCAGCCGCCCCTGAAGGTCGGTCATGCACACGACCACCGTGTCGATCTGCCCGTCGCGCACGGCCTGCTGGAGTTGGTCGGGGGTCATGCGGCCAGCAAGCGGCGGCGGCGGACAGGCGGTGCGCAACGGAAGTCTCCTTCAACTTGTATTGGGACTATGATCTAATAAAAACCCAATATCAACGCCATTACTATTTATTTATGGTTTTTTATGGAACCATAGTCCCTTACCACTAGGGTACGGGCCGGACTCGCCGGCCACCCGACCACACAGGAGCACCCATGACACCCAACCCCCATTCCTGGGAGCAGCGTGAGCTGCGAAGCTTTTTTCACACGTTCTCGGATCTGCCGTCCTTACAGCAGGATGGGCCGACAGTCATGGAACGCGGCGATGGAATGTATGTGTACGACACCGAGGGCAATCGGTATCTCGAGGCGAACGCAGGCCTATGGAATATGACCCTAGGCTTCAGTGAACATCGCTTGGCGCGCGTAGCAGCCAAGCAGTACGAAGCTCTACCTGGCTATCACACGTTCTTTGGCCGCAACTCTCAACCCGCCGTGGCGCTAGCAGAACGCATGCTCGAACTGGCACCGGCGCCCATGAGTCGTGTGTTCTTCACGAACTCAGGCTCCGAGGCGAACGAGTCGGTCGTGAAACTGTTGTGGCTAATGTGGAGCGGCGAGGGTCAACCGCAGCGGCGCAAGCTCATCTCACGTAAAGGTGCGTACCACGGTTCGGCAGTGATGACGAGCAGCCTCACTGGCAAAGACTATGTGAAAGCCTTCGGGCTGCCGCTGCCGGAAGTCGTGATGGCCGATTGTCCGCATGCATGGCGCTACGGCAATGCTGGCGAAAGTGACGACGCCTTCTGTCATCGTCTGGCAGACAACCTCGAGCGCCTGATTCTCGCTGAAGGTACCGACACCATCGCAGGCTTCTTTGCCGAGCCAGTGCAAGGTGCCGGGGGCGTGATCGTGCCGCCTGCTTCCTATTTCAAACGGATTCAACCGATTCTTCGCCGCCACGGCATCCCGCTGGTCGCCGATGAGGTGATTTGCGGCTTCGGGCGCACCGGCAACATCTGGGGCTGCCAGACCTTAGACATCGCACCGGACATCATCGTCGCCTCGAAAAGCATGTCGGCGGGTTACTTTCCGATGGGCGCCGTGATGTTATCGAAGCAGATCGATACTCGGGTCACCGAGGCATGCCAGCAGTGGGAAGAGTTTCCACATGGCTTCACTACCGCGGGGCATCCGGTCGGCTGCGCGGTATCACTCGAAGCGATTCGAATCATCGTTGAAGACGGCGTACTCGAGAACGTTCGCACACAGTCCAAACCCTTTCAGTCGCGCCTATCAGCAATGGCCGAACATCCCATGGTAGCCGAGGCGCGCGGTGTCGGCCTCATGGGCGCGCTGGAGATCGTGGCTGACAAGTCGACCCGGCAAGCCTTTCCAGGCGCAGCTCGGATCGGTGAGCGAATTGCACGAGCCGCGCGTCTGCGCGGATTGATCGTCCGGCCTTTGGGATCATCACTCGTTCTCGCGCCCGCTTTCATCCTCACTGGGGCGCAGAACGATTGGATCTTCTCGACGCTCGAAAGCGTGCTTGATCAGACGTATCGCGAACTGTCAGGCGGATGAAGGCGCAGCAGTCATGAGCAAAATGCAAACGACGCCTGACATCGAAACGATCTCACCCATTGACGGGCAATTGCTGTTTACCCGCACTTACGCCAGCCCGACCCAGATCGCGCTGGCGCTACAAAGCGCACGGCGCGCGCGCAGCGTATGGTCCTCCTTGACCATACGTGAGCGCTCGGTCTTTTTATCGACGGCAATCGCATGGCTGGTGGAGCGGACGTCAGAAGTCGCCGAGGAAATTACCCGGCAGATAGGCCGCCCCATCATACAATCGCCGGGTGAACTACGCGGCATAGCTGCACGCGTGCAATACATGACCGATGTCGCCGAGCCCTCACTCGCCGATATCAACCCGACCCCGATGGCCGGTTTGCGGCGTTATCTACGTCGCCAGCCCTTGGGCACGGTCCTAGTGATCGCGCCGTGGAACTATCCCCTGCTGACCGCCATCAACACGATTGCTCCGGCGCTTCTCGCCGGAAATACGGTCATTCTCAAGCATGCCGCGCAAACAATGCTGACAGCCGAACGATTGCAACAAGCGTTCGATGCGGCTGGACTGCCGGCCGGCGTTTTCCAGAACCTGTGCCTGTCCCATCCGGACGTAGCCGCCGTCGTAGCCGACGAAACCATAGACTTCGTCGCGTTTACCGGATCGGTGTCGGCCGGGCGGATCGTCCAAACTGCGGCAAGTCAGCGGTTCATTGGCGTCGGCCTGGAACTCGGTGGCAAAGATCCAGCCTATGTTCGCGCCGACGCCGACCTCCCTCATGCGGTCGACACAGTCATCGATGGCGCACTGTTCAACTCGGGTCAGTCCTGCTGCGGCATCGAGCGCGCCTATGTACACGCATCATGCTATGACGACTTTGTGGCGCGCGCAGTCACGCTAGTGCGTCAATATCGTTTAGGCAACCCACTGGATCAGTCAACAACCCTGGGCCCCATGGTTAAAGCCTCGGCCGCTGCGTTCGTGCAGCAACAGATCGACGAAGCTATCGAACAAGGTGCCGAAGCTCTCATCGACCCCGCGCCCTTCGGCGCATACTCGCTTGGCGCGGCCTATCTCGCTCCTCAGCTACTGATCGGGGTCGATCATCGGATGCGCGTCATGTCCGAAGAAACGTTCGGCCCGCTCCTTTCCATCATGGC
>NZ_JAEUPY010000219.1 GCF_016790065.1 Steroidobacter sp.
CCCGTTTTAGCGGAGCGCGCGCCACGAGTTCATGGGATCGGATTCCCTCGCACAGCGGCGTGACGTGCCGGCACAGCGATTGCCTGCCAGCTCAGGGTGATACTGACACCGCGGCGGCGTTACTTGCTGCCCAAGATCTTCTCGGTTCTTCCTCCGAACGGCGTGGCCCGGTTTTATGGTGCGACTTCCACTCCCTTCCTTGATGGACGCCGCGTGCCAGCATGACGGGCTTCGCTGCTGGTCATGTCGACGCGGCCGTTGAATACGGCGCTGTCCACCTAGCCGACGTGTGGCGCAAAGATGCCGCCGACGCCACCGGTCTCATGGATGACGGCGGATTCGACGCCGTGCAAATCGCCTTCGACGCTGCGATCTCTTCGTCAACGCAGGTAGGTGCTTGGCGATCAAGCATCTCTTTGCCTCGTTATAGTGCGCTGACTTGTTCGGATCGTCGACACGCCGGGCCGGAACTTTCTTATGGACCGAAGCGCGGCGACGTGTTTTCAAAGCGTGCGCGATGTCCGCGCCGCTGTCGAGCGATGCCTCGCCTAGGATACCGGCGACCAGCAGCACGCCTGCCAGAGTAAAAGCCAACGCCGGCCGTGCATCCTGCCGGCCGCGATCGTGTGCTTGGGATAGTTTGTGAAACGCCCTGGGCTGCAGATCCCAGAGTTTTCGGCCGATGCTGGCATACAACGCCGGCAGACTAAGCTCGAACAAGGCCGCAAGATCCGAATCCTTGAGCGCCTTGTCGCCGTCGATCTTGATGACCAGCGCCGCCACCCTGCTCGCGGCAACTCGCCTGTGAACGCGTGGAACCCTCATGCGACACAGCCCGGGCTGTTCTGAGCGGCGCCATCTATCGGGTGTTGCTTGCCTCGAGCATATCGATGATACGGACGACGAAGCGCTGCTGAGTTTTCGAGAGTGCTTGCAGTCGTTCCGCGTGCCGCATCGCTCGTGGCGACAGGCGCCGCTTCGGCATGCATGCTGGCTGATTCACGCCCATCAATTCCTCGACCGAGATCGAGAAGACTTTGGCGAGTTTGACCAGAATGAACACCGACACGCGTCTTTCGGCGATTTCGTACGCGAACACTGCTTGCTGTGATACACCGATGGCCCGCGCGAGCTCGGCTTGCGTCATCCCTCGACCCTTGCGCAGCAGTGCTATGTGCGCACCGAGAGCTTTGTAATAGGCGAGGCTCTCCTGCTTCATCTCGTTTGTAACCATCCATCGTCATCTTCCGGCGATCCTAATGGACATGGTTATTCAAACAAAACATCAACTACTTATCGTGAGGCATGCGCGAAACCAGTTCGAGCATTATCGCCAGCCCCTTTTCGATGAGTTGTTATCGCCAGTGCCGCGTTCGTAGCCTCGTTCCCTTTGTAATCATGTTGCTTCGTCAAGAAGACGAAGTCGGAAAGAAAGATTCGTTTGATATGCGACGCGCTCGTACGGTCAGGCTCGCTCGCTGTCAACGCAACGATGTGAGGGCAGGCCAGGATTGGCGCGGACCTAACGCGTGCGAACTTTGAAGTCACTTCATCCGGCTTAGACGCGAACTCGGGTGACGGGAACGCGAGCCGCGCAGAAACGACACGTGGCAGACATTCGCGGAATCGGCTACGTCCGCGTGCGCGGTATGTATATCCGCCCGGCATCACGCGGCCTGCGGCTCGCGGAGAGGGCGGACTGTCCGTGTCGAGGATCGGAGCAGTAAACCATCTGAGCTTCAAGCGGGTTTCTCGCGCGAGCGGTGTTGTCGCTGGCGCTAGCGCTGTTGACCTTCCACTCCAGCGGCTATCCTCAGGTACGCATCATGCGACGGCTTCCGAGCATCACGCGGGTCGAAGCGGCGCTAGGCATGAGCTCTCATGCATTGAGCATCAGCGCTGACTCAGCGCCGCTGGCGATACCGTTGAAGGAGGGGTCGATCGCGAACCTGCAACGTCGTCTTCGGACCTCGGTCCGTATCGTCCAAAGAGTTCACGTCGCCATCAACGGTGAGATGTTTGGTGCGCCACTGATCGATGACTTGGGGGTGTCGACGTCGCCGCGTGCTCAGACGTTGACGAAATGAACCGCAATCGCAGCCGGCGCCGTTTCGTTCGATATTGGCGGGAACTGCGATCTCAACTGACGCGCCACCCGCGCGAGTTCTTCGCAAGCGCCGGTATGGAAGTACTGACGAACGACACGCGCAAGCTCAAGCGGTGGGTCCCGCATCTGCGCCGTGCAGTTCGATACTACCGCGTACGACAAACTTCCCGTCGACAAGAAGATCATCAGCTTCGCAAGACCTTGGTATCTTTGTCTTGGCCGTTCGAGTCAATCCATTTCGGGGCTTCGTTGTAAACTGCGGCGACGGTTGTTTGTTTCGTGGAGCAATCAGAAAGATTCATGAACCATCCGTCCCTTCCTCAGTACGTGCACCGTTGAATAGATAAGCGACAAACTGGCTTCACTGCCCTCACTGGTTCCAAGAATCAGGCATCGCCCTAACGCTACCTTACGTAGTCTGGACAAGGATCCACGGCCGCTTCGATGCACGATCGTATCGTCCAAGGGTTCATCGGGGAACAACTCATATCCTAGCGCAAGGCCCGCCCGACACGGTAAAGTCCGGCTGCGCTGTAATATCATTTGGCAGCATGGGGCGGCCCAATAAAGAACAAGTAATGGTCACCCATAGTCCAATCGTGCGTGGCACCAATGCGCGTGACCCGGCCGATCTGCGATCCGTACTTCTCATCGAGGATGATCCCCGGGCTCAGCGGCGGATCGAGACTTTGCTCGAGTCCGCGGGCTATTCGGTGACCAGCGTGGATTCTGTGAAACAAGCGCGCCAGGCCGTGGCCGCCGTCTTCGATCCCATCGTCGTTGTCAGTCGGCACCTTCCCGATGGGGAGGGTCACATCCTGTGCGAGGAGCTCCGTGAGGGCGAGCGCCCCAGCCGGGTGTTCATACTCGTACTGTCTACGCGACATTCGCAGTTGGATGTTGGTCGGGGCTTGCGCGCCGGCGCTGATGTTTACCTGAGCAAGCGGGCTTCCGGCGCCGAACTGTGAGCCTATCTCGAGGCGGCCAGTGCTGTGGCTCGGTTCGCTGCGACAACGAAGGCCACGAGCGCACGCTGAACGCCCAACGTAGATTTCTCCTGCACGTCCTTCGATGGCAGACCACTTCTGCAAGTGAGCCGGCCGAGCGGTGTACCTCGGCCGACTCGGGCGCCTTTCTCGGGCGGCCCTCACAAAGTCAATGGATTTCGGATTGTACGAGGTGCCTCTCGCCGTGCACGCAGAAGAAGATGGTTGGACCAGATAATTGGGAGTGATGCCAGTGAGGCGAACCAGGGCGGCGGCGCGACGGATGCGCGTCGTCGCCCATGCGGCGGATGGAATCCCCCGAAAGCGATCAAGGTTGCAAGTTGCAACGGGTGTGTGGCGCCCAGCGCGCCACGCCGTTTTCCAATTCTCACATTCCTTCAGCAGCCCACCGCGGAGGGATGCTATACGGCTCCCGTCAGATCCAGCACTGACCCCGGGCGCTTGCTTCTGGATCACGATCTGCACCACACCTTCAGCGAAGGCCGCGAGCGAATTGTCACGAGCGTCCTCACCGAAGGCCGAGTTGCGCGGTCTCGGCGGCACGAACGGTCTCCGAGGCCATTTTGACCACCGCGGCTGCGCCGACCTCATCGCCCGACGCCACCAGGGCGTGTGCGGCCATGCAAGCGCTTCCAACAGGCACATTGGGTGATGCGGGCATCTTTGCGTCCATTCAGGTCTCGTACCTGCTGGTTTAGCGAAGGCGCGCCAACGCTGCGCGATGCCATGGTCTTGACTAAACTAAGCATAGTTCAGTTCAGTTCAGTTCTCGGCGCGGTGCACATGAGTAACATCATCAATATTCACGAAGCGAAAACCCATCTGTCCAGGATCGTGGATGAGGTCGCGGCCGGCACAGAAGTGATTATCGCCAAGGCGGGCAAGCCGCTCGCCAAATTGAGTCCGATATCGCCGTCGGTGAAAAAGAAGAAGCTCGGATTGCTGAAAGGAAAGGTGAAGGTTCGGGACGACTTCAATGCGCCGCTGCCGCCCGAAATTATCGCCGGTTTTGAGGGACATTGAACGTGCGTATTTTGCTTGATACGCACTTGTTTCTCTGGGCGGTAAGCGCTCCCTCCAAGCTCTCCGCTGCTGCCCGAAAGCAAATTGATACCGCCGAAGTCTTCGTCAGCGCGGCATCGATCTGGGAAATCAGCGTCAAGTCAGCCCTTGGCAAGCTCGATGCCGACCCGGACGAGCTACTGGCGGGTGTCGAGCCGGCAGGCGTCTCGATGTTGCCGATCAGCGGCGAGCACGCAGCTAAGGTCGCCAAGCTTCCGCCAATACACAAGGATCCGTTCGATCGCCTACTCGTTGCTCAAGCGTTCGTCGAGCCAATGATTCTGCTAACGAATGACGATACGCTTCGAGACTACGGCTCGCTGGTCACCACCGCCTAATCACAATGCGGCGAGCCTGAGGGTACCGGCGCCCTCGATAAAGATAATCGACGTTCGGCTCACGGTGAGCCCGTGTCCGCTCGCTCGCATCGGGCCAAACGCTGGAGGCGCGACGAGATTCATGGAACAGTGCGCGCATCATGTCAATGACCGGGCTTTCTCTTCACGAGAAAATGCGGACTGATTCTGCCGAGCGCCTCAGCCGGGCATCATCGATTACACTTCGATGAGGCCAGCGATAGCACGGCGGCCTTGGCCGCGTAGCGTGGAACTCGCGCGTCTGACTCCGAACGGTGCAAGCGGGCTCATGCGCTCCAATCCAACCGGTGCAGGCTCCAGGCGGTCAGTCGGAGCCCACCGGTCGTACTTCCATGCCGTCCGGCCCAACTCAGCTGGATCGACCTGTGTTCGACGTTCGAACGGGGATGACATGTCGGCATTCGCTGGTTGCGGCGCGAGACTCTCGATCCGCGTACTCGAATGCGCGATGCGCGTGGATGCCGCGCGACTGCTCGTTAAATAGCGAATGCTCCACTGGCATCAGAAACAAGGCCGGGCGCAGGTTGGCGCCGACCATTTGGATGGCCACGCGCAGACCGATGGTCTCGGGGTGCAGCGGCACGGCCGTCGCGAGCGATCCGGAGATGGCAGGCTCCGTCGCCTGCGCAGGATCGTCCCACAGCTCGAACATTCGCGTGAAGTCCTCTGCCGAGACTTCTGCCCAAAGCCCTAGATGATAAGGGCGTGTTCGGTGTCTCACCGGCAGGGGCAAGACGCCACGGATGAAGAAGCGCGTCTCATCCAGGATGGCCATTTCTTCGATGAGCCGGCATCGGATGTCGCAATCTTCTTCCGACAGCTTGAATATTTCATCCGGGAGTCGAAAGAGCAGCTCATGTTCGTCTATGGGGTGGAACTCACCACAGCATTCGCAGGCGGCGTAATCAGACATGACAGTGCCTCTGGCGTTACTGAGGGTTGCATGGTCGCGCGGCGCAAGTCGGCTGCGAGCCGATAGAGGCACTGTAGCCTTCAAGCGTCAGCGTCGGTGTCGCTCACGGCGGCCTTGGAGGTTCGTGTGGCGACGACGCTGAGCAGGCAGGTGCGTCAGGCGGTGTGGCAGCGAGCACCGTGGCAATCAGGTCGGTCAGGAACAGGTGGAGGCGTGCGTCGAAGACGGCGCGGGTTTGCGCGAGCACAGGATCGTGAAGCAGTGAGGCCAGCGCGGGCTGATGTTGTTTCAAGGCTTGCCATAGAAAGCGCCGCGTTGCATCGGGCAGCCCTTCGATGCACACCGTACCCTCGTGTTCAAAAGCCGAGTGTGGCGTACCTTGAGCCTCGGTCAGTGCGTGAGCCAGCTGCGCGTGCTCACGATACAGCCAGGAGGCGACATCGGCCGGCAACCCTCCAATGAGTGAGGCGACCGGTTCCGAGCAAGTGAAGGCAGCGGCCGTATTGCGAGATGTTTAGTGAACCATTCCCGCACGCTACGCGCGGTACGATGACCTGCAAGC
>NZ_JAEUPY010000228.1 GCF_016790065.1 Steroidobacter sp.
TCAGAGCCGCATCCCGCTGGATGACCGCTTCCTGGGTAAGGTCGTGCCCGCGATCCTGCAGAACACCGCCGACTTCAAGGTGCAGGATCCCGCCGATCTGCTGGCCTCGTTCCTGGCGATCAACCGCGACTTGCGCAAGCAGAACAATGCGACCATCACCGAACTCGCCCACCACTCGGCGCCGCAAGTTCTGTGGAAAGACACGTTCAAGCAGCTCGCCAACACTGCGGTTGAAGCAGGCTTCGCCGATCAACGCAGCTACATCTACCGCGACCAGTCGGTCGATCAGCAAACCCACCTCGGCTTCGATCTTGCTTCGCTGTCCAATGCGTCGGTGCAGGCATCCAACGCCGGCAGTGTGGTGTTCGCGGGCTGGCTGGGCATCTACGGTAACTGCGTCATCGTCGATCACGGCATGGGACTGCAGTCGCTGTACGCGCACCTCTCCTCGATCGGCGTCAAAGTTGGCGAGCCGGTCGCGGCCGCCCAGGAACTGGGCCGGACCGGCGCCACCGGCATGGCCGGCGGCGATCACTTGCACTTCACCATGCTGCTCAATGGCAACGCGGTGACGCCGGTGGACTGGTGGAGCAAGCAATGGATCCATGACCGGATCATTCGCAAGTTTCGTGAGGCCGACATCGTCGCTGCTGCTGGCAGCAACTAGCCCATCAGGCGGAGCGCAGCGCCTTCAATAGTAGCTGCGCTCCGACCACCATCATCAGCACATAGACGATGGTGATGAAGCGCTCGGCGTTGACGCGGCGGACCAGCCAGACACCGAACAGCGTCGAGGCGATGGCCAGCGGAATCAGCACCGCTGCGGCCAGCAGGTTCTCGTGGGTGAATTGGCCGAGGGCCAAATACGCGGGAACCTTGAACAGGTTGATGGTCGCGAAAAAGATCGCAGTCGTGCCGACCATCACTTGAGCCGGCAGATTCTTGGGCAACACCCACATCTGAAAAGGCGGTTGCCCGGCGTGCGCAACCTGCGACGTAAATCCTGAAGCGAACCCCAACACGGCACCGAGCGCACGAGGCGCGGTGCTCGAGACAGGAACACGGCCGCCGCGCGAGATCCACAAGCGATAGGCCGCAAAAACAATAGAGATCGCGCCCAAAACGCCGAGCACCACCGTCGACGACACTTTGGCGGCGAGCAAATAGGCCGCAACGATCCCGACCGTGGCGGACGGGATCATCAACGCCAGAATTTCGCGGTCCCAGTTCTTTCGAAACGCCCACACCCCGACCGCGTCCTGCACCACCAACACCGGCAACAAAATCGCCGCGGCTTGTACCGGCGAGATTCGCAACGCCAGCAACGGCAGGGCAATGGCGCCGACGCCGGCGAAACCGCCTTTCGCCAGGCCGAGCAGGATGACCGCCGGGATGGCGAGTAAATAAAAGGTCGGGTCGGTGAGCATTCAACGGGGGTGAGGTGACGAACGCCGCCGAATCTTGCCACGAGCACAGCCGAGCAGGGGGTTGGGGCGTGCCTACGGCCAGCCCAAACGAAAGATGGGCTTGCAAGATACATCGTAACGATATATCGTTATCTCGCACTCAAAAGCCAATAAAAGGTTAAGTTCATGTTTCATAGAATGTTTAACCGCCATCGCGGCGGCGAATTCAGCGCCCACCACCCCCCTCATCGTAGTGAGCATCACGGCGGCGGTCGCCGCGGCGGGCCCGGTTCGCGCGGTCGATTTGGTGGCGGTCCCATGGGAGGCCGAGGCGGTCTCGGGCGTGGCGGCGGCGGTGGCCGCATGTTCGGCCCGGGCGACCTGCGATTGATCCTGCTCTCCTTAATAGAAGAGAAGCAGCGCCACGGTTACGAACTCATCAAGGATCTGGAGCTGAAGTTCGGCGGCGCCTATGCCCCCAGCCCCGGATCTGTTTATCCCACGCTGACCTTGCTCGAAGAACTGGGCCACGTGCGTTCCACAACCACCGAAGGCAGCAAGCGGTTGTTCGAGATCACCGACGAAGGTCGGAGTTACTTGCGCGAGAACGAGGCGATGCTGACCAGCGTGAGAAAGCGCATGGAGATGGCCGCGCGAGCTGCGTCAGGCGAAATGCCTCCGCAAGACGTTCACTTCGCGATGCATACGCTGAAGGCTGCGTTGCTGTTCAATCGTCGCGGTTGGAGCGAGGAAGAAACCGAGCGCGTGCGCCGGATCCTCGAAGCGGCTGCCGAAGAAATCTCACAAGGGCAGAAGCCATGAGCGAGCTTCCCAACATCACACGCGTTCGTCATGAAGTTCGTTTGCGGCGTACCACGGTGGTCGATACCGAGATGGTCGCGCCGCAACTGAAGCGCATCGTCGTGAAGAGCGACGATCTAAAAGGCTTCACTTCGTTGGGCTTCGACGATCACGTGAAGCTGTTCTTCCCGAACGCCGCGGGCGAGTTGCACCTGTCATTGCCTGGCACCGAGGGCGCGCCTGAGAAAATCATGCGGGACTTCACGCCGCGTCGTTTCGATTCAGACGCGGGCGAGTTGACGCTCGAGTTTTTCATTCACGAGGACGGGCCCGCGACGACTTGGGCGACCAACGCCACCAAAGGCAGCGAGCTCGGCGTCGGTGGGCCGCGAGGTTCCGCGGTCATCTCCACAGAAGGCATCGACACGCATTTGCTGATCGGCGACGAGACTGCACTTCCGGCAGTCGCTCGCCGATTGGAAGAGCTGCCGGCGCAGACCCGTGCGATCGTAGTGGCTGAAGTGGAGCAGGGCTTCGAACTGCCGCTGTCCAGTCGCGCGAATCTTCAAGTTGTGTGGGCCAATCGCACCGGTGCAGCCAGCGGGCCCGGCGAGCATTTGATCGCAGCGTTGCGCAAGCTGACTCTCAACAAAGAACGTTGCTTCGCCTGGGCCGCGACTGAAACGCATGCGGTGCGTGCCATCCGTCGTTATCTGGTGGAGGAGCGAGGCTTCGATAAGCGCTGGGTCAAAGCGGCCGGCTATTGGCAGCGTGGAGCAGTGGGCGAACACGTGGTCGTCGACGACTAACGACTAGGGCTTCACCGCTTCGGCAAACGACGGCACGAACGTTACATTCGACGTGCCGTTGCGAGCCCGGTCGGCGAAGTCCATCAAGTCGGCGAAGGCGTTGGCCGGCGGCGCCCCGGTCGGCATCTGTGGATAGCTGGCGCTTTTGATGTAGTCGATGACTGTGTGATAGCCCGGTGTCGGCCGGATCGACCATAACGCGCGATCCGTTTCGATTCGTTTGAACGACCACGGCGCGTAGCCGATGGAATTGCGCTTGGCCCAATCGGTCATGTCACGCAGTACTTCTGGCGTGTTCTCGCCAAACTCTCCCAGCCACAACGGCACATCGACCTTCTGCGCTTTACGCAGCCGATCGCCCAAGCCGCCGGGCAGCGTATCGTGCGGTTCTTTCACGCCTTGCTTGGGATAGTGATGCATGTGAAACACCAGCTGCTCATCCCACTTTTGATTCAGCGGGCTGAAGTCCGAACCCCACCAGTCGCCCTGAATGCTCAGGATGTGGTTCTTATCGACGGCACGAATCGCGGCGCCCATCACCCGATATGACTCTTCGAGCCGAGCTTTCTCCTGCTCGTTGCGCGTGACCGGCTCGTTGATCAAATCCCAGGACCAGATCGTCGGTTCATTGGCGTAGCGCTTGGCGATGTGTCCCCAGATCTTTGCTGCGAGCTCGACGTTGTTCCAATCGGCCCAGAAGCGCACCGACTCGCGCACTTGCTCGTTGGGGTTGTCGCTGTGATGGCCGGGGTTTTGGTAGCCCGGCGCGGTGTGCATGTCGAACTGCACGTACATGCCCAGGTCGCGGCAATATTTAATGATGCGATCGAAGTACTGGAAGCCCTCATCGGTCAGCGCCTTGCCATCCCAGAACAAGTGATGAGAGAAGGGCACGCGCACGCTGTTGAAACCGAGCGCTTTGATCTGGCGTAGCGTCTCGGCATTGACATAGGACTCGCGCCACTTACGTACGAACTGCGCTGTGCGTTGCTCATCGCCGCCGAGCGCATGCTCGATGCCTGCACGAAACCCCGTCGGTGTGCTCCAACCGCGCTCGTCGATGTCCAGCATGTAGCCTTCGAAGACCAACCAGTTGCCCAGATTCGGACCGATGAGCAGCAAGGGTTTGCCGTCGCGATCGACGATCTGCGTGCCTTTAGTGTGGACGAACTGCGCGTGGGTGTTCGCACTGAGCGCCAGTGCGAACACAACCAGCACTGCCCGCCATGCCGATCTCATTGCAGGCTGTAGCGGAATCCGAGCAGGTACTGCCGACCGTATTCCGTGTATTCCTCTGGCAGCGTCAAGAACAAACCGTTGGCGTCGCTGACCGTGGTTCGGAACGGCTCGTTGTTCAAGTTGTAGACCTGGAACAGTAGCGACAGTCCCTGCGCGCGGCTGCCTTCCTGGAAGTCATAGGACAGTTGCAGATCCAGCTGTCGCTCGCTGAGCGTGTATCGATAGGTTCGCTGGCCGAACAACGAGCTGTACTCGCCGCGGTAGGTGTCGCGATAGCGTTCGCTCAAGCGAGCCGCGAAACCGTTGCGCTCGTAGAACAGCGTGCCGTTCACGACGACCTTGGACAGGCCAGGAATGGTGTCGGTGCTGGAGCCTTCGGGGCCGTCCGGATCGATGGACGATTCGGTGTACGACGCATTCAACTGGATGCCGAAGCCTTCGAGCGCAGGCGTGAACAGATCGCCGGTCAGTGTGGTCGTGCCTTCGATGCCTCGCATGTAACCGCCGGTGCCGTTCTTCCAGGTGCTGAACACCCCGATGGGCGAGATCGGATCGATGTCGCTGCTATTGTCGTAGCTGCTGAAGTCCCACGCGAGGTTTTCGCGATACAGGTAAGTCTTGATGTCCTTGTAGAAGATCGCGACGGCCACATAGCTGGCATCGGCCAGATACTTTTCCAGCGACAGGTCGATGGAATTGGCGCGATACGGTTCGAGCTTGGGATTGCCGCCGCTGCCGGTCCATTGGCCGAACTCGTTGACGCTCGCATCGGCATCGGCGCTCAGATAGTTGATCGGCGGCCGCATCAGCGACTTGGCGATGCCGAAGCGCGCCATCCAGCCGTCGCCGAAGTCTGCGACCAAGTTCAAGCTCGGCAGCGTGTCGTTGTAGGTCGCGCCGAGGGTTTGACTGCCGGCAATTGCGCCGCCGCTGGCATTGAAGCCTGTCGAGGATTGGTCGGTGCGAATGTACTGCACACCAACGTTGCCTCGGAGCTTGATTCGGTCCGACGCGGCGATGTTCAGATTGAGTCGCGCGTAGTAGGTGTCTACGTCTTCATCGACGGTGTAGTCCTTGCGCAAATCGTCGTTACTCTCGCTCACGTAGATGTCGTACAGCCCGCTGTTGATCACTCGGCGTGGATTGAACGTGATGACGTTGCTGATACCGGCGAAGCCCAGCGAGGTGGGCGATCTGAGCGCACTGCCATTGAGCGTCACCGGCGTGCGGTCATTGAGCAGATCGGCGAAATACACCGTGGCACGTTTGTCTTTGGTGCGACGGTTGAAATTGGCGCCGACATCGAAGCCACTGATCACCGCGTTGTCGAACGAGCGGCCGAGATTGAGCCGTGCGGCTTTGATCTCGTCTTCCTGTTCTGAATTCTCGATACGCCCGTCGTGATTCCAGCCTTGCGGATCCCACAAATACACCGTGCCCGCATCGGCGAGGTTCGGCAACGTGTAACGCCCGAACCGCGAGTTCACCGGAATGTCGAAGCCGATGCTCTGCGGGCCGAGCAGGCCGGCATAAGTTTCCAGCTGCGATTGGTCGCGCTCGGCCTTGGAGTAACTCAAGTCCAGATCCACGGCCCACGCGTCGAAGGTGAACGTGTTGGCCCAGCCGGCCGAATACAACTTGTCGTCGCGCTGGTTGTCGTCGTTACGAACCACCGGTTGCACACCATTCAACGTGCCGCCGGTCACCACCTGCTGGCCGTTGAAGCCGGTGGTGCGCGCGTTGGTATAAGACACTTGGTTGCTGTTCCAAAACGGGTCGTTGGTCCACATCGCCCCGTGCATGACTTCATCTTGAGTGAACTTGGAGTAGTACGCGTCCAGTTCGCTATGGAAGTTTTCGTTGGGCTTGAATTCGAGTACGCCGATGATGCCGTCGCGAGTCAGGTCTCGCGATTTCACCCAGGCTTCGGAGCCTTGCAGAGCGATGGCATCGGTGGGCTTGCCAGCTTGCGGCGTGCCCCACAGGTCGGTGTTGGCCCACCACCATTGCTTGTAGTGCTCTTCTTGAAACGGCGAATTGAGTCGCGCGATGCCTATCGCCACGCCGATGGTGTCGTTGGCGAACTGATCGACGTACGACGCACTGGCTCGATAGCCTTTGGAGTCGCCGTCCGCGCTCACGTCGCCGAGCGAGTTGTATTCACCGGTGCCGGAGAAAACGATGCGCTGTTTGCCGAGCGAAAGCGGTTTGATGGTCTGCAGGTTGACGGTACCGGACAGCCCTTGGCCGATGAGGCCGGCGTCGTAAGTCTTGTACACCGTGACGGCGTTGATCAGCTCGGCAGGGTATTGGTCGAACTCGACACCGCGACTATCGCCGGTGCTGACTTGCTCGCGTCCATTCAGCAAGGTGCCGACGAATTGTTCGGACATGCCGCGGACGTTGATGACTTGCGAACGGCCGTCGACGCGTTGGGTGGCGAGGCCGGGCAATCGTGAGATCGAATCGGCGATGCTCACATCGGGGAGCTTGCCGATGTCCTCGGCAGAAATGGATTCGACGATGGAGTTGGACTCGATTTTCACGTCCACCGAATTCGCAATGCTGTAGCGAATGCCGGAGACCACCACTTCTTCGACCGGCGCGGCCTGCTGATTCATTTGCTGAGTCGCTTCCTGGGCCGAAGCCAGGACCGGTAGCAAACACCCCACGCCCGCCATCTTCCGAATGAACGTATTGGCCATGGTTCCCCCATTGAAGGACGTCTTATCCCGAAACGTGCCTGCAGTACTGAACTTGCCTGCAATGCGCAGGTTCCCGTCAGGCCGGGCCGGCGAGCCCTCGGTCTTTGCTTATGTCTGCCTGTTGCCGGGTGGTTACGGTCGCCGCGGCCGAGGAGCCGATTGCTGCCGTGGGGAGTGCATGACGCTATAGCTAACCAGTATGGTCTGGTGACCGAAATGCGACCGGCCTGCGACTGAGTTAGTAACCCGGGCCGCCCTAGACTGAATTTCGTCAGTTCATGACCGACGAGATCGTCATGCAGTCACAACACGCCGCCGCGCCTCGCGAAAATCGCACCTTCGTGCCCATCGACGGATACGTGCACAAGTTCCGTTTGGAAGCGAGTGAAGAGGCCGCCGCCGAGCGCCGTCCGCAATTGGATGCGACGCCGACCGTCAGCTTCGGCGCGTTGCTCGGCAAGTTTGTATTGTCCGTGCTCGCGTTGGCGGGCATCGCAGCCGCCGGTGCTCGTGCACTGATTTAATTTGGCTGTAACAAAACACCGATAACCTGAAGACGCGGCCGTCGCGGGTCGAGTGCCTGCGCGCGACGCGAGCTTCAGAGCCAGTCATCGTTTTCATTCACTGCCTGCTGTTCGTTTCACATGCTCAATCGACGTCACTTTCTCAATGGCGCGCTAGCGACAGCCGCCACGCTGTCTGCCGGCCTGCATTCACGCGCCAGCTTTGCCAACGGTCAGGCCGCGCCGCGTGCTCTGGTGGATTGGCACAGTCACTATGTGTCGAACGCCGAGTTCAAATTTCTCGGCACGCGGACTCAGCCGCCGAAGCTGGTGAAAGGCACGGATGGAACGATTCAGCTCGACAATGCGACCACGGTGTCCGCGGTCGGTGGTCCGGGTGCATTCGCGCCGTCGGATATCCAAGCACGCTTACAGAATCTGGATCAGAACGGTATTCAGCGTCAGTTGCTCACACACACGGTGGCGCTCGGCTTCGATGCGAGCTTGCCGATCGAAGAGCAGCGCAAGTTGTATCGTGAGTTCAACGATGAGCTGGCGAGCGTCGTTGCCAAGAATCGATCGCGGTTCCTTGCGGTGGCGGCGTTGCCAGCGTCGGATCCAGTGTGGGCCGCGCAAGAGCTGACGCGCGCGCATCGTGAGCTGGGTTTCATCGGCGGTTCGTTACCGTTGAATGCATTCTCGACGCTGGCGGGCGCGAACACGTTGAAGCCGTTGTTCGACGCTGCGCAGAAGAACAACAGTCATTTCTTTATTCATCGCGGTCCCGCCAGCGACCGAGTGCCGGGTCAGCCGCCGCTGGTCGTGCCGGAAGACACGGCGTACGCGCGTTGGAATCTGATCAGCAATTCACACCTGGCGGCAGGCGCGATCACGCTGGGTCTCACGGACTTTCTGGATCCGTACCCGGACGTGAGCGTCGAGATCATCATGCTCGGCGGTTTCATTACCCATTTGTTCGATTCGGTGATTCCGGCGGCCAAAGCCAATGGCGTAGCCGATCCATTGGCTAAGTTGCGCCGGATTTACCTGGACACTGGGCCGTACTCGGTGCGTAACGCCGGTTGGGTGCGGTACGCGGCCGACAAGATCGGCGCCGACCGGATTCTGTTCGGTACCGACTATGGCGTCGGCGGCGGCACGCGCGGCGATGTCGGCCCGGCGCTGCAAACGCTCGATGCCACGCTGACGGCCGAACAACGTCAGCTGATTTATTTCGACAACACCCGTGCGCTGCTGGCTGCCAAGGGCCTCAGCTAATTGATTCGTTCATTTCAAGCAACCTACATCCATCTGCGGAGATCGATCATGTCACGCCGTTTCATCCCTAGTCTGCTGGCTACTGCAGCCGCGACCTTGACCCTGCTGGGCGGGCCGGTCCACGCCAAGGACGTGGAGCTGCTCAATGTTTCCTACGATCCGACGCGCGAACTCTACGAGGAATACAACAAAGTCTTCGGCGCCTATTGGCAGCAAAAGACCGGCGACAAGCTGATCGTCAAGCAGTCGCACGGCGGTTCGGGCAAGCAGGCGCGCTCGGTGATCGACGGCCTGCAGGCCGACGTCGTCACGCTGGCACTGGCCGCGGACATCGACGGCATTTCGAACAATGCGAAGCTGCTGTCCAACGAGTGGGCCACCAAGCTGCCGCATAACAGCTCGCCGTACACCTCGACCATCGTGTTCCTGGTGCGCAAGGGCAATCCCAAAGGCATCAAGGATTGGAGCGACCTGGTGAAGCCGGGCATCTCCGTCATCACACCGAATCCGAAGACTTCGGGCGGTGCGCGCTGGAACTATCTCGCGGCCTGGGGCTGGGCACTGAAGCAGCCGGGCGGCACCGATGCCACCGCGCAGGCTTACGTGCAGAAGCTCTACAAGAATGTGCCGGTGCTCGACAGTGGCGCTCGCGGTTCGACCACGACCTTCGCACAGCGCGGCCTGGGCGATGTGTTGCTCGCGTGGGAGAACGAAGCGTTCCTGGCGTTCAAGGAATTCGGTGCCGACAAGTTCGAGATCGTGGCGCCTTCTGTCAGCGTGCTAGCTGAGCCGCCGGTCGCTGTCGTCGACAAGAACGTCGATCGTCATGGCACGCGCGCTGTCGCGCAGGCCTACCTCGAGTACCTGTACAGCGATGCCGGTCAGGAAGTCGCAGCGAAGAACTACTATCGCCCGACCAAGCCGGAAATTCTGGCCAAGTACGGCAAGAACTTCCCGAAGATCGGCACGCTGGTGACCATCGCTGACTTCGGCGGCTGGACCAAGACACAAGCCACGCACTTCGCTGACGGCGGCGTGTTCGACAAGATCTACTCGCCGACCACTTGATGTTTCATTGATGTTTGTAACGCGCGCCTGCCGTCACACTCGACGGCAGGCGCGCCTCCCGCCGTGACTCGTTTGTGACGCCGTCGTCGTCACCCAAAACGTTATCTGTAGATGCATTGTTACCTCTCACGATGACTCGCGAGAGGCTCTTAGACTTCGTGAACTTTCACCACGTCAGTTCGGAGTCTGTCATGCGTCTGTCTCATTCGCTGTCGGTCGTGTTGTTGAGCTTGGCTGCGTCGGTTGCCGTTGCACAATCGAGCGGTCCCGCTCAAAAGGACGAGTCCAAGACTCCGGTCCTGACACGCGCTCAGTTCGATCAGTTGCTCGCCAAGCCGGATCAATTGTTGATCGTCGATATCCGTCGCCCCGATGAAGTCACTGCCATCGGTGGACTACCGGTGTACCTGAGCGTGCAGCTGTCGGATTTGGAAAAGAGCACGGCTTGGATTCCCAAGGATCGCAAGATCGTCACCGTCTCCAATCACGCCGGTCGTGCCGGCCGCGCTGGCGATCTGCTCGCGTCCAAGGGCTTCAATGTGGTTGGCCGCGTCGGTGTACAGAACTACGAGCAGGAAGGCGGCAAACTGACGAAGATTTCACCCAAGGCCCCAGCCGGACAGAAGAATAATGCGCAGGCCGCGGCTCAGCACTGAGCTGTGCCGTCGCGACGCGCTCAATAACGAGGAGATGGCAGGGTCATGAGCAACACCGAAGCACAGAAATTTCCGCCTGAAGTATGGAAGCTGTTCGATAAGTACGTGCACGGCGCGATCTCACGCCGTGAATTCATCGATCGCGCCGGCGCGTACGCCGTCGCCGGCATGAGCGGCGCTGCCATCCTCGATGCCCTCAATCCGAAGTTCGCTGAGGCTCAGCAGGTTGCGCCAACCGACAAGCGTGTCGTGGCTGAGTACGTCGAGATTCCTGCGCCGGGCTACGGGAAGCTTCGCGGTTACTTGGTGAAGCCTGTGTCTTTGAAAGGCAAGCTGCCGACGGTGTTGGTGGTGCATGAGAACCGAGGCTTGAATCCTCACATTGAAGATGTTGCTCGTCGTGTGGCGTTGGAGAACTTCATCGCCTTCGCACCGGACGCGTTGTTTCCGCTCGGCGGCTATCCCGGCGATGAGGATAAGGCGCGTGAGCAGTTCCAGAAATTGGATCAGACCAAGACGCGCGAGGATTTTGTCGCTGCGGTTGAGTATTTGAAGAAGCTGCCGCAAGGAACAGGGAAGGTGGCGGTCACTGGCTTCTGCTACGGCGGTGGCGTTGCGAACTTCCTCGCCACTCGCGTGCCCGACCTCGCTGCCGCTGTGCCGTTCTACGGCAGCCCGCCAGCTGTTGAAGAGGCTGGCAAGATCAAGGCGCCGCTGTTGCTCCAGTTCGCCGAGACCGACGAACGAATCAACGCTGCATGGCCAGCATCCGAAGCAGCGCTGAAAGCCGCGGGTGTGAAGTACACCGCATACATCTACCCAGGCACACAACACGGCTTCAACAACGACACGACGCCTCGCTACAACAAAGAGGCGGCTGATCTTGCTTGGAAGCGGACCATCGACTTCTTCAAAGCAAACCTGCGCGCGTCCTAATCCAGTCTGCGTTTGCGACCGTTACGGAGTCCGCGAACGTGGAGGCGGGGGCCGGTGCTGACTCTGTTCTCCCGGCAAATGGATCAAACAGGGATGTTTTTCCATTAGCAGCTACAGGGACGTACAGCAACGCGCCGCGCGACAGCGCAGGCGCGGCGTGCGTCGCGGTGCCGGGAGAACAGAGTCAGCCCCGGCCGCCGCAAGCCACCGCCGTCTCCTCTCAATGCGGGTAGCCCGAATGACCCGCCACGGTGTTCTCGAATGCCCGAGGCCGCTCGGGTATACTCCGCGGCCCCCGCGAGGGCGGCCGGCCAAACAGGCCTCAAAACTCATATATATGTAGGTATGAGGGCAGCCAGGCGCGGCACGGTGGCTGGACGTTCGCGAAAGTGGCGGAACTGGTAGACGCGCTGGATTTAGGTTCCAGTGGGTAACCCCGTGAGGGTTCGAGTCCCTCCTTTCGCACCAGTCTCACCGACTTAGGTAGGGCGACATTACTCATTCCTGACTTGAGGCAGGTTTCGACCATGCAGGTTTCAGTTGAATCGACCGGGGCTCTGGAGCGCCGGATGGAAGTGCAGGTTCCGGCCGAGCGCGTCGAAAAGGCCGTCGACGAGCGGCTGCAGCGCATGAGCCGGACGGTGCGGTTGAAGGGCTTCCGCCCCGGCAAAGTGCCGGTGAAAGTCGTGCGCCAGCAGTTCGGCCAGCAGGTCCGTCAGGAAGTGCTGGGCGATGTCATGCAGAGCACCTTCAATGAAGCCGTCGTGCAGGAAAAGCTGACGCCGGCCGGCGGCCCGCGCATCGAGCCGATCAACCTGGAGCAGGGTGGCGATCTGAAGTATCGCGCCATTTTCGAGGTGTTGCCGCAGATCGAGATCAAGGGCGTGGAAAGCCTGAGCGTCGAGCGCCCGAGCGCCACGGTCGCCAGTGCCGACGTGGATGCCATGATCCAGAACCTGCGCGAACAGCGTCCGACCTTCTCGGCCGTGGAGCGCGAAGCCAAGGACACTGACCGCGTGACCATCGATTTCGATGGCACCATCGACGGCGTGCCGTTCGAAGGCGGCAAGGCCGAGAGCTACCCCATCGAGCTGGGCGCCGGCCGCATGCTGGCCGATTTCGAAGCCGGGCTGCGCGGTGCCAAGGCCGGCGAACAGAAGACCATCGATCTGACCTTCCCGCCCAACTACGCCGCCAATCTGGCTGGCAAACAGGCGCAGTTCGCCATCAACGTGAAGCAAGTCGAAGAGCGCCAGCTGCCCGAGCTGAACGACGAATTCGCCAAGGCTTACGGCGTGGAAGAGGGCGGCATCGAGCGTCTGCGCTCTGAAGTGCAGGAAAACATGGAGCGTGAGCTGGGCGAGGCGATCAAAGCGCGCGTCAAGAAGCAGGTCCTGGACGGACTGCTGGCCGCGAATCCGATCGAGCTGCCCAAGTCCATGGTCGATGCGCAAGTGCGTGAGCTGCAGCTCGACGCGGCCCGTCGCATGGGCGCGCGCGATGCTTCGCAGATTCCGGCGCCGGAAGGCTTCCAGGAGCCGGCGCGTCGCCGAGTCGCGTTGTCGCTGCTGATCGGCGAGATCATTCGTAACGCCAGCATCCAGGTCGACCAGACCCAGGTGCAGACGCGCTTCGAAGAGCTGGCCGCCCAGTACCCGGACCAGGGCCAGGCGATGCAGCAGTACCGCACCAATCCGCAGTTCCGTCGGCAGATGGAAGCGGCGGTGCTGGAGGATCAGGTGATCGACTGGCTGGCGCAGCGCGCCCAGGTGGCCGACAAGCCGTCGAGCTTCAAGGAAATCATGAATTTCGGCGCGTAATCGCGGAGCGGGACGAGCGTGCGGCGGTCGCTATTGCAGCGGCTCTTGCCTCTTCTAAACTAGCCCCAACACACGCTC
>NZ_JAEUPY010000232.1 GCF_016790065.1 Steroidobacter sp.
GAGCACGAACCGCAGGCGACCGCGGTATTGCTCTGGGGAAAAATGTTTGCCTTCGTCGCGACGGATCATGGCTTCACGATCCGCACTTCATCGGGGCGCGGCACGACCATCTGCAAATTGACGCGCGCGGTTTGTTCGACGCGCCCATGCATGGCCCAGGCGCTCTGTTCCAGCTTCAGCTGGCCCCACTCGATATCCAGCCGGTCGCGCTCGGCGTGCAACCGCTGCAACTCGATGAACATGCTGCGGGCTTCGTGCTTGCTCCACACGACCGCAATCGCGGCGCCGAGCAATGCCACCCACAACACCGACATGGCGACCCGGCCGCTCATGCCGCCACCTTTTCAGCCACTCGCATCACCGAGCTGCGCGAGCGCGGATTGGCAGCGACTTCGGCTTCGTTCGGATGAATCGGCTTGCCGACACGGCGCAGTTTCGGGCGGGCGTGCGCAGGCACGTCGGGCAAGCCGGCGTACACGGGATCTTCCTGCGACTGCTCCTGCATGAAACGTTTGACGATGTTGTCTTCCAACGAATGGAAACTGATCACACACAGGCGGCCGTGCGGCGCCAGTGCGCTCAAGCTGCCGGCAAGGGCAGCTCGTATTTCCTCGAACTCGCGATTCACCTGAATCCGAATGGCCTGAAACGTGCGCGTCGCCGGATGTTTGCCCGGCTCCCACTTGGGATTCGCCTGCGAAACAATTTCCGCGAGTCGCAACGTGCTAACGATCGGCGCCTCACGACGCGCCTCGACGATGGCGCGCGCGATGCGCTTCGCAAACTTCTCCTCACCGAAATCACGAAGCACGCGAGCGATCTCGTGCTCCGGCGCCTTCGCCACGAAGTCCGCAGCGCTCGCGCCGGATGTCACATCCATGCGCATGTCGAGCGGACCGTCCTGCATGAAGCTGAAACCGCGTTCGGCATCGTCCAGCTGTGGCGAGGACACGCCGAGGTCGAGCAGCACGCCGTCGATGGCGCCTTCCAGCCCCATCTGCGCCACTACCGTGCCCAACCGCGAAAACGCACTGCTCACCAAAGTCATCCGCCCATCGTTGGCGAAGCGTTCGCGCCCAGCGGCGATCGCTGCCGGGTCCCGATCGAATGCAATCAGCGCTCCCTGCGGCCCGACGCGCTCCAGAATCGCGGCGCTGTGCCCGCCGCGACCGAACGTGGCGTCGAGATAGCGGCCGCCCTCGCGAATATCGAGCGCGACCAGCACTTCCTGCAGAAGCACCGGTGTGTGCGACAACATGACCGGGGCCACTTACAACGACAGCGATTCGAGTTCGGGTGGCAGCTCCTCGGCGGTCTCGTCGACCTTCAGCCACTGCTCGCGGCTGTCGTTCCACAACGCCTCGTCCCACAACTCAAACCGGTTGCCTTGACCGATCAGCATCGCGGTACGCGACAGCGTCGCGTACTCACGCAAGCTCGGCGGAATCAGGATGCGACCGGAGGTGTCCAGCTCCAGGTCCGTGGCGTGACCAATCATCAAACGCTGCAAACGCCGTGCGACCGGATTCAAGGTCGGCAAGCGACGCAGCTTCAGCTCGATCTCTTCCCACTCCGGCAGCGGATAAATGAGCAAACAGCGATCGGCGCGATCTACGGTCGCGATCAATCGCCCGTTGGAACGCTCTTCGATGCGCTCGCGGTAGCGCGTCGGCATGGCGAGCCGACCTTTGCTATCGAGAGTGACCTTGTTTGCGCCCCTGAACATGCCCCACTAACCCCACCGAAGATCCACACGTTCCCACTTTTTCCCACCGATTTGCACTATAGGTACCGTGATGTCTCGGGTCAAAAAAATTTGGGGCATTTCCTGTTTAGCGACAGGCACTTAGAACGTGAACCTGCTCCCCAGCAGCCGAAATGAAAAATCCGCCTTGACGAATATCAATGAGTTAGGAAATGTTCTTTGCGTGGCGCTGCACGAATACCAGGGTTTGCCCGCACCTGTGATTCCAACCAGTACAGGGAAAACCTTAACGCGCTGAAATGCGCAATTGCGGGGCAGAAAGCGGCCGGATGGCGCCTCAATCGGGGCCGATTATGGTTTCGGCATTCGTGAGGATTTTATCGACAGTTATTGGTAAATCAGCTGGCAGGTGTCGCTACCAGCTGAATGACATTCAATAAAACTTGACGATGTCTAGAAGTGGGGAAAAGGAGTCGGCCGATAAGCCGGGTTCTGTCGTGGACAACCATTCATCTGCGATACGCGTCACCGCGTACCTCCAGCGACCTACCCGGGAGTCTGTGTGGGCCACACATGCAATCGAGTCCGAAGACTCCACTGCGCGCTCCCCTATTTGGTCTTGCTCCGGGCGGGGTTTACCGTGCCGCCGAGTGTTACCACCGACGCGGTGCGCTCTTACCGCACCCTTTCACCCTTACCGTCGTCTGGCCGAAACCAGACGCTTAGGCGGTTTGCTTTCTGTTGCACTTTCCGTGGACTCACGTCCCCCAGGCGTTACCTGGCGCCTTGCCCTAGGAGCCCGGACTTTCCTCCACCCTTGCAAGCAAGAGCAGCGGTTGCCTGGCCGACTCCAGCGCGCATGATACAGAAGCGCCGAGCCCGCGCCGGGCTAACTTGCGCGACAAAGTTAGTCTTCGCGCTTACTTCCGCCCAGCTGCATAGCGCGCGCGTATAGGTCAGCGCGCTTTTCTCCCGTCAATTTCGCAGCGATTTTTGCCGCTTGCGATGGTGGCAACTCTTCGAGCAGCGCGCGAAGAAGCTGATCGGCGTTGAGACTCTGCGCCGTGCTCTTGGGTGCGGTGTGGCCAGTCACGATGATGACGATCTCACCTCGCGCCATATCGGCATTTTGCTCGGCGATTTCGCATAAATTCGCGAGCGTGCCGGTGTACGTCGTCTCAAATTTTTTGGTGAGTTCACGACTCACCGAAGCGCTGCGCTCAGCACCGAACTCCGCCGCCAGATCGCGCAAAACTTCGAGCAAGCGATGCGGCGCTTCGTAGAAAATCATCGTACGTTGTTCATCGATCAGTTCACGCAGTCGACTCACGCGAGCCGCAGTTTTCGCGGGCAAAAAGCCTTCGAACACGAACCGATCGGTGGGCAATCCGGCAATCGACAACGCCGCAATGGCTGCGCACGGCCCCGGTATCACTGCGATCGAAACACCGCGTGTGCGCGCTGCTGCGACCAAATTGAAGCCTGGATCGCTGATCAGCGGCGTGCCCGCATCGGACACCAGCGCAATGGCTTCGCCCGCGAGCAGTCGCGCGATCAACGTCTCGCTCTTGTGCATCTCGTTGTGTTCGTGCAACGAAGTAAGGGGCGTGTCGATGCCAAACGCTTGCAACAATTGTCGGGTGTGCCGCGTATCTTCAGCGGCGATCAGCTGAACGCGCGCCAACACTTCGCGAGCCCTCGTGCTGAGGTCGCCAAGATTGCCAATCGGCGTGGCTACGACGTACAGCGTGCCGGGCGCTACCGCAGGCTCCGTGCTCGATCCAGCGCTCATGCACTCACTCTTCTGGGACGCATAACTTCTATAATGCCGGCACGCGGCGCATGCCGAGAGGTTGCAGTGGAAATGAATGGCACAAAGACGGCTCGAGTGGCGATGACCTGGCTCATCTCCATCATACTGGCGATTGTCGTCACCGCATGCACCCCGCCCGTCGTCCAGGACCAATCGCCCGGCGCCACCGCCGATCGACAGGCCGGCCAGGCTGAGGCGCTGTCCCGGAAAGGCGACTATCGTGGCGCTGCACGTGCCTACGAAACCATGGCGGCTCAACAGCCGGGTGAGCTGCGCGATCGCTTCTTTTTGCGGGCTGCGCGCGAATACGTCCGTGCTGACGACACTGCTCAAGCCACGTCGCTGCTGAATCAAGTCAGCACTTCGCTGCCTCGTGCCGATTTCGGTTTGCGTTCGTTGGTGACGGCGGAACTGGCTTTGCGCGGCGGTCGTGGCGACAAAGCCCTCGCCGAACTCGATCGGATTCCTCAGCCCGTTCCCAGCGAGTTGACTCGCGATGTGCTGGAGGTGCGCTCTCGCTCGTTGTTCGCGCTGAATCGACCGGCTGCCGCGGTGAGCACCGCGCTGGAGCGTGAACGCACGCTAAGCAGCCAGGACGAGATTCGCGCCAATCAGCGCTTGATCTGGCAGGGTTTGCAAAAGAGCGCCGCCGCCAATGCCGACTTCACGCCGCCGGCGGGCGCGAGTCAGACGCTCGCGGGTTGGTTGGATCTGGGTCGCGCGGCCCTGGTCACTGCGCGTAATCCGTTTTCTGCGAACGAAGATATCGCGCAGTGGCGCACTCGCTATCCGTCGCACCCAGCGAATTCGTTGATCACTGAAGATGTGTTGCCGCAGTTGGGCGTCGGTTTGAATTATCCGACTCAGATTGCGTTGATTCTGCCCTTGTCCGGACGTCAGCAGGCTGCTGGCATGGCTGTGCGCGATGGCTTCCTCGCCGCGCTGCTACAGCAGGAGTCGAGCCGGCGGCCGGTGTTGAATGTTTATGACTCGGCGGAGATGGGAGCCAGCACTGCTTATCGTCGCGCTGTTGCCGATGGCGCGCAGTTCATCGTTGGTCCGCTGACCAAGGATGAGGTCACTGCGATTGCCAGCTCCGGCGAGACTTCGGTTTTGACGCTCGCGCTGAATCAGACTGCGGACAACGTTGCTCCGCCGCCGCTGTTGTTTCAGTTCTCGCTCGATCCGGAAGAAGAGGCACGACAAGTTGCTCAGCGTGTGGCTGCTGATGGACGCATGCGAGGACTGGTGATGTTACCCAACAATGAGTGGGGCCAACGTGTGTATCGCGCGTTCGACGCGGAGCTGAAGACGCTCGGCGGCGATATTGCCGGCATGAAGTTTTATGATCCGTCGGCGCGGGATTATTCGCAGCCCATTACTGAGTTGCTGTTGATCAACGAGAGTCGCGCTCGCGCCAATGCGTTATCAGCGACGCTTGGTCAGCGATTCGAATTTGAGCCCCGCCGGCGTGGCGATGCGCAGTTTGTTTTCATCGGCGCACAGCCGGTGCAAGGTCGGTCGCTGCGTCCGGGATTGAGCTTTCATCTTTCCGAAGATCTGCCGGTGTATGCCACGTCGGATATTTTCGAGCCGGATTCGCAGGCGAATAACGATCTCGAAGGCGTGATCTTCCCGGATATGCCTTGGGTCATTTCTCCCGATGCTGCTTCCACTCAACTGCGCACTGCGCTTAGTCGTCACTGGCCCGTTCGCGCTCGCGGCCGTGGTCGCTTGTACGCCTTCGGCTTCGATGCGTGCCGCATCGTGCCGTTGTTGAAAGCCGGCCAGTTCGGCAGCCAACACGCCATCCCCGGCATGACCGGCCTGCTGTCCATCGACGACAAAGGCCACGTCAAACGCGAACTCGACTGGGCTAAAGTTTCCGGCGGCCGCGCCCTGCCGCTAGGCACAGCCGCAACGGCGGCGAGGTAACCCCCGCCACCGCGCACGAATACACAAATAATCGCGAACAATCTCCGCCGGCGCCATGCCAAGCTCGCCGCCGGGCATGAGGTCATGCCTGCCACGTTGGGAATGACGAGCTACGGAGACGATCATGGACGATCGCGAGCGCAAAGCCATTGGCTTGCTGGGCGAGGAGCTGGCGCTGCGCCATCTGCAACAGCACGGCTTGAAACTCCTGATTCGCAATTATCGTTGCAAAATGGGTGAGCTCGACCTGGTCATGATGGATGGCAACACGCTGGTCATCGTCGAAGTCCGCTATCGGTCCAGCAAAGACTACGGCGGCCCCGCCGCTTCGATCGATTGGAGGAAACAAAAGCGCCTGGCGCTAGCCACCGAGCATCTGCTGATGAAAAAGCCCGAACTCCGCCGCCACCCTGCGCGTTTCGACGTCATCGCAATCACGGCCGGCAAAGCCGAACACGAAATCGACTGGATCAAAAGGGCCTTCTGGCTGTAGCACCATGCTCGAAACCACCGCTGAAACCACTTGCCCTCATTGCGGCGAAGTCATCACTCTGTTCCTGGACCTGTCCGTGGAATCGCAGGAATACATCGAGGACTGTTCCGTTTGTTGCCAACCGATGACCGTCTGCTACAGCGCCGACAATGGCGAGCTCACCGATTTGAGAGTGGAATCGGGGAACTGAGACGTCCGCCCGCTGCGGCGGGCTGGCACACCGGGTAAGGTCGCCAGCATGTGGCGCAATCTCCGCATCCTGGTGCTGTTGCTGATCCTGCTGATCGTCGCGCTGAACGCCTATTTCGACCGCGTTTATTCCACCGACTGGAACACCCCATTACGCGTCGCGGTATATCCGATCAACGGCGACGGCAGCGCCGAAGCCGATCAGTTCATCGCCGGCCTGCAAGCCGATCGTTTCGAGAACTTGGAAAAATTCTTCGACCAGGAAGCACGCCACTGGGGCCTGACCCTGGAACGCCCCGTGCGCTTCCGAGCGGCACCGCAGTTACACAGCCAGCCTCCGGCCCTGGCCAGAAACGCGAACATGTTAGGCGTGGTCTGGTGGAGCCTGCGGATGCGTTACTGGGCATGGCAGACGCCCGACCCACCCGGCGCGCCGGATGTGAAGTTGTTCGTCGTGTATCACAACCCAGCACTGACACCGACGCTGAGTCATTCCGTCGGCATGCAGAAAGGGTTGTATGGCGTGGTGAATGTATTCGCCGAGCGCTCCATGATCGGCTCGAACGACGTCATCACCGCGCACGAGTTGTTACATACGTTGGGTGCGAGCGATAAATACGATCCACGCACCAGCCAACCGCTGCACCCGATTGGCTATGCGGATCCGAGCAAGCAGCCGCTGCTGCCGCAAACCAGCGCCGAACTGATGGGCGGTCGCATTCCACAATCGGCGACCGAATCCGAAACGCCGGAGTCGTTACGACAAGTGCTGATCGGTCCGATGACCGCGGCGGAAATTCGCTGGTCGAAGCAGTAACCGCTCAGGCGAGGAAAAATCAGCTCAGGGCGCCGAGCACGGTCGACTGCAACTTACCGTTGCTCGCCAGCACCGACGTGGTCTCCAACGTCAACGCCTTGCCATCGAGATCGGTGAATGTGCCACCGGCCGCGGTGACGATTACCGAGCAGGCGGCGATGTCCAGGATGTTCACGTCCGACTCGATCACCACATCGATCTTGCCGGCCGCCAGCAAGTGATAGTGCAAAAAGTCACCGTAGCCACGGATGCGATGCGCTCGGGCCACCAGCTTGCCGAAACGATCCCACTTCGGTCCGCTCGCCAACGTCTTGAGATTGCCGGCGGAAATCGCGCCCAGCTCCACCGAATCGATGTCGCTCACCTTGAGCGGCTTGTCGTTCAACCACGCACCCTTGCCGATCTCGGCCCAGGCGAGTTCGCCGTACACCGGCGCGGACGACACGCCGACGATCAGCTGACCCCGATGCATGAGCGCGATCTGAGTCGAGAAGAACGGATATTCGCGCACGAACGCTTTGGTGCCGTCGATGGGATCGACCAGCCACAGGTACTCGGCGTCGATGGCGCTCTGGCCGGTTTCTTCGCCGTAGAAGCCATGCGAGGGGAAGCGGGAGCTGATGATGCCGCGGATGACCTTCTCGGTCTCGACATCGGCGTCGGTCACCGGCGATTTATCGGCCTTGATGGTGACCTGCAGATTGCGCTGATAGTAGCGGCGGATGACTTCGGCAGCCGCGCGGGCGGCTTCAAGGGCGGTGTCTAGGAACGGCGAATTCATGGCGGGCGGTACACTGGCCGGCAAAGGCCGACAGTGTACCGCCAACCCGGTAGCCTCAGGTGCGCGGCGACGCCGACAGCACGCGGCCCGACAGCGTCAGAGTGCGCTTGCCGCCATCCACGGCCGCACGGCCGTTCACCAGCACATGATCGATGCCGCTGGGATACTCGTTGGGTTCCAGGAACGTGGTGTTGTCCTTGAGCGTGGCCAGGTCCAGCACCACCACGTCGGCCTTCATGCCGGCAGCGATGCGGCCGCGATCCTGAATGCGCAGAATCTCTGCCGGCAGGCCGCTGGCCGAGCGCACAGCGTGCTCCAGCGTGTCGACACCGAGCTGCTGCGAGTAATAGGCCAGGCGACGCGGATAGCTGCCGAAGCAACGCCGATTGGTGTTCTCGTACTTCTTGTCGCCCACCGCTTCTTCCGGCAGCACCACCCAACCGTCGGTCGACGTCGCCGCCCAATCCGGCTTGTAGAACGCCGCGATGTCTTCTTCAGCCATGCTGAAAGAACGCATCTTGGCGCCGCCGCGCCAGCTCGGATTGCCTTCCTTCTGGAGCGCAATGGCCAGCGCGACCTCGTCGAGCTTGCGCATCTTCATCAGCTCGGCGTAGCTCTTGCCCACGTACTTGGCGTTGGGATATTCGAGGATACGCACGTTCTCCGGTCCGCCCTTCAATGCGAGCTGATGTTTGACGTCGCGCGCCAGATCGTTGCGACGCTTGGCATCGGCCTTCTTCAACGTTTCCGTCAGCGTCGCCGCGTAGTCGGCCTTCTCACCTTGTTTCGGCCGCTGGCCGCTGCTGATGGCCCAGTCGGGCAGCGCCACGAACGTGCCGTCCGAACCGCTGCTGTCGTAGGGATAGATGTCCATATAAATCTTCGAACCGCGATCGCGCGCGGCCTGCAACCGATCCACGATCTTCTGCGCCTGGCCGCGATAGCCCGGCCCCCATGCCTTCATATGTGTGAACACTGCGGTGACGCCGGTCTGTTCGGCGACCGCCAAGGTTTCAGCAATCGAATCGTCCAAGGTCGGCGGCGAGTCGCCATCGATGCTCGGGCGATACCACATCGGCGAAATGCCCTGGCTGCGCAAGTGAGGAATGAAAATGCCGTTGTATTCGGCGGCGACTCGCGCCAGCTCCACTTCCTCGTTCAGATCGGAATAGCGCGCGCTGAAATATTCGACGCCCAACGACAAACCGAACGAGCCTTGCGACGCCATGTCCTGCCGCAGGATTTCCTGCATCTGGCGAATTTCCGCGGCGTTGGCCGGGCGCTTCATATCGCCCGTCATCACCTGCTCGCGCAGCGCGTTGTGACCGTTGGTCAGCGCGACATTGATGCCGATGCCCGCAGCCGCCAGCGCCTGGCGTTGTTCGTATAACGGAATGACCTTGTCGTCGGCGGTGTGCGCCTGATAGCCGTCAGGATTGGATAGCGTCGTAGTCACACCCTGCGCCACATAGTTCTGTGCAGCCCGGCGGCGAGGATCCTTGGACAGCAAGCCATCGTCCACGTCGGCCGTGTGAGCGTGCAGGTCGATGAAACCCGGCGTCACGATCTTGCCAGCGGCGTCGATGGTGCGAGCCGCGCCGGCACCGGACAAATCGCCGACCGCGACGATGGTGTCGCCGGTGATACCCAAGTCAGCCTTGAAGCGCGCCTTGCCGCTGCCGTCGACGATGGTGCCGCCTTTGATCAGCACATCGAAGCGATTGGCTTGCGAGACTTGCGCGCCCGCAGGAAGAAACATTTGCGCCAGCGCGTCCGCCGCGGACTCGACACTGACCTTGCCGCTGTCGCCATTGATGTGCAGGGCCACCACCACGTTCTGGTCCCGGTAGTTGAGCAGCATGCTGCCGGTGCCCTTCACGGCGCCCGAGTGCCCAGCATACGCACGGCCTGACGCATCTTTACCGACTCGCCAGATCAGCGCTTGGCTCAAACCACGCGATGGCGACGGCTTACGTTGGCTCTTGCCCTCTTCAGGCGGAGTCTGAATGTCCGGCGCGAGCTGCAAGCGATACATCTCGGCCAGCGACTTCGCATTCAACAATTTGCCGGCATTCAACGCGCTGGCGAAGCGCAGCAGGTCTTCATCAGTGGAGATCATGCCGCCGCCGGCATATTTGTAACTGACGTTCTCGTCCTGCGCGTTCTCCCACTGACCGCTCTTGCGGTTCAGCTCGTAACCCTTGCCGCGACGAGCCACGATGCGCGCCGGGACGTCGAACTGGGTGTCGACCATGCCGGCCGGCTGCCAGACATTCTTACGCAAGTAGTCTTCGAAGCCCTGGCCGCTGGCCGCTTCGACCACGGCATGCAACAGGTTGGTGGCAAACGAGGAGTACATCCAATATTTGCCGGGCTCGAACATCAGCGGATCGTCGCGCCAGAAGCGGGTGGATTCTTCGATGTTGTCGTACTGACGGAACGACAGCACTTCGGCCGGGCCGAATTCGCCGTCCTTGTAATGACGAATGCCGGAAGTGTGAGTCAGCACCATCCGCAGCGTGATGGGCTTTTGTTTCTTGGGAAACCACGGCGCCCAGGTTTGTACCGGCGCATCCAGGTCGAGCTTGCCCCGCTCCACCAGCTGCATGACCGCGACCACGGCCTGAGTCTTGGAAATGGAGCCGATGTTATGAACGCTGCGGCCGTTCTGCGGCATGCCACTTTGCAGATCGGCGATGCCGTAGCCGCCCGAGAATACGATCTCACCGTTGACCGCCACCGCGGCGGACACGCCCGGCGCGCCCGAATCGGTCTGCAAGCGCTGCAGGTAGCCGTATATCTGACCTGCGTCGAATGCCTGGGCCGCGGCCCCAGCAAAGACCAATACCAAAGCGAACAGCCATCGCCGCTGGGAACGCCACATCATGAGTCAACCTTTGGGGAAGCACCCGGCACGGGCACATTCGACCGATTCTGGTCCCGGCCCGAGCAAGCGAACATCAAAGAAAACACCCAAAGCGCCGCGGGCCGAAACAGCCGGCAGCGCTGAGTGCAAGCGCTGGAATCAGGACAGGGCTTTGACCAGCTGCGCGCGGCACACCAGGCCGAGCTTGCCGAAAATGGCATTGAGCTGCGACTCGATGGTCCGGCGAGAGCGCGACAAGTGCTGCGCGATCTGTTCGTTGCGCAGCCCTTCGGCCACCAGCAACGCCACCTTACGCTCGCTCGGCGAAAGCTGATTCAGAACTTCGCTGGCGCGCTCACGGGCCGCCGGACGCTCGTCCGCGGCAGCGAACTGCAACAGATAGCACGGCTGCAGCTGCAGGCCCGAGCCGAACCAGCTCGAGTCGAGCGTGACGGACAAGTTCGCATCCATAGGATGGCGCAGCGTTTGCGCCGCCTCGTCGGGCTCCGCAAAGCGACGCGCCTTGATGACACGCATCAGATCGGCGGACAGCTCATCCGCATCCAGCGGCACACCCAACGCCTGAGCCCAACGCGCCGACAAGCGACGACCATCCGGCGTGGCGAACAGTACGTTGCCGCGTGCATCGGTCAACAAAGTTGGGGCCGCCGAACGCTGCAAGGCCTGCTCATAAGCGAACGACCTGAAACGCTCTTTTTCCAAGGCGCGCAAACGGTACAAGCCGGCGTCGATGGCTGGATAGATCTGTTCCAAGAAGCTGAGCTCATCGGCGGTGAACTGCGCCTGCCGCGAGCTGCGCCGGATACTGAACACCGCTTGCGGCACGGTTTCATTCCAGAACGCCAGATGCACGAATTCGCACCACTCGTCCGAGCCCGCCTCTTGCGCCAAACGGCGGGCGTGGGCGTGCGGATCTTCGGAAGCGATTTGCGAAAACGTATAGAGCTGAATTTTCGGATGGCTGGCCAGGAACGGCCGCGACACGGTCAGGCTGGTAGCGGGCACATAGCCGGGCTGAAGCGCAGTCTGCACATGATGGCGCGCGGCCACCGGCTGATAGTCATCGATGCCCAGCATCAGACTGCAGGAATGATGATGCAAACTGGTCTGCACCAGCTGCAAGCTGCTTTGCCACAGCCCTTCCAGGTCGATGGCCCGCTGCACAGCTCCCAGCCCTTCGTTCACCGTCCCGGCACATCCATGGGTTGGGCTGGCATTCGCTCGCAACTCGGTCGTCAACATCGCAGTCTCCGCAGCCCCCGCTGGTAAACACTGTCATGCGTGTTTTTTGGCGAGAATGCAGTGCTGGGCAGGCCTTGGCAAGGCTTACCCGTTCGGGAACGATTATTGACCGACCAGAATCAG
>NZ_JAEUPY010000256.1 GCF_016790065.1 Steroidobacter sp.
CCGCCGGTGATCAACACCGACATGCCTGCGATATCACGCATGGGCCGTGTTTCCCCTGTACTGTTGCTTGGCCAGTGCCGGCTCGATCAGCCACTGCACGGCTCGTTTTAGAATACTTAGATGGGTCGGTTCGGTGATGCAGTCTGGACCGTGCCCGAGCGCGTCGTAAATCACTCGCCCTTCGCCGTAACGATGGCGCCACATCACCGGATAAAACTCGCTGTCGCTGGCAGCGCGTGCTTGCAGAAGCGGCTGTACGCCCGGCGCGAGCTGCAGTCCTCGATACACTTCGTCAAACACTTCGAACGGCGGCGCGTCGGCGACGATGTCATCACCGTCGACCATGCGCTTCACTTGAACTGCACCGGCGGGCGGATGCGACGACTGTCCCCAGACCCACCCGGCACCCAGGATGTTGGCCCAGTTGGCCCAGCCGTCGAAACAAATGCTCGCAGTGTGCAGCCCAAGCAGCGATCCGCCCTCCCGCACATAGCGTTCCAAGTTGTCTCGCCCGCGCGCTGACAACTCGAACGCATACTGCTCGCGCAGTGGCGCGTACTTGTCGTGCTGAGTCATCGTGAACAACAGCGCGTCGATGGTCAGCAGATCGCAGGTGCTCACGTCGACACTGCTCAACGCAGCTTCAGCGTCAGTGACAATCGTCGTCTGTACCCCTAGAGGTTCGATGACCTTCGCAAACGCTGCTGCCGTGCCGGCAAAGTCGTGATAGATGCCGCCGGTCACCACGACATGCCTGATCGGGACGGGTCGAATGGGCTGGACCACGCAGGCTAGTCTCTCGGCAGTTGCAACAGCACGCTGTTGACGACACCGCCGTCGACCACCAACTCGTGACCGTTGATGTAGCCCGCCTGCTCTGAAGCCAGGAACAGCGCTGCATTCGCAATGTCATCGGCGACGCCGAGCCGGCGCTGAGGCACCGCGCCCCCTCGCAGCTTGCGTACTTTGGGATCGGCATAGATCGGTGCCGACATGCCGGCGTCGATGAAGCCCGGCGCGATTGCATTGACTCGCAGGCCTTGCGGGCCCCACTCCAACGACATGTGCTGAGTGAGCGACGCGACGGCGGCCTTGCTGGCCGGATACGCGCCGGCGCCTGGGCCCGGATGCACGGCATTGATCGAAGTGATGTTGATGATCGCGCCGCTGCCACGCTTCACCATGCGCTTGGCCACAGCCTTGGCGGCGATGAAACAGCCGACCAGGTTCACATCGACCACTTTGCGAAACGCTTCAGCGGACTGCTCGAGCAACGGCCCGAAGCGCACGATACCTGCGTTGTTGACCAGCACATCCGGCACGTCGCCGAATTGATCGAGCACAGCTTCGATGTCGGACTCGCTGCTGGCGTCGGCACGGAAACCCACCGCGTTGCCGCCAATACGAGCCGCCGCAGCCTGCACCTTCTGCTCATCCACATCGACCAGGCCGACGCGATAACCCGCTTGGCTGGCACGCAAGGCAATCTGTTCGCCGAGCCCACCGCCGGCGCCAGTGACAATCATCGTTTTCATCGCGTGAACACCACGGGGTAACGACCCCAGTTCGGACGTTGAGTATGAATATCGGGCGTCGGCGGCTCGTTGGGATCCGGACGCACGCCGGCATCCAACAGCGCACCGATCAGCAGTGAGATCAAACCGTACTGATGCTTGGCCGGATCGGTGTCGGGCTTGGAGACCACGCCGCCATCCAGGTCGCGACCGAGACAGGTATGCACTCCGGAGCTGAAGGTGAGCCCGAACGGAAAGTGGCCGCGTGGAATGGCACGCGACGGATTGAACTCATCGGCGTCGGCACCGAAGATCGCCGGATCGCGATTGGCCGAGGACAGATCGATGACGACTCGATCTTTCTCAGTGAGCGCATCGCCGCTCTGCATGGAGAACGGACAGCTCGGTCGCCGCCACGCCACCGGGCTGGCCGGATGCAACCGCAGGCTTTCGTGCACGCAACGCTGCAGGAACAAGCGGTCCTGCTCGACTCGCTGCCAGTCCGCGGGATGCTGCTCGCACCACAGGAAAACTTCATGCAAGGCGTGCGTGGTCGAGTTTGAAGTGCTGTGCGAACCGGCCTGCAGATAGAACGCCATCTCTCGCAACAGCACATCGGGCGGCAGTTCGACTCGATCTTCGTTCCGTAGCAACACGGTAAGAATGTCTCGCGGCAAATCATCTTCTGTGATCTCACCGCGAGCGAACCGGGCAATCAGTTCCTGGCGACGACGGATCGACGGCTGCAAGAAGCGAGCGTCGAGCACCTTCAAGGCCTCACGCACTTCAGCTTCCACTTCGGTCTTCACGCGCTTGGAATGCACCAGCGTCGCGCCTTCGCTGAAAATCTTGACCAACTCGAACATCACGTCGGTCTCTTCGGCCGTGCCTTCGGGGCGATCGATGCCGGCGAAGTCAGCGGTCAAATTCATGGTCACGCGTCGACCGAAGTCGATCAGATCCATGCGACCCGCTTTCAGATACGGCGCCAGCGTGGCAGTGAGCGTCGCCGGAAACACCTCGCGCTCGTAGTATGCGAGGAACTCTTTGCGGAACACTCGATTCTCGAGCAGCCGACGCACGCGATGCTCTTCGCCATCCAGCGTGAGCAGCGTCTTGTGCATGATCACCGCACCGGCGTCATACAACGCCTGGACCATTTGCGGGTGGCGCAGCGCTTCGACGGCGCCGGCATAGGAGCTGACGTGATGTTCTTTCATTTGGCGAACACGATGGGATAGCTCAGCCAGGTCTCACGCTCGGTGGACAAATCCTGCTCGGCTTTCTGGCTCGGGTCAGGTCGCGCGCCGTGGGCCAGGAACGCACGAGCCAGCAATGTCACCGTGCCCAGCTGATGCGTTTCCGGATCGGTGTTGGGCGTCGGCAGATCGCCCGCCGCCAGATTCTTGCCCAAGCAAGTGTGCACACCGACGCCGAAGGTGATGCCGTAAGGCATGCGCGACGGAATCTTGGTGCGGTAAGGATTGAACGACTTCGCGTCCTCGCCGAACACTTCGGTCTGCCGGTTGGCCTGATACAGATCGATGACGATGGTGTCGCTGGTGGTTGCCGCGTCGCCCGTCGGCAGCGACATGGGGCACACAGCCTTGCGCTTGGACACCGGGCTCGACGGATGCAGCCGGAAGCTCTCATGCACACAGCGCTGCAAGAACAGCACGTCCTTTTCGAGCCGCTCGCGCTCGGCCGGATTGCGCTCGCACAGCGTGAAGATCTCGTGCATGGCGTGCGACAACGAATGGATGGAGGTGTGCGCGCCCGCCAGGAAGTAGAACGCCGTCTCTCGCAGGATGCGCTCGCGCGGCAGCTCCAAGTTGAGTTCATTACGCAGCAACAGAGTCAGAATGTCTCTCGGCAACGCGTCCTCGCCGATCTCGCCATTCTTGAACTTGGCGAGCAACGCCTCGCGCCGAGCCACCGACGGGCCGAAGAATCGCTCGTCGAACTCTCGCATGCCGTCGACGATGAGCTGTTTCAGCTCTTCGGTCTCTTGGGGCGTGCCTTTGAACTGACCGACCGTCGCGGCATTCCCGAAGACGCGCAACAGCCTGACCAGATCCGCCGTTTCTTCGGACGTGCGCTGCAGCCGATCAATGCCAGCGAAATCCGCAGTCAGGCCGATCATGGCCCGATAGCCGATCTCCACCACGTCGCCCTTGCCCTCGGCGACGAACTGCCGGAGCGTCTCTTCCACCACCGGCGGCAACACTTCCTTTTCGTAGTATGAAAAGAAGTCGCGACGAAACACTTTCATTTCCAACGCGCGCCGCGACTTGTGATCCTCGCCGTGCAGATTGACGAGCACGTCGGACATGAGTGCCGCGCCTTCGTCGTACAAGGCCTGGGTCAGATCCGGCAGCGACAAGGTCTGTTGCGCTTCCTTGTAGCCGGTGACGGTGATGGTGCTCATCAGTTGGAGTTCCTGGAACGCATGGCCAGTTCGCGAGTCAGAATGGCCTTGGAATAATTGCTGGTACGCCAGCCGTTAATGGGCTTGCGTGGCGGGATGGGACGCTGCAGATCGATGAAGCGGCCGTCGGCGATGACGTGTTTGAGGCGCGCTCGATCGCCGAGCACGGTCACATCCTTGGAAGGATCGCCGTCGATGATGATGATGTCGGCAAGCTGATCGGCTGCAATCAAGCCGACCTTGCCTTCCATGCGCAGAGCTCGGGCGGCATCGAAGGTCGCAGCGCGAATCGCCTGCAGCGGCGTGAAGCCCAAATCGCGAACGAACACTTCCAACTCGCGATAGTTCCAATCGCCCAGCGGTGTCAGCGAGAAACCGCCCTCGGTGCCGCACAGAATCGGCACGCCGGCCGCATGCAACTGCTGCAGCGTTTCTGCGCTTTCCGCAATCTCGCGGCGGAACATTTCCTGTAGGTTGGGATCGGCGCCAACAGCCTGACCATACTCAGCAAGGTTCGCCTGGAAGGTGAACGTCGGCACCACCGGCACTTTGCGTTCGCAGACAGCTTCGATAGCTTCGTCGTCCATGTACGTGCCGTGCAGGATCATGTCGAAGCCGGCTTTGACGGCATCGCGCGTGCTGCTGGCATTCCGGCAATGACCGACGACAGGAATGCCTAACGCGTGCGCTGTATCGCAGACCGCGCGAAGCTCATCGTAAGTCCAAACAGTGAGTTCGCCTCGAGCGCGCTGACGAGGCACCAGACCGGTGACATGCACTTTGATCCAGTCGACGCCGTTTTTGATCTGCCGACGCACTTCAGTGACGATTTCGTCACGAGTGCGCGTGACCACGGCGTAGGCGCGAATGCCTTCATCCGGAATCAAGCGACCGCCGGTGCCGCCGACCGATGTCATCAACGCATAGCCGCCGGTCGCCATGCGCGGCCCTTCGATGACGCCCGTTTCAATGGCGTCGCGTAGATCGATACCGATTTCGAAGATTGAATCCGCGTCGAAGAACCCAGTCACGCCGGCATATAAAAGCCGGCGCACATCGGTGGCGGCAATGATTGCCGACAGACCATGACGCCGGTGGAAAAACAATTCGTCGTTGGAGATCGGCGCATCGAACGTCACGTGACAATGTGCGTCGATCAACCCAGGCATCAAAGTCATGCCCGGCGCCGCGAGTTTGTGAACGTTTTGCAGGCTAGCGGCGCGAGTACCGGCTGCTGCCCCGACGGCGGTGATGCGTGAGCCTTCGATCAGCACGTCCGCGGCGAAAGGTGCGGAGCCGCTGCCGTCGATGACGTTGCACCCCGTAATTAGAGTGACATTGCTCAAGCTCACCCCCGAAATCATGCTTGGGACCGACTTAAGATCGATCCGCTTGTAGTGGTCGCGGAGCACTCCGCGATAGCGCAACCTTTATACCGTCGGCCCCAGAGCATTTCAATCGATTTCGATATAAATTTACCCAGGCCCGCGACCAGCCGATGCTTCGTCAAATAGCTGACGTAGCAGCGGCCTCGCTGACTTGGTACAGCACGACTTCGTTGGTGAGAACCGCTATCGGCTCGAAGCCGCTGCATGCACTAGGTACTACTCCTCGTAGTGCCGTGCGCGCGTCGGCCGCTTCTTGCACGCTGTCGAACCACAGCTCTTCGATGTACTCGTAGGGCAATCCCCAGGGCCGCCCGGATTCACTGGGCTGTGCATGGTTTTGCACGACACCGCGCAGACTTTTGCCGAGCGAGCCACTGAGCAATCGTTCAGCGTGAGCAGCGGAATCTTTGGTCAACTCAGCGGGAACCACACCTTCAGCGCGAGCAAAACGAATCAGCTTGGCTTTGGCCGTGTTCGCCGGCTCCAACACCGTGCGCTCCGCCATCAATGCACAGAATTTGACGACCAGCTGATCGAAGGTTTGCAGCTCATCGGCTTCCATGGTCGCCTGCGAGCTGGTGTCTTCGCGATGCGCGCGCCGCGTTTCCGGCGACTTGTGCCAGACGATGCCGACGCCGTCGTAATCGTTGCCCGATTCGGACAAGACGTCGCAATGAACGTAACGCCAGATGTTTTTCCAACGCGGCATGCTCATGCCGAGCGCGCCGTGCTGGCGCCATCGTGGAGTGAATTGTTGAGCAGTCAGTGAGGGATTACGACGAGCCAGATACATCAACTTGGGACGAATCATGAGCACTCCGATCAACGCACCGTCCGGCCACCATCGACGATGAGCTGTTCTCCAGTAACAAAGCTGGCGCGATCCGATAGCAGCCAGGCAGCCGTTTCCGCTTGTTCCTCGGGCGAAGAGACACGACCCAGCGGAATCCCTTTCAGGGTTTCCTGTTCACCTCCGGGCCGCGTGCGCATTTGAATTTCCATCATCTCGGTGCGTGTCGTGCCAGGGCAGATGCAGTTCACGCGCACGCCGAATGCAGCGGCATCGAGCGCCGCCGACTTGGTCATGCCGATGACGGCGTGCTTGCTCGCGCTGTACATGGACAGCCCAGGAAAGCCACGCACACCAGCGATAGACGACGTGTTGACGACAGCGCCCGCGCCCTGTCGCTGCATGATTCGCAACTCGTGCTGTAGGCACAGGAAGATCGAACGCACGTTGGTATCGAACACCTGTTGATACAGCTCGAGCGGCGTATCCACCAACGGCACGCAATCCTGAGTCATGGCCGCGTTGTTGAACGCACCGTCGAGCCGGCCGAACTCGCTTTCGATATAGCGGAATAACGCATCGATGCTGGCTGGATCGCGCAGATCGGCAGCCTTGAAGCGAGCGTCGCTGCCAGCACTGGCGATTGCTGCTCGCCCCTCCGCCTCGCGCCGCGCCGTTGCGATGACTTTCGCTCCCTCACGCGCGAACAACTGAACGGCGGCGCGACCGATGCCGGCACTCGCACCGCTGACCAGAATGACTTTGCCTTCGAGCATGCCCATGCGATGACCCGCCTCAGTGAAAGTTGTCGAGCATGTCTCGGGAGAAGGGCCGCAGTGCATTCGCGCCTTGCTCGGCCACGGTTCGCACCCAATCGGGATTCGCCAATAGCGCACGCCCCACCGCGACCAGGTCGAACTCACCGCGGTCGAGAAATGCATTCAGTCGCTCGATGGCATCTTGATCGATGGCGGCAAACTGCTTGCCTTGGGCCGATTTGAAATCGTTGCCCAAGGTCACTGAACCGACTGCGATGGTGGGCCGACCCGATAGCTTGCGAGTCCAGCCCGCCAGCGTCAGGTCGCTGTCGGCGAAGGCCGGATCCCAGAAGCGACGTGTGGAGCAATGGAACAGGTCGACGCCGGCATCGACCAGCGGTCGCAAAAACTCCTCGAGCTCGGCCGGCGAAGCGAACAACTTCGCTTCGTAGTCCAGCTGCTTCCATTGCGAGAACCGCAGCATGATGGGGAACGACGCGCCGACGCGGCGTCGACACTCTTGCACCAACTCCACAGCGAAGCGGCCGCGCTCTTGCAAGCCACCGCCATAATGATCGTCACGCCGGTTGGTCGCGGACCAGAAGAATTGATCGAGTAGATAGCCGTGCGCGCCGTGGATTTCGACACCGTCGCATCCCAAACGCTGTGCCAAAGCGGCGGACGAAGCGAACGCGTCGATGGCCGCATCGATATCGGCCTGGAGCATTGCACGCCCCATTGGGTGATTGGTGGCGGCGAGCCCGGACGGACTCACGCGTGACGATGCACGGAGCGTGTCGGTCATGCCGACCAACGAGGGCTCGAACGCACCGACGTGCCACAACTGCGGCACCAGACACGCGCCCTCTTCATGCACCGCTTGCACGATGCTCCGCCAAGCCGCTGCGGAGTCGTTATTGAGGCGGGGAATCGCAGCACCGAACGCGCCGATCTCATCGGGCGCCGTGCCTTCGGTGATGATCATGGCAACGCCGCCTGCCGCTCGCCGCCGGTAGTACGCAACCACATCCGGCCCGGGAATACCGCCGGGCGAACGCTCGCGCGTCATCGGCGCCATCACTACGCGATTACGCAGCGACAGCGTACCCAGCTGGATCGGCTGTAACAGCCGTGCCACCTCACTGCTCATCGTCACCCCCTGCAGCGGTTCGCCGGCAGCATACCCGAATTTATATTGATTTCGATGTATTTATTTTGGCGGCCCGGGCTACGGTACTATCGCGCCCTGGATTTGCTGACGACACTGCAACGACACGGGGACTTCGAGATGGTCAAGCACATCGTTTTGTGGCGACTCAAGAACAAGGCCGACGCCGCTCGCGTCAAGCAAGAGCTGGAGAGCATGCGCGGTAAGATTCCGGGCCTGCTGGGACTGGAGGTGGGGTTGAACTTCGCCGAAGGCTCGCCGGTGGATATCGGCTTGTACAGCGAGTTCGAGGATCGGACGGCGCTGGTGGCCTACGCCGATCATCCGGTGCACGTGCCGGTGAAGCAGGTGGTCGGCGCGTTGGTGTCCGACCGCTGGGTGCTGGATTACGACCTCTAAGCCAGGCTCGAGCTCATTGCTCCGCCTGGTCCGCCAGGCGGCGCTGCGCCGAGTCGAACGCGTCCAAGCGCTCGAAAATATCCCGCAGCTGTTGTCGTAGCTGCTTCAACTCGGTCTGTGACATGCCCTCCACCATCGCCTGATAGACGTCGGTGCTGAGGCTGTTACACATCTGTGCGACTTCTCGACCCTTTTTGGTCAGCGATACGGTCACCGAGCGACTGTCGTCCTCGGCCCGTTTGCGCTTCACCAAGCCACGCTGTTCCAGCTGACGGATCTGGTGGGAGATGGTCGACTGCGGCAACACCATGCGGCTGACTAAATCGCCGACCCGCGCTTCCTCGTCTTCCATCAGGATCACCAGCATCCGCGAGTTGTGCAGATCGATGCCGTAATCCCGGAAATAAGGATTACAGATCAAGAACACCCGCGCGCTGATGCGATGAATAAGAAAAGAAATACGTTCGTCGAGCGGCGGTAACGGCTTGCTGGTTGATTTTGGCATTGTAGTAAGCAGTTGCTGTTTGGCACATCCTTGGCAACTGCGGCGCACTCTAGCACACGAACCGCGCGCAAATAAAAAGCCGGCCGGGCTGGAATGCCCGGTCGGCGTTCGAATCCCTTCGCTACAGCAACTCCATCAAAGGGCCCGTCAAGTCAGGCCAAGTCACTCAACTCTTGCGATCGCGATCCTTGTCCTGCTGGCCGGTGCGGTTCTCGCCACCCTGCTGCGGCGTACGCATGTTGCCGGATTGGCCGGGCTGCTGACCGGGCTGATTACGCACATCGCTTTCCTGGCGATGCTGGCCCGACTGCGAGCCGCCACCTTGCTGATCCTGGCGCACCTGGTTCTGGCCCTGCTGGCCGCCCTGCTGACCTGGTTTGCCCGGGGTGTTCTGTTGTTGCTGATTACGATTGCGGTTGGCGTCGTCGCCCGCCTGCTGATTACGATTTTCCGGATTGTTACGCTCGTTCGGCATGTCTGAATCTCCTCAACGGCGCGTTGATTTCTCTATGGGGCCTCTCGTAACAACGAGAGATGATTTCCCGCATCGATGCCGCGCCCGACATCGCGCTCATTAACGCCGCGATCAGTCCCTGAGTTGCATGCGAATCGACCGAATGCGGGCGAGTAGAAACCTTGATACGGCGTAGGCATTCGCTGTAGTGCGTCGCACGGCCGGGTGTGCGAACTATCCACGATTGAGCTAGGGAATAACTACGACAGCAGCTGCAGCTCGGCGCCCGCCACGGCGCGAAATCGTTTGCGAAACGCTTTGTTTTCGGCGTCGACGGAAATGATGATGGTCTCGCCGGGGAACGTGACTTCCTCACTGAGCCGGTGCGTGAGTGCCTGCAAGGCTCCGCTGGACTCGAACTTCCAGAATCGCGTGCGTCGTTCGAATGCCAGCACATACAGCGCATGCTGTTGGTAGTGCACCGTTTGCTTGCGCGCCAGATAGACACGCTTCAATTCACTGAAGGCCTGCAACTGCTTGCTGAGCGCCTGCAGTTGATCCGCCGCTAGACCATGCGGCAACAGCTTGTCATTGATCCGAACCTCACCGCGTTCTTTGCGAGCCGCGTGATCTCGTTCACCGGCATCGTGCAGATTATCGATGTGAGCGCGCGCCTCTTCATTGCGGCCATGGCGCTGCAAGTAATCGACGATCAGCGCACACGCGGTCTGTTCGGCACCGCTGTCGAGCCGCATCGCTTTTCTCAGCAACTCGATGCCCGACTCATCATCGCTCCCCAGCAACAGACGACCGAGCGCAAACTGTGTGGGCGCATGATCGGGCGCGCGGGCCGCCAATGTTTCGAGTTGCGCTCGCGCCTCGGCTTCGTCGCCCAATTCTTCCGTAAGCTCAGCGCGATTGAACGCGTCCTCGACCGATAGCTCCCCGTCGACGCTCGAGAGAGCCGCCAACCTGGTGCGTGAGGCAGTGGCATACTGATGTCGCCCCTGCCACCAAGCCGCGACGCTCTGCCGCCACTGCGTGTCGAACTCGCCGGAGAGTTGATCGGAGAGCGGCCCCAGAAAAGACTCGGCGGCACTCGTCTGGATCGGCGCCGGCAACTGCGCGGGCATTTGCAACGATCGCAACCGATCGCTGAGCGAAGGATGAGTATCGTCACAGCCCGTGCGACGCTTCAGCGCCGCTTCCAACGTACTCCTGGCGCCATCGTCCAGTCGTTGCTCGGCGAAGGCCGTGCGTAACATTGCAAACGGTTGCGCATCTGGCTCAGCCTTGTTGTCGGCTTCCTGCAGAATGCGCCGCCAATAGCTGGCGTTGAGGAAACGGCTTTGTAGATGGACTCGAATCAACGCTGCCGCGGCGATTCGCTCACCGGATACCACCGCCGCCATCCGATCGGCTTCATATTCCTGACGACGAGCCTGCACGAAAGACAGCGTAGCGAACGCCGGCGCGTACCATTTGAAGAACGGCACGAACAGGAACTTGCCCCAATGGTCGTCCTGCTCCAAAGCGTACGTGAGCCGCGCCCAGCCGGCGCGTAGCCGATAGATCCACGCACCGAACTTGCCGTGCGCGCCGGACAGATGACCGAACTCATGCGCCAGCACCGAGCGAAATTCCTGCGGGTCCAGCGCCTGCATGAGCGGCAGCCCCAGGATCAAGTAATTACGCGGCCAGCCGAAGATGCCGAGCCGCGGATGCTGAACGACCGCCGCGTTGAACTCGTCGGTGATGAGGACTTTATGAGCCACGGGCGCGCCGGCTTTGGCGCGAACCTCATCGATGCAGGCGAACAGCTCCGGCGCTTGTGCCCGTTGCAGCTCACGGCCCTGCGGCGGTTCGAGCTTGACTGTCATCGCTCGAATCACGGCCCAGATCAGCGGCACCAGAATCAGGCCGAGCTTGACGGCAATGGCAGTTGCAGAACGTTTCGCAACCATCATTACCAGCAGCACCAGCGCGGCACATAACAACAGCAGGATGCCGGCGATGTAGCCATAGCCGAGCAGCGCCATGCCACCGAGCTTGGTGCGATACCAGCCGGGCCGCTGCTCGGATTCCTGTTCGAGCCGATCGACCAGCGCTTCGTACTGTTCCTGGTTCAAGCACGCGCCTCTTCCGCTTCAGCGGCGCACAGTAGCGTGAACATTCGCCAGGAACAGCGACGGCCTTCATAGAAAGGCCGTCACAATTTAGAGTCGCCAGATTCCGTAAAATGCAGCTGCTCGGGTTCGGCAGAAAGCTAGTGGCTGTGGCCGCCCCACGCGGCATTCCAATCGATGCCGCGGCGGTCGCTGAGCTCCCAATAGAACTTGGTGCGCGGCTTATTGTAGTTGCCGATCTCGTTCATACTTTCCGCGTCGTACAGCCGGCCGTTCACCATCGTGTAACGCACGCTATTGGTGTTGCGGATGTCGGCGAGCGGATTGCGATCCAACACGATCAGGTCGGCGAGCTTGCCCGGCTCGATGGAACCGAGCTGATGATCCAGCCCGTAGGTGTGCGCACCGTTGATGGTCGCCGCACGCAAGATTCGCATCGGCGACATGCCGCCCTCGGCAAGCAGCTGCATTTCCCAATGGATAGCGATGCCGGACGCCTGGCCGTGCGAACCAACGTTGATGGTCACGCCAGCGTCATCGAGACGCTTGACCGAGCGGCCCACCGAGCGGAAACCAATATCGTACAGCTCGTCGGCGTAATGAATGGACTGCATGCCACGCACATACAACGGCGCTTCACCCGCACCGGTGATCGGGTTGTACGCGTTGTTTACGCCCGGAATGAAGGCGCGAACCTTGTTCTCCTTCCACGGCTGCTGGTTTTGATAGATATAGTTCTCGCCGAACAACTCGCCGAACGTGACGATCAATGTCGGTGTGCTCGACATGCTCGACGCCTTGAATAACTGCAGCAGGTCGTCGTAGTACGTCGCCACCGGCAAGTTGTGCTCGAGGTTGGTGTGGCCGTCGAGAATCATGCTGACGTTGTCGTAGAAATGACCGGCGCCTTCGGCATCGACCATCAGCCCCTGCTCGGCCGCCGCTTGTATCAGCCATTGTTTCTGCTCGCGCGTCGTGAGCTTGTAGCTCTTCAGAATATGGCCGCCGATAGCGACCTTCCGACGCACGATGTTGCGCGCATCTTCGAGACTGGTGATTGGATCGAACACACGATCCGGTTTGCCGGAGCGGCCGTAAATCACATAGCCGGTGCTCAGCCAGCGCGGCCCGACCAGTTCGCCGGCCTGAGTCATTTCGGTGGCTTCGTAGCTGGTTAGCTCGTTCGAGTAGGGATCGAAGTTAGTCGTCACGCCATAAGCCAACGCGGCGTAGTGAGTCGGCCGCTTCACCGGCGTCACCCCGGTCATGTAGCAACAGTCGATGTGACCGTGCGCATCGAACATGCCTGGCATCAGCGTCTTGCCGTCGAGATCGATGACTTTTGCGCCCTTGGGAATGGTGACACTGCTCGCCGGCCCGACGGCTTTGATTCGATTGCCCTCGACGACCACAGCGCCGCGCTCGATGACGTTTTTATCGGTCATCGGCAGGATGCGCGCGTTTATGAATGCGACCGTGCCTTCAGGGACATCGCCCTTGGCAGTCAAAGAAAGTTCACGTTGCGCTTTCGCGACCACACCAGTATCGCGCGGCGCTGTGACATATAGACCGCGACCCAAGGTCCACAGCACTTTTGCCGAGTCCGGCGTCCATACCAATTCGAAGCCGCCTGCTGTCGTGAGGCGTCGAGCAGCGCTGTTGCCGACAGCAGTCACGGCGAACGACTTGTCACTTTCTTTGTACGGCATCACGTAGAGCTGATTGAACTCTTTGAACGCCAGCCATTGCCCGTCGGGGCTGAGCATAAAGTCGCCAGTGTCGGCCGTCTCGGCATACGCATGTTCGCGAGTGTCCTGGCCGTCCACGCCAATGCTGTTCAACACCACGGCCTTGCGACCGGCGAAGTCGGCCTCGCCGAAGAAATAGACGCGCTTGCCGTCGGCCGAGAACTGCGCGAGCGCAGTGCCGGCAGTGAGGAACTTTGCATTGGTGCCGTCCGAGTTCACCACATAGATACCAACGCGATCCGCGGCACCACCCATGGCGCCGTCGGCTTCCATGATTCGATAGGCGATGCGGCGTCCATCACTGGAGAACTGCGGCTGACGAATCACACCCCGACTGGTCGCGACGATCTTTTCTTTGCCACCGCTGGCGGCACGCAGCTTCAACGATGAACCCTTCTCGTCATCCCACTCGATGAACGCGAGCTGGCGCCCATCCGGCGACCAGGCGGGATCGTTCTCGGACTGCGTGGACTTGGTCAGTCGTTGCGGCGAACGCTGGCCAGCTAGATCCTGACGCCACAATTTGCCGAGCGCTCGGAACACGAGTTCACCACTCGGCGAAACCGTCAGCTGCCTGAAGATGCGCGCGTCGACTTGGCTAGGCGCGAGATCGAGCTGAGTACGCAGCGCTTTGTGAATCCGATGCTTGGCCGGCGCTTGAAATGGAATCTGCGTGGCAGTGCCCGTCTGGGTATCGATCTTGAGCAACTTGCCCTTGCCCCAGATGGCAACGCTGCGATTGTCCGGAAACCAGCCGAACGCAGGATAGTAATGTTCCTGCGGGATGTAATCGGCCTGCAGGTCGCGATCCAGTTCCTGATACACGGGATGCTGAGTGCTGGTGGCGACGTCGAAGCGGAACAACACCGTCTTGGCGCCGACGCGGCGAATGAACGCCACCGACTTGCCGTCCGGCGAAACTTCCGGGGTCGTAGCACTGCCGAAGCCGGAGATGAGATCGACCGTCTCGCCGGTTTGCAGATCGCGCCGGCGGATCACGAAGTTGCTCAACCCGGTATTCAAGTAGACGTAGTGTTCGCCGCCCTTGCGCTCGGTGTAATAAACGTAGCGCCCATCCAGTGACAAGCGCGGCTCTTGCACGTCCTTGCCACTCTCGGGCTGCTCGACCACGACCTGTTCGGCCGCGCCGTCGAGCGAGAAGCGACGCAGCTCCGACTTCTTCATGTCGTGCACGCTGGCGTTGGTCTTGGTGGCGACGATGGAACGGCCGTCGTGCGCCCAAGCGGGACCGGTAATCATGGCCAGCGTTTCTTTACTGATCCGGCGCGCGTTCGAGCCATCAGGCGCGGAAATCCAGATGTTGTCCGCACCGGTCTCGTCGCTGAGATACAGCAGCGACTTGCCGTCAGGACTGAACTGCGGGCTGCGCTGGACGGCCGGGCCGGAATGGATCGCGGTGGCAGCGCCACCCTCGGCCGGCATCACATAGATGTCGTTGAGCAGATCGAACGCGATGGTCTTACCGTCGGGACTCACGTCCAGACTCATCCACGTCCCTTCGGTCGCGGTAAAGCCGATATCGCGATAGGCGGGGCCTTGATCCGCGGCCACGCTTGCCTGAGCAGCAAGCACGGCGCACAGCGCTCCCCAAACCCTGGCGTTGCATCGTCCACTCATCGATGACTCCGCTTATGGTGTAGCGGTTCATCTTATAGAGCCGGTTTTCAGCCGTGCGGCGCGTTCTCGGGACCGCTCGGTGCCCGATAGGCACCAGCCGCCCGACACTCAAGCAGGCTTGTGACACACCGCTTCGAGATTGACGCCGTTGATGTCGACGACGAACGCGCCGTAGTAATTCGGATGGTAGTGCGCGCGAATGCCCGGCGGCCCATTGTCGCGAGCGCCGGCTGCGATGGCAGCCTTGTAGAACGCATCTACGTCGGCGCGACTCTTGGCCGTAAAACACAAATGCATGCCGTCCGGAGCCACGCCCTGACCGATCCAGAAAAACGGCTTTTGCTCGGCACCGAACCCGGTGAAGTCGCTGGGCCGGCCGCTCTGTTCCTTGGGCACATTCATGACCACACCGATGCCCAGCGGTGCCAATGCCGCCAGATAAAAAGCCTTGGATGCGGCGAAGTCAGGCACCGAGATGCCCAGATGATCGATCATGGCCGGAAGCCCCCCTGTTAGCGGGCGCCAAGCATGAACCGGCATGGGAACCGGTTCAATCGCCGTGGTTGCTTCCCGGAACCCTCAGCGCTGCGCGGGAGCTGACAGGTGTTGCTCCGGCTCAGCAGACGTGACCTTGCAGCCCCACAACGCGTAGAACAGCACGTACAGCTCGCAAACGGCCGTCAGCAAGAACGACGCTTGTAATCCGAACAGGTCGGCCAGTCGTCCCTGCACTACCACCAGTGCGCCGCCAGCGATCGCCATGATCAACAGGCCCGAACCTTCTTCGGTCAGCGGCCCCAGACCACGAATGCCCAGCGTGAAAATGGTCGGGAACATGATGGAGTGGAACAAGCCCACCGAGATCAAGCTCCACATCGCCAGCTTGCCGGTGCCGAGCACCGTCACCATCATCACCACGAACGCACCGATACTGGCCCACGCCAACACGCTTTCGGCAGAGTACTTGCGCATCAGCTGACTACCGGCGAAACGCCCCACCATCATTCCGCCCCACAGCAGGAACAGATAGTTGGACGCATCGGCATGCGTCATGTTGCCGATCTCGGGCGCCGACACGAAGTTGATGAACAGATTGCTGACACCAATTTCGGCAATCAAATAAATAAAAATGGCCGGGATGCCGAGCAACAGATTGCGATGTTTCCATAGCGAGTGGTGCTTGCGCTCCTGCGCGTCCAGCCGGCGTGCGGCAGCATCGAGATCCGGCAGCTTGTAGCGAGCAATGATCACGGCCAGCACGACCAACACCACCGCCACTATGAAATAAGGCAGCTGCACCGACTGCGCGTCGGCCAAGCGCTGCTCCATGGTCAATACCGCGGCCCCGCCTTCCACGGTGCCCGAAGCGCTACGACTCAAAATCAGATAACCGCCGAACAAGGGCGCAAAGGTGGTGCCCATGGAATTGAAGGCCTGCACCAGATTCAATCGCGACGAAGCGCTGTGCGCCGGACCGATCACCGCGACATAGGGATTCGCAGCCACCTGTAGCAACGTGATGCCGGCGGCGATGATGAACAGCGCCGTCAACACCACGCCGTAAGAAGGAATGCGCGCGGCCGGAATCATCAACAATGCGCCGGCCGCCATGATCAACAAGCCCACCACCATCGAATATTTGTAGCCGATGCGCTCGATCAACTTGGCGGCCGGAATGGACGCGACAAAGTAAGCGATGAACCAAACCGACTCGATCCAAGTGGTTTGGGTGTAACTCAGATCGAACACGGAGCGCAGATGCGGCAGCAACGTGTTGTTGATGACGGTGATGAAGCCCCACATGAAGAACAGGCTGGCGAGCAGCGTGAGCGCGGAACGCTGCGTCTCGGAAATACCGGCGGCCGGGCTCGCCGAGACCGAGGAAACGGGTGACGCCATGAGAGGCTCCGGGGCGTGGGGCTAATTGTCTGAGTATAGCCCAGGTCGCTGCTTGGCCAGCAACTGCCCGGCGGCGGGCGCCGAAATCAGCTGCAGATCAGGGTTGGTAACCCAGCAGAAAGGCCTCCACGGCGCGCTCGACGATGCGCTTGATCTGAACGCGAGACGGACTCGGCGCCTTCCGAATGAAGTATTGATGCCACAGCTCGCCGTGCGCCAACACCGCTAGCAGATGTTGAGCCGCTACCGACGCGTCCGAGCGGCGCAGTTGTTGGCGCTCCATCGCACCTTCCAGATACCGAGTCAGTGACTCCACGGTGCGCTTCGGGCCCGTGTCAAAAAAAGCCTCGCCGATGTCTGAATGCGCGGCTTCGCTGATGACCACTCGATAAGTCGCCACCGCCTCGGCATCGCAGATGAACGTCAGGAACTGCTCGCCGAAGCGCTGTAAGGCGACGCGCGGATCCTCGTCGACGCTCTGCTCCAAACGCTCGATAGCCGGCGACACATATTGCTCGCCGAGCTTGCTGACGATCGCCAGGAACAGCGCTTCCTTGGACGGAAAGTAGCCGTACAACGTCGCTTTCGAGCCGCCCATCCGGCTGGAAATCTCCGCCATGGAGGCCCGCTCATAGCCCAGCTCCAGGAAAGTTTTCCTAGCAATTTCAAGGATTTC
>NZ_JAEUPY010000409.1 GCF_016790065.1 Steroidobacter sp.
AAGCTGCGCACGCCGCCGCTCGTGTCCTTATTGAACATGCGATACATGCCGCGCATGTCGGAATGAAACATCAGGAACGGTCGCGGCTCGTCGGCGTTGAACGGAATCAAATGAAAATCGCCGCCGTCCAGATTCACACCGGCCGCACACCGCGGATCGATGATGCACACGGCGCCGGTGGTCGAGCCCCCGAATGACATGCCGATCTCGCCGACGCGCTCGAGATTGCTCGCGGCGACGATCTCCGTCACTTCCGACGGCACCGCGCCTTGTTGTAATTGATCGTGGACAAACAAGCGGTCAGCCACCCAGATCGGCGCGCTCTGCACGATGCGCTGAGGCTTGTCGAGATTCTCCTTGGCCTGTTGCAACTGACCGGCGAGCCGATCGTCGAATTCCTTGCTGGTGTAACCCTTGACCGTGGCTTCGGGATATTTGCCCTTGGCCTCGTCCGAGTTGGCTGCTTGATCGACCAGTGCCGGATCCATCGGCGCTACCTCGCCGTTCGGAAACACCGTCGCCGAAGAATCGTAAGTGTGCTGAACCGAGTACACCACGTAGCCGTGGCTCGCCAGGTCTTCCATCAACACCGTGTTTTGATTCAGGAACGCGGTGTAGCCGTGGCTGTAAATCACCGTCGGTAGATGGGTGGCGCCAGTCAACAGCGGCGCGCTTGGAAATGAGTTGGTGCCGACGTGTCTCATATAAGTGAGAAACGGCGGAAACTTGAACAGGTTGCCCATGCTACGGGCGGTGTGTTCCGCCTCGGCGGCATCGAAGTACGGCCGTGCCTGGAGGCCGTCAGTGCTCTGCGCTGGGTACCACACCCGAACCAGCAAACGCCGCGGCTCATCATCCGCCGCGTGCCAGACACCGAGCCGGCTGCGATCCACCAACTCGAAGCTCCTGACACCCACCGCGTACTGCCCCGCAGGCTTGGGCAGATCCGGCACCGGAAATAAATAAATCGGCACCACCGCTGCTACTGACACCAGCGCCAGCAACGTGCCCGAGATGAACGGCACCCGGTCGCGTCGGGGCGAGCGTCGCACTTTCCAGATCAGCAGCGATCCCAGGAAAATCAGGGCCGCCACGATTCCCACCGTGGCCTGCCAACGATCCACCGCCACCCCGTAGATCGCCGCGACCAATGCTATGCCCGCAGCCCCCGCCAACAACTTGGCTCTCGCAGCCAACCGCCGCATCCACCACACCGCCACACACACGATCAATGCCGCGATCAGAACGATATCGCTGGGAATCATTGGATCCTTCCGCCGCTGGATGTTTCTTAATCTGAGGCGATGTTAAGGCAGGTCATGCCCTGCTGGGGTGCGCAATGATCACCCCAGCCGGCCAGGGGGCCATCAGCCATTGCACACTATTTTTAGTTAATCCCTTGCCAGGCGATTTACGCAGATATAGCGTACAACCATGAAAAAAGGCCTGGGAGAGCTGGAGCGCGCGCTTTTTGCCTATGTAGGCATGACTCAACAGCCAGTCGTGCGCACCGGCGATCTGGTCGACGCCTTGCAACTCACTCCTCGCAGCGAGCGCAACCTGCTTAGTCGGCTGGCGCAGGCTGGCTGGATTGCACGGGTCAAACGGGGTCTCTACCTGGTCCCTCAAAGGCTGCCGCTCGGCGGCAAATGGAGCCCCGACGAGATCCTTGCATTGACTACGTTGATGACAGACGCGAGAGCTCGTTTCCAGATCTGCGGGCCCAATGCTTTTAACCGCTATGGCTTCGATGAGCAGATTCCAACCCGACTCTATGTCTACAACGACAAGTTGTCGGGCCGCACGACGATTGGTCGTGTGGAACTCACGCTGATCAAAGTTGCCGCCAATCGGCTCGGCGGCACCGAACAGGTTCGCACCCGGGAAGGACTGCGAGCTGTGTACTGCTCACGCGTTCGTACCTTGCTCGACGCGGTCTACGACTGGTCGCGCTTCAACAGTTTGCCGCGTGCGTACGACTGGATCCGAAACGATCTTGCCGAGCGCAACATCAAAGCATCCGAGCTGGTTGCCGCAACACTCAAGTATGGAGATATCGGCACGATTCGCCGCATCGGCGCACTGCTGGAACAGGCCGGAGTGGCAACACGACTGTTGCGCAAACTGGCAAAGGCCGCGCCCGCCACCAAGAGCCTCATCCCCTGGATTCCAACGCTGCCCAAACGCGGCACCGTGAACCGGCGCTGGGGCGTAGTCATCAACTCAGCTGAATGATCCATGCCCATACGGCTGCATGAGAACAATCCCAGCCTGTTCCTAGAAGCGCTCAGTTTCACTGCAGCCGAAACCGGCTTTCTGCCGCGCCTGATCGAGAAGGACTATTTTTGTAGTGTCGTGCTTGAAGATCTGGCGGCACTCGACACTGCACTGGTCTTCAAGGGCGGCACACTGCTGGCGAAAGTTCACTCGGGCTTTTATCGCTTGAGCGAAGATCTGGACTTCAGCATCTGCACTGCCGTGGATGCGACCAAGAAGCAACGCAGTCAGGCGGTCGCTGCGATCAAACCCACTATTGCCAGCATTGCCAGCCGGCTGCCTGGGCTGCGAGTCGACACTCCGCTGACTGGGTCGAACGGCTCGACGCAATACAACGCGGTGCTGAGCTATCCATCCGTGCTGGCCGAGCAACGCGAAACCATCAAAGTCGAGATCGGACTACGGGAACCGGTTGTGTTGGAACCTGAAAGGTTGTCGGCACGCACCTTGTTGATGAACCCGGTCCGCACCGGCACTGCCTTGCTCGCCGAATTCTCCATCGTCAGCCTGAATCATCTGGAAACCATGGCCGAAAAGCTGCGCGCCGCGCTGTGCCGGCGAGAGGTCGCCATCCGCGATTTTTTTGACATCGATCATGCGGTCTCAACAGCACGGTTCGACACTGCCGCAGCGGAATTGCTCGCCCTGCTACGCCGGAAAATTGCAGTGAACGGAACCGGCGCAGTGGATCTCTCAGCTGCTCGCTACGACCAACTGACAGCCCAGCTCGAAGCGCAGCTGCGGCCCGTCTTGAGAAGCAAGGACTTCGAGCGCTTCGATCTGGAGCGCGCGTTCTCGACAGTCGTAAAGGCGGCGCAGGCTCTATAATCCGCGACCCAGCACCAAAAGAGCCCAGGGGGCCGACATGAGCGTTTCTTTATACGATGTCTCGATTCCTACCTTCTTGCATACGCTGCGCAGCCTGAAGAACATTCTGGAGAAGGCGGCGGCGCACGCCGAGACGCGTAAGTTCGATCCGAACGTGCTTGCGGCCAGCAGGCTGTTCCCGGACATGTTGCCGCTGAGCCGGCAGGTGCAGATCGCGACTGATGCTGCCAAGGGCGCGGCGGCGCGGTTGAGCGGGACTGAGCCGCCGAAGTTCGAAGACAATGAGACGACGCTGGCGGACTTGATTCTGCGCATCACCAAGACCGTCGACTATTTGCAGAGCTTCAAGCCCGAACAGTTCGAAGGCGCCGAGACGCGCGTCATCACCATCAAGACGCCGCGAGCCACGTTCAATTTCACTGCGGTGGATTTCGTGCGCCACTGGGCGCTGCCGAATTTCTTTTTCCACACGACCACGACCTATGCGCTGTTGCGCCAGGGCGGTGTGGAGATTGGTAAGGCTGACTTCCTGGGTGCTGTGCCCCAGAGCTGAGCAAGATGCAGGGGCCGGCGCAATGCCGGCCCCTGCCCAGATCACTCGCGTTCGATCTTGTACAGCGTGACCGTGCCGCTGACTTCGTTCGCCACCACCAGCAACGGCGTGCGCGACGGGCTGTCCTTGGCATCGATGAACAACAATCCTTCAGGAGCCAGATCGCCAGCGGCCGGTGCCGTGGCCGGATCCACCGTGAAGTCACGATTGTTGGTGTAGTCGACGAACACCGGCGCCAACGGATTGGTGATGTCGTAAGTAATCACGCCGCCCTGGCGCTCCAGACCGACGAACGCATAACGACGCTTGCCCACCGTGCCCACCGCCAGACCTTCCGGCTCCGGGCCCTTGTTGTCGGAGCGGCTGTCGAAGCTGCGATCGTCATTGCTGGCGTTGAAGAACGCCGGATTGCTGGCCGCGACGATGCGCTCGAAATCACTGCCGCTGTCGAACACTTGCGAACCGTCGGTGCTCCAGATGGAGAACGAACGGCCGCCGAGCGTGTACAACGACTCGTAGATGCCATCGCCATTCGCGTCACCCAATGAACCGGTGACATTGAGACGACCGAGGTTGGCATTCTTCTGTAAGTCAGCCGCGTTCGGGAATGCCGTGGGATCGAGCGTCAACGCGCTCACCCGCTTCTCTTCGGCAAAGCCAGTCCAATCGCGCGCGTCGCCTTCGTTCGCAGTCACCAGATACGTCTTCTTACCCGAGCGGAACGAGGCAATCGAGTCGGGTTGATACATGCCGAACACCGGCCAGTTACGAATGTTGATGGCGCTGTCGCGATCCGAAGCATCCAAGCCCGGCACCTTGACCAAGCCTACCGTCACATTCTCCGGCTGATACGTCGGCAAACGCGTGAACGTGCCGGTGGCGTTGTCGATGGCGATGCCCGCCACTTGGAAGTCGTTGTCGTTGATCAGCGCGAGCTGACCGTTGTTGAGCACTGCCAAGCCTTCGATCTTCTCCACCGACGCGTAGCCCGCATTCGCCAGATCGACATGCAGCGTCTTCGCAACTGGCACGACGCCAGCGGCAGTCAGTTCGGCCACAGTCATCTGGTCGACGCTCTTCTGCACGCCGCCGACGTTGAACAGACCGAGCGAGGAAACATCGGTGGCACCATCGAGCTTGAACGCATAGATCTTTTTGGTGATGGTCTCGATCGGATCTTCCGGCAGCGCATCGTCATCACGCTCCACCACCAAGAACCCACCACCCGGAACGGCGGCCGCGTCACCGATCTTGTCGGCACGCGTGTCGTCCGCACTCACTGACGGCGGGTTGTCCATCACGTACAGGAACTGACGCGTCGCGCGCGTCGCCGGATCGTATTCAACGACGCGGACATTCTTCATCGCATTCAACGCGGCGTTGCTCAACGTCGCCGGATTGCGGATCGGGCTCTGCACGAACGCGTAGATCTTGCCGTTCTGAATCGCGATGGCTTCGATGCCGCGATTCTGGCGACGCTGCGCAATCACCGCCGGCAGCGCTTCCACTCCATACTCACCCGCCTGACCCGCGAGCGGCACCGCCTTGCCAGCAGCAGCGTGCGTGCCAATCGGCACCAGACGCTCGATCAGTTTGCCCTTGCTGCTGAAGTGATAAATGGCCGGACGATATTCATCGGCCATCCAGAACGAACCGTCCGCATCGATGGCGATGCCTTCCAAATCCGCACCCTGCGGATCGAGCGCGATCGGCTGACCGAACAGATCGACACCGACTTCGTCGTTGTACGGCTGGTTGGTGTCGCTCGACAACGAAATGTTGGGCAGACCGGTGAGCGGCTTGCCATTGGCCTGCTTCAAAAGAATCTGCTGCTGCAACTCGAACTCGCCGCTGGCAGGATCGAGCGTGAAGCGCACCAGACGCGGCGTGAACTCAGGCAACAGGAACGGACGATTGATACCCGTGGGCTCGCCGTTCGGGCCACGATCGGTGTGAGTGATGAACTTGAGCTTGCCGTCGCCGGTCACGCCTTCGAAGGCCAGGCCCGAGAAGCCGCCCAGATTGATTTTCTGACCGCCGACCGTGGTGCCGATGGACGGTAGCTTGGTCCATTCGTAAGTCGCCGCGGTGAACGGCGGCTCGCTGTAGTCCTTGTAACCCAGCGGCAGCAAGTTGCTCACCGACGCACGCTTGATATCGATCTCAGCGATGGCGTTGTTTTCCTGCAGAGTCACGTAGGCGGTGCGCGAGTCTTCAGTGACGGTGATGTACTCAGGCTCGAAGTCCTGCGCGGCGCTGGCGCCAGGACCGTAAATGCGAATGCCCTGCGCACGGAGTTCCGCTTCCTTGCCGTTGAACTTCGTGAACGACACGGCGCGGACGTCGCTGTCGCTCAGTTTCTTCCATTCCTTAGCGTTGCGAGGCACAGGAACGATGCTGACGGAACCTTCCGGATCGACGTGCCCCGCGCCGTAGCCGCTCGGCTCGCCTTCGTTGGCGGTGAGCACGTAGCTGCCGTCAGGAGTGAACGTGATCATGTCGGGGAGAGAGCCGACGGTCACTGCTTTGATGAGTTTGCCGCTGACGTTGTAGAACGCTACATGACCCGGGTCGGTCTTCGGCGCGCTCTCGATGGCGACGGCCACGATGCCATCCTTCACCGCGACGCTGTTCGGCGCGCCGAAGTCGGAGGTATCGATGGTGGAGATTTTCTTGGGGCGCGACGGGTTTCGGATGTCGAGAATGTCGACGGTGGCTGTGGCCGCGTTCACCAGGAACAGGCGTTTGCTTTCTGCGTCGAACGCAACGATTTCTGCCGAGCCGGCTTCACCGGCGTCGTAAGTTGCGAGTGCCTCGAGCTTGATCGAGCCTCGCTCGTCGTTGTCTCGATCCTTGCCACTGTGTTTGTACCAATCCCAATCCTGGTCGTACTTGTCGCCGGCACTGGCGGGTGACGCGCAATTAAGAAGTGCAACCGCGACGGCCGCAGCCACGCAGGAACGAGACACAGTGGACATTGAAAGCTCCGAATCGATCGCGAAGAGTTTTTAGGTGCCCTGCCTGTGCCTCGTCCGTGAGGCAGCGCTCCGTGCTGGGCTTTAGCGGGGAGCTATTGTTTATTTGATGTGTGACGATTTGATGACGGACGGAGTAAGAGGGGGCTTAAGAGCGTCGGTGGCTGGCGACTGGCGGGGAGGGGGTGGCTCCTCCCGGCACCGCGGCACCCGCCGCGCCACGCAGACGCGTGCCGCTGCGCTTGTACATCCATGTAGCGCTATGGGACCGACATCCCTGTCGGATCCAATTGCCGGGAGAAGTCACCCCCTCCCCGCCAGCCGCCTGGATGACCGTGAAAACGGCCACCGCCTCACTGACGCCTCAAAAATCTCACGACGGTGGAATGAGCAAAGTTGCGGTCGGCTGCTCGCGCACACCTCGGCGCGTTAGGCCGAAGCGGCTTCGTTCAGTGCTTAACGCCGCACCTGCGCTTTAGGCCGAAGCGGTTTCGTTCAGTGCTTAACGCCGCACCTGCGCTTTAGGCCTCGCCAGGGGTGGGTCTCTGCTGCCGGCAGCTTCGACGTACAGGGATGTGCTAGTCGCAGCAGCGCTCATCAGGGATGTGCGGCAAGCACTGCGCGAAGCGCGGGGGCGGCCGTGCGCGGTGCCGGCAGCAGAGACCCACCCCTGGCGAGGCCAGCCACTGACGCTCCGGCCTCCGAGCTCCCAGCTCAGCCGCACTCAGCCGCGAGAGGCCAAAATAGGCGCGAGCGCAGCCTGCACTCTCTGTAACTGCTGACGAGTCACCATGCCTGACATCATCTTCATCATCTGAGGATGCTGCGCGCCCGACACGATGTACTGCCACCGATAAGCTCGCATCATCGTCTCTCGAATCTGCTGCTGTTCCGCGGGCGAGAAAGTGCGATCACACAACCGCATGAAGTACCCCGCATCCGCTGACGACTGCGTGCACACAACTTCATCGAGCAACCGAAGCAGAGCAATGAAGTCATCCACCGCGATATCACGCTCAGCAACACTTAAACCGCGATCCTCGCGCGCCCATTCAATCTCATCCATCACGGCGTGCTGGCATTCCTCCAGCCAGTGGAAGCGAAACACATCGCGATACAAATCCGACAGCTCATCATCTCGCTCAATGCTCTCTCGATAGTGAGCCTGAGTGAATAACTCGATGTGACAGGTCAACGCCAGCACCGCCCAGCTCGACTTGTTCAACACCTGACGCGCCACTTCATTCGCATCGGCGATCAGCGCGAAGCCGCCGGGCATGCGGGCGGAAATCGCCGACTCGATGCGACGGAACAGTTCCTGGTGTTTCAGCTCCTCATCGCTGAACCGCACCAACCCCTCCAGCGCGACCTGGTCACCCAACCCTTGTTTGCTGGCCAGTTCCAAAGTCTTGGCACTGATGAAACGCTCGACCAGGCCGAACAAGCAGGCATAGCTGCGCCCCTGGACATGGCTCATGGAGCGCTTCTCATCAGGGGTAAGAAACGCCAGGTCGTTCACCTTGGTAAGAGCATCCGGCAAAAACTTGCGGCGGAAGTCGAAGGCTCGGCCTCGGAACACGTCGGCGTCGATGTCCCAACGCACTCTTTTGGACGCCTTGATGCAACGGGCATAGCGGGCGCGGTCGGAGTTTTCCTGGAACAGTTTCTCGGCGGCGGGGGACACCATCATTGCGGCTGCGGCACTCATAAGCTTGTCTCGCGAGCGTTTCTTCAAAGTGCGCGCATGTTGCAGGCTTATGACAAGGTCCGCATGAGGCAGAAGGCTCATTCGAATGAGCCAGAAGCGGGACAAATGTCCTATTTGATGACTCGGGATCGGGCATCCTGCCGCGACCCTCGTGCGACTCGCAAAAGGCGCGACTTTTGCTCCTCGCTCGCCGCCGGTGGCGGCGCGGATACATCCATGTACCCGTGTGGCCCCGTCTAGCTCGGGGACTAGGCCACACCCCGATCGCGGGCCACGACGATGGCGCGGGACCGGGAATCGACGCCCAGTTTTTCGAAGATGTTGGTCAGGTGGTTGCGCACCGTCTTTTCGCTGATGAACAGCCGCCGGGCGATGTCGCCGTTGGCCGCACCCTGCGCCACCAATCGGAGGATCGCGTTCTCTCGGGCGGTCAGCTCATCCAGATCGACCGGCACGGCAGCACCACCGGTGCTCGAAGACGGGCTCACGCCCATGCACTCATTGAATGTCTCGCAGAAGCGCGCCCACGCCGGCTCGGTCTCGGTGAGGATGTGGTTGCGGCTTTCCAGCGTGACGAAGCTCGCGTTGGGAATCTCCGCCGCCAGCAAGCGGCCTTGCTCGAAAGGAATGCGTGCATCACCTCGAGCATGCACCACAACGGTCGGCACAGTGACTTTCGGTAACAGCGAGCGCACATTGATCTGCCCAAAGCATTCGATGATGCGAGCAGCGATTTCGGGCTGCGTGGTGGTGCGCATCAGATCCGAGAACCAGCGCACTTGCTCGGTGGTTGCATCGGGAATGAACAGCGAAGCAAACAACAACCGAAACGCCGGATTCTCCTGACCCCAGCCCTGGCGAATCAGCTCAACCAATGCTTCGCCATGACGCCGCGATTCGTCGCCGCGTTGTGCCCACCCTTCCGAATAGCACCCGTAAAGAATCAGCTGAGTGACGCGCTCGGGGTGGCGCACGGCGTATTCGATACACGCAGCACCGCCTTGAGAAATGCCGAGCAGCGGAAACGTGTCCAGATCGGACGCTTCGATGATGGCTTCCAGATCCGCGACTTGAGCTTCGTGCGACAGATCGGCCGCGTCCCAATCGGAAAGCCCACAGCCGCGGGGATCGAAACGAATCAATTGGCGGCCGGCGGACAGAAACCGAAACCAATGGCGCCACACCGGGCTCTGCCAGTCGAACTCCAGGTGCGACAGCCAATTGGCTGACTTCACCAACGGCGCTCCTTGCCCGGAAGTAGCCACCGCCAGACGCGTACCGTCCGCGGATTTGATGAAACGAATCGTTTGTTGCATGGGGCGCCCCAACCCGCCCGCGAGAATAACAAAATGCCGGCGCTGTGCCTCAAACCGCCCTTAAGGCCATAGCCACCGGCAAGCGCGCCGCCCGCAGTGCCGGGAACAAGCCGCCCAGCACACCGATGATGCAGGCCCAGACGATGCCTAGAATCATCAGCTGCGGACTGACGTTCAACGCAAACACCATTTGGCCCATGCCACCGCCGGAAGTGCTGACGGTGTTGCCGTTGAAGAATAGCCAAGCGATCAACGCGCCGATGACGCCGCCGATCAGTGCCAGGATCAGCGCTTCAGCCAGCACCGACATCACCATCGCGGTCGAGCCGAAGCCCAGCGCACGCAACGTGGCAATTTCCTGTAGTCGCGCGCTCACGGCCGAATACATAGTGTTGAGCGCCGCGAACACCGCACCCACCGCCATGATGCCGCCCACCACATAGGCGATCACTTTGATGATGGTGCTCATGGTCTTGGACTGTTGCTGGTAGTACTCGCGTTCGCGAATCACATCTACCGACAGCGCGGGATTGGAGCTCAACGAATCCTTGAAGGCCTGGAACGAGGACTTGGAAGCCAGCAACGCGGTGACACTTTGAAAGGAGCCGCGTTGATCGATGGAGATCAGCGTTTCCGCATCGGTCATCACCGACGATTCATGCATGTCGCCGCCGGTCTCGAATACGCCGACCACGGTCCAACCAGCACCGCGCGAGTTGACCACGTCACCGACGTTCAATCCTTTGTACTGCGCGCGCGCCGATTTGCCTACGATGACCTCGGTCACCGCCGGTTGAAACATCCGGCCTTCGATGATCTTCAGTTCGGGCCGCACCTGGCTCAGCTTCGGCCCCACGCCACGCAGCACCACGTTGACCTCGGCACCGTCTTGTTTCTTGTGCAAGCTCAGGATGCGCATGGTCTCGGCAGACAGAATCGGATCGCCTTGCGCGTCGTGCTTCACACCGGCAGCGTCCGCGACCAGCTTGGCCGAATTGCGATCCAAGGCGCTGGAGGTTTCAGCCACCGAACCGCTACGCATGACGATGGCGCGATCCTCGCGGCCGGTGTTTTCCATGGTGCGAATCAAGCCGGTGGACATAGCCAGCACCGACACCAGCACAGCAACCACGCCGGCGATGCCGATGACCACCACCAGCGACGTGCTCACCCGCTGCGGCAAGCTGCGAAAGTTCATGGCGGTGACCGCGCGGATCTGGCGGAACATTTTCATGATTCGATTCCGCTCAACGTCCGGCCAAAGCGTCGACGATATTCAATTGCCGCGCACGCCAGGCCGGAGGAAACCCGCTGACGAACGCAACCACCACCGCAATGCCCGCTCCCATGGTCGCAACCACCGCCGGCATCGAGAAATCGCCGAACAGCTCCTGCAAGACGGGCGTTTGGAACACCAACGCCGCCAGCCCGATGCCGAGCGCGGCGGCAAACAAGCACAACAACAGCGCCTCGGTCAGCACCAACAACAGCACTTTGGTATCCGAGTAGCCGAGTGTCTTCAGCACCGCGAGTTCCGAGGTTCGCTCACGAACCGACTGCATCATGGTGTTGGCCGTCAGGAACAGCAGCGTGAACAACACGGCACCGACGATGGCGTTGGCGATGAAGTTGATGTCGCCCAGCTGTTTCAACTGTGACTGTGCCAGCGCGGACTCGGTTTGCGTGCGCGTCTCGCGCGAAGAGTTGGCGAACATCGTATCGATCTCGCGCGACACCCGCTGGGCCTGTTTCGGATCCTGCACCGACACGATGAAGTAATGCGCCTCGCCGGTCCCGAACTGACGCGCCTCGTCGAAGTAGCTGTAGTTCAGGAAGAACGTCGGAAAGCCGGCGCCGTAAGCGGACGAGTCGAAGGTGCCGACCACATCGAACAGCCAGGTGTTGCTACCCGACTTGTCGGTCCAGATGGAGGTGCCGATGGGAATGCGGTCGCCCACCTTCCAGCCATACTTTGCAGCCAACGCCTCGCTGAGCAACACACCGGTGCGTGTCTTGACCATGGCCTCGACGTACTCGGGCTTGATCTTGATTTCTTTGTAGACCTTGAACAGCTCGACCGCGTCGGTGGCAAACGCCGGTACGACGTTGCGCGCCTCCTGGTAGTAGCCGCCAAAGTAGGCCCACAACGAAACGGCACGCACGCCTGATACATTGCGGATGCGCGAAAGGTAAGAGACCGGCAAACCATCGGTCATGGTGGTGCGCGCAGAAACGTACAACCGGTCGACGTCCAGGCGGCCCATGGCCGTGCTGAAGCCCTGGTTGATTCCTTGCAACAGGCCGAACAATAGGAACGCGATCACGATGGACATCATCGTGAACACGGTGCGCGTCTTCTTGCGCCACAGCCCGGCCCAGACGAGTCCGAAATATTTCATGCCGCGCGCCTGGCATCGTTGGTGAGGCGGCCTTTGTCGAGATGCAGTTCGCGCGTGGCGTATTCGGCAGCCCGCGGGTCGTGGGTCACCATCACGATGGTCTTGTTGTGACTCTGATTCAGCGCCTTGAGCAGATTCATGATTTCTTCGGCGCTCTGGCGATCCAGATCGCCGGTGGGCTCGTCGCAAACCAGCAGCGTGGGATCGGACACGATGGCGCGAGCGATGGCGACGCGTTGTTGCTGACCGCCGGACAGCTCGTTCGGCTTGTGGCGGGCCCGGTCGGCCAGACCGACCAGCTCCAACGCGATTTGCACGCGTCGGCGCCGCTCGGACTTGGGAAGATCGGTCAACAGCAGTGGCACTTCGACGTTGGCCTCAGCGGTCAACACCGGCAGCAGATTATAGAACTGGAAAATGAAACCGATGTGCCGGGCGCGCCAGTCCGACAAATTGCCCCGAGACAATTGATCGATACGATCGCCGGCGACCAACACTTCGCCGCTGCTGGGCTGATCCAGGCCAGCCACCAGATTCAACAAAGTGGTCTTGCCCGAGCCGGACGGGCCCATCAGCGCCAGGAACTCGCCGGTCTCGATGTTCAGATCGACGCCGTGAAGCACCTCGACCTTTTGCTTACCGCGAACATAGCTCTTGGTGACATTGCGCAAGGTCACGAGTGCAGTCATGGCGCTGATCCGTGTCGACTGATGGAACGCGCGGCAGTGTAACCACTCGCTGACAGGACGTCAGGTGGGTGCCGGCGAAATACGGCAGATTGCCGGCGATGCGCTCGAACGGCGGCCTAAGCGGCCGCGGCTGCAGGCTGTAGCTGCACTTTCTGCTCACGGATCGGCAAATTCACGATAGCCGCCGCCAGCGCCAACATGATGTCCGCGTACCACATCCACTGATACGAATTGGTCTGCGACAACACCACGCCGCCGAGCCAGGCGCCGAGGAAGCCACCGACTTGATGAGACAGCAGGGTGAGGCCGAACAGCGTCGCCAGATAGCGCGTGCCGAACAGCTTGCCCACCAGACCTGCGGTCGGCGGCACTGTCGCGAGCCACGTCACGCCGAGCGACGCGGCGAAGATATAGATGTTGAGCGCCGTCTTGGGCATCACGATATAGATCGCAATGATCGCGGCCCGGCTGGCGTAGATCCACGCCAGCAAATACTTCATACGATAGCGCTGACCGAGCCAGCCTACCGTCAAGCTGCCCACCACATTGAACAAGCCGATCAAGCCCAGCGACGTCGCCGCAACTTGGGCTGAGAGCCCGCACAGTTGCAGATCGCTCGGGAAGTGAGTGACCAGGAAGGCGATATGAAAGCCGCAGGTGAAAAAGCCGGCGTGTAGATACAAGTAGCTGGGATTGCGGAGCGCGTCGCGAATCTGCTGGCTCAGCGTGATGTGTCCAGCGCCAGTTGCCACAGTCACCGGCGAAGCCATCTTCGATGCCGAGCGCATCAACGGAATCACCAACGGGATCGTCAACAGCGCCGCGAATGCCGTAGCAAACATCGCGCTCGCCCAGCCCGCGATACCGATGATGAACTGCATCAGCGGAGCGAACACGAACTGACCGAGCGAACCGCCAGCATTGATGATGCCCGACGCCATCGAGCGCTTCTCGGGCGGCAAGCGCTGCGCGGCGACGCCGATCAAAATCGAGAAGCTGCCGGCAGCGGCACCGGCCGCACCCAGCACGCCCATGGTGAGCAACAAACCGCTGCTCGAAGTCATGAACGGCGTGAGCACCGAGCCGATCGACAATAACAGCGCGCCGACCACGATGACTTTCGGTGCGCCGTATTTATCGGCGATGGCGCCGAACACCGGCTGCGCAGCGCCGAATACGAATTGACCGACCGCCAATGCAAAGCTGAAGGCGACGATGGAGACGCCCGTGCTTTGAGTGATGGGCAACAGAAACAAGCCCGACGTCTGCCGCGCGCCCATGGTGATGAGCAAAATGGCGGAAGCCGCAAGAATGAGTCCAAAGGTGCCGGCGGACGCGGTGGACTGGGGCGCGCTGGATGTGTTCATGAGGCGCGGGAGTATTACGCGTTCCTGGCTCCGCTCACAGGTGCAGTTGGATGAGAAACAGTCAGCACTCTGGTGACAGAAACTCCCGAATGGCGCGCGGCGAGCTGCAATCGACTACGGGGTCCCTTATGATCCGCGCCTTTCGTTAAGGACTTCTATTCGATCATGAAGATCTCTTCAATCATGGTGGTGCGAGTCACGGTCGCGGCCATGTTCATCATCCACGGTGTCGGTCGCATCTTGAACGATGCAGTGGCGCCGTTCGGACCGTTTCTGGAATCGCAGGGCTTACCGTTCGGCCTCGCTTGGGCATGGGCGATAACGCTGATCGAAATCGTCGGCGGCAGCTTGCTCGCACTCGGCCGCTACACCGCGCCGCTCGCGGCATATTTCATCATCCAGACCGCGCTTGGCATCTGGATGGTGCATTGGAAGGCAGGCTGGTTCGTGGTCGGCTTAGGCCGCAATGGCATGGAGTACAGCGTGTTACTGATCGCGTGCCTGGTGGCTGTACTGTTAGGAAAGAAGTGAGTCAGGTGGTCGCTGCGACCACTCGCTTGGCTTGATTGCGCAGCTTCCGGCGCAGTTCAGTGGGCTTGACGATGTCGGCCTCGAACACCAGATCGAACAAGATCCGCAGCGCGGCTTCTTCGCGCTCGAAGTCGAGCGTGACCGGCTTGCGGCCTTTGAAGTTCTCGCCCAGCGGCTCGAGCCGCGAGCGAAACCAATGACCGAAGCTGTCGAGCAGTTGCTGCTTGCCCTTGGCGGAAATCTCCAGCTCCACTGGAAACGCCACCGGGGGATTCTTTTCGAACTTCTCGCACCAGGTGTTCCAGAACTTCTGCAAATCGAAATCGGCGTCTCTGGTGAAATGGGTAGCCGCGGGCTGCAGAGATAACAAGCGTGAGATGCGAAACACCCGCGTCTCGCGCTTCACGCGGCCGATCAAGTACCAGGTGTCTACTTTCACCACCAGCGCGTACGGCTCGACTAGATAGTCCCGCACTTCGCCGTTGCTCCGGCGATAGTTGATGTTGACGAGTTCATCCTTCCAGATTGCTCCGCGCAGGATGTCCAGATGCGGAGAGGCGTCGTAGGAACGAAACCAAGGTTTGGTATCGAACAGCAAGCGGCCGCGCGCATGCTGGGCTCTGAGCTGATGCATGGTCGGCACCGCTGCCGCGAGTTTGTCGAGCGCCGTTCGCGTTGGCGCCGCTAGATCACGGCCGATGCCGGCGGGACTTGCGATGAGTGCTAACGCTTCAGCCTCGCCTGAGGACAGGCCGGTGAGATCGGAGGTGTAACCTTCCACCAGCCTGATGCCACCGCCGCGGCCTTGCTCGGTATACACCGGGACGCCCATGGTCGAGAGCGCGTCGATGTCGCGGAAGATGGTTCTTACCGATACGTCCAGGCGCTGAGCGAGTTCACCAGCGGTGAGTGCTTGCGCCCTTTGCAGGGCCATGAGAATGGCAATGAGTCGTTCCGCGCGCATGTCGGGATTACAACTGCAAAAGCTGACATCGAGTGTCAACGAAGCGAACAGTAACCGACTTTAGTCTCCTCGCCCGTGGCAGGCGAGGAGACTGGGGTGTTTCTTAGCGCACGCCCATGAAAGCAGCCGTGTAATCCGCTTGGCTGCGACGAATCGCTTCGTACGCCTCTTCCCGGCCATACACATGCGTGATCTCGACCTTGTGATCCGGCGAGTCCGGCGCGTGCTTGTAGGTGAGGAAGTAGTGCTTCACACGCTCGATCACCGACTTCGGGCACTGAGCGATGTCGGTCAGGTGACCGTACAAAGCGTCATCCCGCATCACTGCGATGATTTTATCGTCAGCTTCGTTGTCATCGATCATGCGCAGGCCACCGATGGGAATCGCCTGCACCAGCACGTCGCCGTGGCCGATGGATTTTTCGGTGAGCACGCAGATGTCCATCGGGTCGCCGTCGCCCTTGATGTCGGCCTTGCCGGTGCGCTCTTCGCAATAAGCAGCGACGCGCTCGGCGCACAGGGTGCGCGGCAGGAAGCCGTACAGCGACGGGCAGATGTTGGAGAACCGCTGTGGCCGATCGACCTTGAGCAGGCCGGTGGCTTTGTCGATTTCATACTTCACCGTGTCGGTGGGCACGATCTCGATATAGGCGGTGACGACGGACGGAGCTTGAGCGCCGAGTTCGACGCCATGCCAGGGATGAGCACGAAAAGCAGAAGGAAACATAGTCGACATTGATTAGGAGTTAGGACTAGGAATGGAAGATGAATTGGATCGACCCGATGCGGGGTCTTATTAGATGGACCCGCCCCGGGTCGGGGAGCGAAAAACAGTAACTTGGGCGACAATGGCCGGCCCGCAGTGTACCTGAAGGAACGCGCCCACCGGCCGCGAGCTCATGACAGATCTGAAGCGCCACATCCGGGATGTGCCCGATTTCCCTCGTCCCGGCATCGTTTTCCGCGACATTGCCCCATTACTGCGCACTCAGTTCGGCGCCACCATCGAGGCCATGAGCGGGCTGCTCAGCGGCGCCGAGTGGGACCGGATCGACGCGGTGGCCGGGGTCGAATCGCGGGGTTTCATGCTCGGTGCGGCCCTGGCCCTGCGCCATGGCAAGGGGTTCGTGCCGGTCCGTAAGCAAGGCAAGCTACCCCCGCCCGTGGTCAGCATCCCGTACCAGCTTGAGTACGGGACCGGCGTGCTGGAATTGCAGCCGGGGAGCGGCCGGCTACTCCTGGTCGACGATGTGCTGGCCACCGGCGGCACACTGCTGGCCGCCGCCGACCTGGCCCGGGTGGCCGGTTACCAGGTGGAGTGCCTGGCGGTGCTGCTGGACCTGAACCTGGTCCCGGACTTCCGCTGGGGTGAACTGCCGGCCCG
>NZ_JAEUPY010000287.1 GCF_016790065.1 Steroidobacter sp.
GGAGCGTCGGTCGCGGCCAATTATCTGGGCGTCAAATATGCGGACCCCGCCAACCAACTGGAATTGCCTGCCAGCACGCGCATCGATTTAGCCATTCATTACACCTTCGATAACGACATCGAGCTGAGCCTGCGCGGCAACAACATCACCGATGAGGATATCTACAACGGCTTCTCACCGGTCGTCATCATGCGCAACGCCGGTCGCACCTACCTGGCCAACGTGAAGGTCACGTTCTGAGCCAGTGCGGCGAGGCGCCTGATGAAACTTATTTACGGCCTGGTGTTCAGTGCCGCGGCGCTGCCTGTGTGCGCCGCCGACGTGGTCGATCTGGCGGCGCTGGATCGTATCGTCGATCAAGGCTTCAACCATAGCGAGATCGCGACCACTGTCGCTCATCTCACGGATCGCATCGGTGGGCGAATGACCAATTCACCGCAGATGCGCGAGGCTGAAGTTTGGGCACAACAGCGGCTGCGGCATTGGGGACTTTCGAATGTGCGAGCCGAGGGATTCGAGTTCGGCCGCGGTTGGTCGATCGAGAGTTCGAGCGTGCGAATGGTGGCGCCTCGCACGTTGACGCTGCGTGCGATTCCCATCGCCTGGACGCCATCGACACAGGGAGCGATCACCGCGCCAGTCATCGTTGCACCTTTGTCGGATGAACGTGACTTCGAGAAATGGCGTGGTCGATTGCGCGGCAAGATCGTTTTGGTTACGCAGCCCGATTCGGGATCGGAACCGGACAAAGCCCCGTTTCGGCGCCATGCCAATGAGACGCTGGCGCAGTTCGATACGTACCAGCAACCCAACCATTCCGAAGTCGAGCGCCAGAAACTACTGCAGCGTGGTTTGTTCGACCGCCGTCAGGATGAGTTCCTGGCAGCGGAAGGTGCCGTGGCATGGGTGCGCAAAGCGTATCGCGATGGCGGACTCCTGCACGGCGAGGGATACGGGTACGCATCGGGAATGACACCGACGCTGCCCGGTGTGGAGCTGGCGGCAGAGGACTATCGAAAGCTGGCTCGGCTCGCGAAAACCACTGCTGTTCCCGAGCTGGAGATCGTGAGCAACGTGCGCTTTCACGACCAGGACACTCAGGCGTACAACATCCTGGCCGATCTGCCAGGTCAGGATCGCTCAGCCGGATATGTGATGGCTGGTGCGCATCTCGACAGCTGGGTGGCATCGGATGGTGCTCAAGACAACGCTGCGGGTAGCGTGGTCGTCATGGAAGCTGCTCGCATCCTGCGAGCACTGAACGTCAAACCAAAGCGCACGATTCGTTTTGTGCTTTGGTCCGGGGAAGAGCAGGGCATGCTGGGGTCGGCGGCCTATGTAGAGCGTCACATCGCGACCCGCGGCGCTCTGGACGATCCGCAGCTCGCCAGGCTGCCTCCGTACTACACATGGACGATGCGTTGGCCGGTGACCAAGCAGCCCGGTTACGACCAGCTCGCAGCTTATTTCAATATGGACAATGGCTCGGGAAAGGTGCGCGGCATCTACACCGAAGGAAATCTTGCAGTGGTGCCCATTTTTAAACAATGGCTGGCGCCGTTCGCCAGCATGGGTGCGACTGCGGTGGTCGCGAAGCCGACGGGTTCGACCGATCATGTGCCGTTCCAGTCGGTGGGTTTGCCCGGCTTTCAGTTCATTCAAGATCCGCTCGACTACGGCAGCCGCGTGGCTCACTCCAGTTTGGATAGCTACGATCACTTGAAGATCCCAGACTTGCAGCAGTCGGCCGTGATTCTCGCATCGATGTTGCTGCTGTCCGCCGAGCGCGATGCGCCGTTACCGCGGATGCCTTTGCCGAGCAGGCCGAACGACACGCAGCCTTTCGAGTACGAAGACGACGCAGCTCATTGATGGTGTTGCCGATGAGAATGATGTGGTTGCTGTTCGTCGCGTTGATTGGCTCGCCACTGCACGCCGTCGCGGCATCTTCAAGCCCAGCAGCAACCATCGACGCGTTGTTGGATGAGACTGACTGGCGCGGTCGACCGGGCCTGGCGGTCGGTGTCTTTCATCACGGCAAACCGGTTTACGTCGCCACGCGTGGCACGGCTGATCTCGAACACGGCTCGCCGGTGACTGCGCGGACAGTTTTCAACGTCGCGAGTGTGTCGAAGCATGTGACCGCGTACGCCGTGCTGTTGCTGGTGCGCGATGGCAAGTTGCAGCTCGATGACGATGTCCGCAAGTACTTGCCTGGTGTGCCGGACTTCGGCGAGTCCATCACCATACGGCAGCTGATTTTTCACACCAGTGGACTGCGCGAGGAGGGCAACCTCTTCATCATGGCCGGGCGGGTCAAGGAAGACTATCGCCGGCAGCAGCAGGTGCTCAACCTGGTAGCTGCGCAACGAGCGCTGAACTTTGCTCCGGGCACGGATCATCTCTACAGCAACACCAACTACGTGTTACTGGCGCAATTGGTGAGTAAGGTCTCGGGACGTTCCTTCCGACAGTTCACCAGCGAGCGGATCTTCGCGCCGCTGGGCATGACCCAGAGTTTTTTTCGGGATGACATTCATGAATTGATTCCAGGCAAGGCGAACTCTTATGGGCGCGACGCCACGGATCGGCACTGGCGTTCGCATCTCGACAATCATGATCTGCTCGGCTCCATCAATTTGTTCACTACTGTGCACGACATGCTGCTGTGGGCTGGCAACCTGTCACGGCCGACGGTGGGCGATGATGCGCTGGTCGCGCAGTTGCTCGAGATGGGCCGGCTCAACGATGGGACGGCGCTGGGTTATGGCTACGGACTGACGCCAGTCGTTTTCGCGGGGCACGAGGGCAAAGGCCATGGCGGCTGGACGGCCGAGTTTCGCGCCGATTTCAATTACTTTCCACGCGACGACTTCGCCGTCGTCATTCTGCGTAACTCGAACGGTGACACGGCCGCGCTCAACCAAGCGATTGTCAGGGCGTGGCTGGGCGATGCTGGCGGCAAGCCGCTGGTGCCGCTGAAAGCGACGCTATCGGCCGCTCAAATCGAGGCATTGGAAGGTCACTATCTTGCGGCTCATGGCCCGCTGATCACACTGCAAAGAAGCGGGGCCGACATCGCAATCACGATTCGCAGCTACGGACTAGAAGCTGCGACTTTGAACGCGCGCGTGGATGGCACGCTGGATGTTAACGATTCCTTGCGTGCCTGGAATAATTTCCTGACGCCGCTTCGAGACCCGCAGGGCAGGGTGACGGCGCTCAGAGAATCCAATGGCGGCGGGCGTCGTGATGAGATCTATCAGCGAGTCAGTCTGGTGACGCCGTCACCTCGAGAACTCGCAGCGCTGGCTGGAAACTATCGCAGTGACGAACTCGACATTACCTATCGAATCGCAGTCGAGCACGGCCGCTTGGTGGTGAACTCTTTGTGGATGACCGAAGCGCTGCCCCTGTCACCGACCGCACAAGATCAGTTCGAGTCCCCGGAGTGGTGGCTTCAGACCGTTCAGTTCAAGCGCGACGCGAACGATGCGGTGACTGGCTTCGCCGTGCACGCGGGCAGAGTACGCAATGTGTTCTTCACTCGCGTAGACGCCGCCAGTCGCTAACGCCTGCGAATCAAGATCTCCCCAGCCCGCCGTTCGACGGCCAGGTCCGGTTCCTTCTCCAACAGATCGCCGAAGGACTGCGGATCTTCGGCATCGAAGGTGGCCGAGTAATGGTGCGAGCCGGGGTCGATGCCGATCAGGCGCAGCTTCGGCGTGACATTGTGACTATTGAACTGGTGCACGATGTCTTCCAACGACGTTTGCCGGAACACCAGGCGTTGCGGTTGCCAAGCCAGCGTTTGTTTCACATCGGCAGCTTCATTGCGGGTGATCGCTCCAGTCGACGCAACCACAGCTTGCTGACCGGCGATCAACGCGGCGACGGGCAGCGTGCCATTCGAGGCTTCGTTCGAAGCGAGTGCGTTGCTGCCTGACGCGTCGTTGGCGCTGGACACCCGCACTTTGCCTTCGACCACCGAAACCACGGTGCCGGTGGCTTGTTTGCTAACGTTAAACTGTGTCCCCAAGGCTTGAACCACCGCATTGCCGGCGTGCACGCGGAAGGGACGGTTCGCATCGTGAGCAACCTTGAACAGCGCCTCGCCTCTCAGCAACTGCAGTTCTCGCGTCGACCGACGCAAGCGTACCTGCACGTGAGAGTCGGCATTCAGTTGCACCACGGATCCGTCTTTCAGCTCGACGGACTGTTGCATGCCGGGCGCCGTCACAAAATTCTGTGTAGGTACGAAGAAATCGCCCGCGAATAGCAGGCTGATGATTGCAACTGCAAAGCCCGCCGCCAACGCCGCTGCCCAGCGGCGACCAATGTGACGCCGAGGTTTGGTCACGACGCTGGTGGTATCCGTCGCCGGCAAGGGCAGCGGCGCAATGGTGGCGCACACCCGGCGTAGCAACGCGTCCCGGTCGAACCGGCCTTGCATGTCCAGCCCGTCCAGCTCCTTCTCGATGGCAACTGCGGTCAGGAATTCTTCGACGTGCCGGCGCGATTCACGCAGCCAGTCCACGAAGGCTTCGCGCTCGGCCGGGCCGGCGGTCTTCAATATTTCGACCCATTCGGACGCCCGCTGCGCCAGCAGCCGGTCGATTTGTTTCTGAACCAGGGTCATGGCGAAGACTCCGCGCCGCTGTAGTACTCCTCGAGCATCAGCTTCAACTTGGCCCGAGCATGCGTGACATAAGTGCCGATGGTGCTTTCAGTGAAGCCGGCGGCACGGGCCGCTTCCTCGTAGGACAAGCCTTCGCCTTTCACCAGCAACACCGCGGTCAGATGGTTGTCGGGCAGCGCCTTGAGCGCGTTGAGCAGGTCTCTTTGCATGGCCAGCGTGTCCGTCAATTCATCCGGGCTGCCGCTGCCGGCCAGCTCGGCACGCTTTTCGAGCAGCTCCGAGTCATAGGTCACCGGATCGTGCTCCTGGTGATAGTGGGCTTCGCTCAGCACATGGGCGGCGATACCGAACAAATAGGCCTGGGGATTGCGAATGGCGTCGGCGCGGTTCACCTTCAGGAAGCGCTCGAAAATGTCCTGAGTAATGTCCGGAGCCGACTGGGGCCGCCGCAACCGCCGTAGCACATAGCGGTGTAGCGCCCCCTCGTACTTCTGGAATGCGACGGCCGCCAGCCGGGCTGCCGCATCGAGAGGTTTTGGTTTCGCCTGGGTCATGGCCTGTGTGAATGGACTCCCCTAGTACACCTTAGTGGGGTCGTCGGACCAATTCCTTGATTTTTAATTTACCGATCAAGGTTTCCCCGCTCGTATCCCACTAGCCCTATACCGACACTAGAATAATCCTGGGGAGGAGCCGATGACGATTTCGAAACGCCTGCTGGCCACGAGCGTCGCGCTACTGTTGAGTGGCATGGCCTGTGCCAACGACGAGGCGGCGCGGGTGGCATTCCATATCGAGCCGCAGCCCATCCGGGCGGCGCTGGAGCAGTTTGCCGATCAAACCGGGTTGCAAGTGGTGCTGAGGGATGAGGATCTGCCGGCTGGTGCCGTGATGACACCAGGCGTGACAGGCGCCTTGTCGGCCCAGCAAGCCTTGCAGAAACTGTTGATGGGCACCGAGCTGCGCTATGAGTTCGTCAACGCCCGCACCGTAAGAATCTCTACGCCTCGCGATGGCGGGGTGGAGAAGGGTGCCTCCGCACGCTCGCCGGAGGGCTTCCTGCGAGTGGCGCAGACCGAGAGCCCGCCGCGAGCGCCGGTTGGCTCTGCCTCGGAAGGGGGCAAGGACGAAACAAACAACCAGCGTCTGGAAGAAGTCACGGTCGTGGGCATCCGTGAGTTGGGCTACAACTCGCGCACCCAATCGTCGGCACTGTTCGGCGAGCAAAGCATCCTCGATACGCCGTTCCAGGTCACCGCATTCCCGATCGAACTGTTGCAAGACCAACAGGTTCGCACGTTGTTTCATGTCGCCAAGAACGATGCGTCTACCGGCACGGGTAATAACAGCGGCGGCGTCGGCTTCTACGACTCGGTGTCGATTCGCGGCTTCACGCTCGCCAACGAAAGCGGTTACTACCGTGAAGGCAGTATTTTCCCGAACAACGCGCAGATGCCTTTCGAGAACAAGGCTGCGGTGGAGATCGTCAAAGGACTCACGGCCTTGCGCTATGGCTTCACTGCGCCAGGCGGCATCGTCAACTATGTGTTGAAACGGCCTACCGAAACGCCGTATCGATTCATGGACGTGTTCGGTGACAGCAATGGCGGCTACGGCGTGCATCTGGATCTGGGCGGCAAGCTCAGCGATGACATCGGGGTTCGTTTCAACGTCGTGCGCGCGCATGAAGAGCAGTTCATTCGCGGCGTGGACGGCAAGCGAGAGATGGTCAGCATGTTCCTGACCTGGACGCCCACCGAGAACCTGCTGGTGGAGGCGGACGCTGAATATCAGTATCGCGACACCAAGCTCGGCCAGAACGTGGACTTCGATCTCTTCGATCAGACCCAGTTCAGTCATGATGAGATTCGCTCCTTCCTGAAGCGCATCGATCGCCGCGTCTACATCGGCGAGGAATACACCCGGTATCCAACGCGCACCTTCATGGGTTCGGTGCGGATGACTTATGAGTTGAGCCCGGATTGGAAGGTGCGTTTCGCGGCCCAGAAATCGCAGGTGTGGCGCAACCATTCGCAGTTCTATCTGGTGGGCAACTCCATGCAGCCCAACGGTGACTACGAGGTTTACTACTGGCGCGCGCCGGACCAGGAGTTCTCGCCGCTGACTTTGGAAGCATCCCTGTCGGGCACGGTGCAGACCGGACCGGTGCGGCACGACCTGGTCATCGGCGCGCTGCATATGGAACATCCCAATTACTTCCCGGCGGCCGGTGGCTTCGTACTGGCCGGCACCAAGAACATCTTCGACCCGTCCGTGCACATCGCCAATCCCAACCCGGCGGTGGGTGACTCGATGTTGATGGAGCGTCTGAATCAGTTCGCCGTCTATGCCACCGATTACATGCACGTGACCGACTGGCTGAATCTGTTCGCCGGCGTGCGCTACACCCAGCCGAAGTTCGAGACCTTCTACGGTGACAACCATACTCGCGACTGGCTGTACGACGAGTCGGCGATCACGCCCAGCGGCGGCGTCATCTTCAAGCCGCGCTCCAATGTGTCCATCTACGCCAGCTATGCCGAAGGACTCGAGGTGGGCGGGCAGGCGCCGGTCGGCACTGCGAATGTCGGTCAGGTCATGTCGCCGCTCAAGAGCAAACAATATGAGGTGGGGGTGAAGGCGGACCTGGCGGACGGCGCCACATTCTCCGCTGCCGTGTTCGAGATCGACAAAGGCCTGGAGCTGATCGACGACAATAACTATTACGTCCAGGACGGCCGTCAGGTACACCGGGGTGTCGAGGCCATGCTGGCCGGTCAGCTGACCAAGGATTTGCGTCTGGTCACGAGCGCGCTGTACATCGACGCCGAACTGAAGAAAACGGCCGGTGGTTTGCGGGATGGCAAGCAGCCGTTCAACGTGCCCAAGATCAAGGCCAGTGTGTATGCCAACTGGCGGCTGCCGATCCCGGCCGACCTGTCGGTCAACGCCGGCGCCTTCTACTCGGGCGAGCGTTTCGTCGATACCGCCAACACCTTCGCCATCGACGACTATGTGCGCTTCGACGCCGGCTTGATCTACGGCTTCCCGCTCGGTCAGACCCAGGCCAAGCTGCGCCTGATCGTGGAGAACCTCACGGACAAGAACTACTTCAGCGGTACGCAGCAAGGATTCCTGATGTACGGCGAGCCGCGCACTTTCCGGATGTCGTTCAGCGCGAGCTACTGAAGGTTGTGAGTCGTCGCGGCGGTCGGAGAAATCTTCCGGCCGCCGTCCCTCGGTTCAGGAGTCCCCGTGTCCAAGTTCACTCTCACGATGATCGCGAGCGTGTTGCTGGCGATTGTGGCCGCGTGCACGCGACCAGCAGCCCCTCAGCCCGCCGACGAGGTGTTGAAGAACGGCAAGGTCTACACCGCCAACCCGAATCAGCCGTGGGCGCAAGCGGTGGCGATTCGCGGCGGCAAGATCGTTGCGGTCGCGGATGACGCGGCGATGACCGCTTGGATCGGATCCAAAACAAAAGTGGTCGATCTGAACGGCGGCATGTTGATGCCCGGGCTCATCGACAGTCACGTGCATCCGTTGGCCGGCGGGCGCCAGATGACTCTCGCAGATATCGGCGGCGGTCACGTGACCTTGCCGCAGTTCAAGGCATTCGTCGACGAGGCCATCGCAAGTGGCAAGGCGTTGCATGAAGGCCGCGTGGTCATCGTTGGCGTACATCCTTCGATGTGGTCGGAGAATCTCGGCGCCATCTTCAACAAGCCGCCCTACACAGCGCGGCCGACGTTGTTTGCAGGTTCGGACGCGCATACGGCGTGGGCGAACCAGCCAATGCTTCAGGTGCTCGGCATCAGTCGCGAGTCGCTGGCCGCCATGCCGGCGGAGAAACGCAAAGACTACTCAGTTGATAGTGCCGGCGAGCCGACCGGTTTCGCCGTCGAAGCCGGTGCCTCCAATTTGTTTCGCGGCCTGCCTGGGCGCGACGGTCGCTATGAGCGAGCCTGGGGCGAAACAGCCGTGCGCTATCTCAATTCGCACGGCGTCACTGCATTACTCGAAGCGAATGCCGGTCACCCGTCGTCCGATGGCGAGGCCATCCTGAAGTTGTATCAGGACCTGGCGCAGTCCGGCGATCTGACCTTGAGAGTGTCGGCCTTGCTGGAAGCGCAGAGTTCTCAAGAGCTGCCGGAGATCTACCGGTTACGAGACAAGTACTCGGGCCTGCCGAACTTCTCGGTCGTTGGCGTCAAGCTGTTTGCCGACGGCATAGTCGACTATCCCGCCCAGACCGCGGCCGTGCTCACTCCTTATATAGGCACGGGTGGCACCGGTGCGCTCAAGATCGAACCCGCCGAGATGGCGCGTATCGTCACCGATGCCGAGCGCCATGACATGCTGGTTCATATTCATGCGATCGGCGATCGCGCCGTACGAGTCGCGCTCGATTCAATCGAAGCGGCGCGCAAACAGAACCCCTCCGGCACGATTCATCACTCGCTCGCGCATCTTCATTTGATCGCGCCTCCGGACGTCCCTCGATTCAAGCAGCTGGGTGCGGTCGCTTCGTTCCAATTGTTGTGGGCGACGCTGGATGAGACCGAGCAACAATTGATCAAGCCCTATCTCACTCCCGAGGTTTGGGAAGAGCAGTACGCAGCTCGGTCGCTGGCCGATGCGGGAGCCATCATTGCTGGCGGCAGCGACTGGCCAGTGAGCAGCGGCAATCCCTGGGAAGCCATCGCACAGGCTATGACTCGCGCTGGGCCGTTCGGTGTGCTCAATGAGCACGAGCGCATGTCGCTGCCCAGGATGCTCGACGCGTATACCATCGGCGCCGCGACTGCTGCGCGCTTGCAAGACAAGGTCGGCTCCATCGTCGTCGGCAAAGAAGCGGACCTGATTCTGCTCGATCGCAATGTCGCTGCACTGACGCCGGAGCAGATCGCGCAGACCCAAGTGCAGTGGACCATGCTCGGCGGACGGATCGTGTATCGATGCGACGCATGCTCCAACCCTAAAGCGCCGCCCCAAGATTCATCCAAAGATTCATCCCAGGCTTCGTCCGAGGAAGTAGCCCAGTGAAATTCATTGTTCGTTCCATCGTCGCCGCCAGCCTGGCGACACTGACGTTCTCTGCGCTGGCTAGCAGCGTCAACACGCGTGACGCGCAAGTCATTCGTGCGTTCGAGACGGGATTGCGTCCAGCGCTGCAGTTCGTGGGTGACAAGCCAGTTCGTTGGAACATCGATGAACGCATGGCCTACTGGCATGTGCCGGGAGTCAGTATCGCGGTGATTCGCGATGGCAAGCTTGCGTGGGTGAAGACGTATGGAGTGAAACGGGCCGGCAGCAATGAAGCCATCGACGCGCAAACGGTGTTCAGCGTCGGCTCGCTCAGCAAAGTCGGCGCTGCAGCGGTGACGTTGCGACTCGCCGACGTCGGCAAGATCGACATCGACCGCGACATCGGTGCCTATCTCAAACGCTGGCAGGTGCCATCGAACGCGTACACGCAGCTCCAACCAGTCACATTGCGCGGCATCCTGTCGCATACCGCCGGCATGAATCTGGGCAACTTTCCCGACTTTCAGCCGGGCGAAGCGCTGCCGACGAATCTCGACACACTGCGTGGAGTCGCGCCGTCGAAGACTGCGCCGCTACGAGTCGATTTCATTCCGGGCACGCACTGGCGTTACTCCGGCGGTGCTGTGCAGGTCGAACAGCTCGCCATTGAGGATGTGACAGGCGTGTCTTTCGTGGAGGCTGCACGCAACCACGTGCTCGAGCCGCTGGGCATGCGCCGAAGCACCTACGTGAATCCGCTGCCCGAGACGCACGGAAACATTGCCTTCGCTCATGATGAGAAGGGCCAGCCGCGTGCGTTGCCGAGAGGTTACGAAGCCTTTCCGGAAATGGCGGCGTCCGGGTTGTGGAGCACTCCCAGCGACTATGCTCAGCTGGTGATTGCGTTACTCGATTCGTATCGCGGCCAGACTAATGGTAAGAACAAGGCGTTTCTGAGTCGCACGCTGGCTCGCCAGGTCATGACTGAGGTGGGGCCCAGCCCAGTCGGGCTTGGTGTGTTTCTGGAAGGCACGGGCATGGGCCGTCGTTTCTTTCATACCGGCGCCAATGAAAGTTATCGGGCTTACATGGAAGCCAATCTGGCCACAGGCAATGGCGTGGTGATGTTCACTAACGGCGCCAATGGCTCGAAGTTGTACGCCGAGTTGCGTCGCTCGATGGAAGCTGCCGAGGGTTGGCCGGAGACCGAAGTCATCACGGTGCCTAAAGTGGCTGTCGCGCCGGAGCGCTTGGCGGCTTTGGCTGGCAACTATGGGGTCGATCCGGTGCACGGGCCGATCAACATTCGTTCCAATCTCGCGACCGAGCCGGTGATGTTCAAGGTGTGGGTGGAGAACGGCGCATTACGGCTCACTGAGGATGGCGCAGGCGATGTGGCCACGCTGGTGCCGGCCGACGAAACCCATTTCGTTTATGAGAGCCATTCCAACTATTCGATTGAGTTCGTGACCGGCTATCACGGCACCGTCGACGGTTTGATTTTCCGGCGCTCGAATTACTCATTCGAAGCAACACGCGTCAACCAAGGAGCGAAGCAGTGAAGCGAGGCAGCGTGTGCGCAATCGTTGCGCTGATCGGCAGCCTGCTGGTCGAACCGGCACTCGCCGAAGTTATCGCGCTCAAGGCGGGTTACCTGATTGATCCGGCCACGGCCAGTGTGTCGCGCGACAAGATCGTGCTGATCGACGGCGCAAAGATCGTTGATGTAGTAGAGCGCATGCCCGTGCCGGCGCCAGCACGCGTCATCGACCTGTCCACCCGCTGGGTGTTGCCGGGGCTGATGGATCTACATACGCATCTCAGCTATGACTACACCGCCTCGTTGTGCGCGAACTATCTCGAGCATGGCAACGGTTATCGTGCGCTGATCGGACTGAGCAAGGCGCAAGAGATGTTGCAGGCTGGCTTCACCACGGTGCGTGACGTGGGCAACGCTGGCAACTATGTCGATACGGATCTGCGTCGAGCCATCGAGGCAGGTTTGTTCAAAGGTCCCACCATCGTCAACGCCGGCAAGATCATCGCACCGTTCGGCGGTCAGCAGGACGCTGTGTCACCCACGGTCGGGCCGTGCTGGAACTACGAGTACATCGACGCGGACGGCGTCGATGAAGTGCGCAAGGCCGTTCGCACCAACATTTTCTACGGTGCCCGCGTGATCAAGCTCGTCTCTGACTTTCGCGGCGGTACGCATGGCGTGTACACGGAAGCTGAGATTCGAGTGGCGGCTGAAGAAGCGCATCGTGTTGGACTGACGCTCGCTGTTCATGCCAAGGAAGACGAGACCGCAATGGCAGCGGTGCTCGGCGGTGCCGATAGCATCGAGCATGCATACGCTGTGACCGACGCCGTGCTCAAGTTGATGAAGCAGAAGGGCGTCTACCTGGTCAACACCGACATCCCGCTGAGCCATCTGTTGGGTGGCAAGTCGTCGAATCCAGCGGTTGCGCGCGAGCGCTCGCGTGCCAAGGTTGAACGCCTGCGTCGGGCTTATCAGATCGGTGTGCCGCTCGCGTTCGGTACCGACGTGACCCACGACTTGCCGGATCGGGACCGCGGGCGCATGGCTTTGGACTTCATCGACGTTTGGTTGGAGGCGGGGATCCCGTCGGCCTATATCGTCAAAGCCATGACCACCCAGGGGGCCAAGCTCATGAAGATCGACGGCGAACGTGGCTCACTAGCCAAGGGGCACTATGCCGACATCATCGCTTCGCCCGGCAATCCGCTGGACGATGCTCGTGTCCTGGGCAGCGTCGACTTCGTCATGAAGAACGGCCAGGTGGTCAGAGAGCGATGATCTCGCCCCATTCTGGCATGGGAGTTGCTCTGTCCTGCCAGTCCCCGCTGGCCGGCCTAGATGCAAAGCCGGTCGTCTTTTTTGTCCGCAGCCTGTCCGGACTCTGATATATATCTGGCGGTGAGCGCCGCCGACGACGCCAGCGCTACGACTTCGATCGATTCAACCGAATCGATGGTGCCTATGGTCGGTGCTTATGAGCGATCACCCAGCGTCAGCCGCCAGCTTACAAAGTGACCTATCCGCGCAGTTTCGCGGACCGCTCATTGCCTTCTTCAGCCGTCGCATCAAGGATCGCCGCGAAGCGGAGGACATGGCGCAAGAGGTCCTGCTGCGCGTCCTGAGTACCGACCGCCGGCGCATCGAGCACGCCGCCAACTTCGTTTTCAAGATCGCGATCAATCTGCTACGCGATCAGCGTCGCCGGCAAGTGCGTGCCGGCATGCCCGGCTTCATTCGCCTCGACGATACCGCGGGGCCGGAGCTGGAAGGGGAGTTCGCCCAGACGCTCTCGCCCGAACGCATTTTGAGCAGCCGTTCCTCGCTGGAAGACGTCGTGCGCACGCTCGACGAACTCGGCGAGCGGACGCGCAATATTTTCGTGCTGTTCCGACTCGAGAAAATGAAGCACAAGGACATCGCCGAGCGCTACGGCATCTCTATTAGTAGTGTCGAAAAGCACGTGATGCGTGCGTCGTTGCACCTGGCCACGCGTTATGGCCGGCAGCCTGAGGTCACGGAACGATGAATCGCGCATTGGCCGAATCCGAGCGGGGCACTGCCGCCTTGGCGGAGGCGACGGCATGGCAGGTGTATTTCGAGTCCTCCGGGCGCGACTCCAGCGATGAATTCGTTGCCTGGGTCAACGCGAGCCCGGACAACGCTGCGGCCTGGGAACAGGTGCGCGGCATGTGGGGCTTGTTGGACGAGCATGAGACGTCGGACGCGGGCGCAGAGCTGCGCCGTCTCGCGTTAGCGGACGCTGACGCTGCCAAAGCATCCACGCAGCGCTGGTGGTCATCGATCAATGCCGGTCAAAGAATCGCCGCCGCTGTGGCGGTGGTCACGATCGTTGGCTTGCTGACTGCGTGGGGACTCACCCGGCCCGAGACCTATAGCACCTCGATGGGCGAGCGGCGAGTCGTGGCTCTGAGCGACGATTCGCGCATTACTTTGGACTCGGACAGCGAAGTTCAGGTGCGTTATTCGAAGGAGCGGCGTGCGCTCGTTCTGTCGCGCGGCCAGGCGCGCTTCGATGTGGCACACGATACGGCGAGGCCGTTCTCCGTCACTGCTCGAGGCCAGCAAGTCATCGCGGTGGGCACCTCATTCAACGTCGACACCCTCGGGCCGGACTTGCGAGTGACCTTGCTCGAAGGGCGAGTGGTCGTAGCTCCGCAGAGCGCGGAAGTCGATGTGGCCGCCTTGCGTGATCAAGCTCTTAGTGCCAAAGCCGTTACCGCCGCCGGCAGTGCGCCACTGGTGGAACTCGCTGCCGGCGAACAACTCACGATGCGAACGGGCACTGCGCCTGCAGTGGCTGCGGTCAGTGCCGCACATGTGAGTGCCTGGGAGAGCGGGCATCTGGTGTTCGACGGTGAATCGCTGGCTTCGGTCATCGAGCGAATGAGTCACTACTCTGCACAGCGCTTGCTCATCGCGGATCCGCGTGTCGCCGAGCTGCGGATCACCGGCTTCTTCAATGCCGGCGATACTGCAGGCTTCATCAGCACCATCACCGAGTATCTGCCGGTGCGTGCCATGCCCGCCGCCGACGGCGCCATCGCGCTTCAGCACCGCTAAAAAAAATCGTTTGCCTTGGCTTGAGGGTTTTTCGGAAACCGGCGTCTGTCCTTTCAGGGGAGCGCAAAACGGTCTGCGCCCACAACTAAATAAGGCAAGCGTATGGTCCGAACATTCTCGAAAGTGGCCTCGCCACTGGTCGCTGCCGTAGCAGCAGCGTTGATGGGCGCAGCGGTCTCCGCGGCAGCACCCAGTTACCATTTCGATCTGGTCGCGCAGCCCATGTCGCAGGCGCTGCAGCGATTCGGGCAAATCTCCGGACAACAGATCATTGTCAGCAGCGAGTTCGTCGAGCAGTTGACGGCGCCGGAATTGAAGGGCGAGTTCACCGCCGAGGCAGCACTCGAAAAGCTGTTGCAGAACACCGGGCTGGTCGCGGTTCGCTCCTCCTCGGGAGCACTGATGATTCGCCAGGCCGGCTCGTCCGCCGACCAAAGCAGTGCTGACGCGAACGACGACTCCGTTCTGCTGGACACCGTGACGGTGTTCGGTCGCGCCACTCAGTACACGCAGAAAGACATCCCGCAGACACTCACCACTTTCAATCCAGAGTTTCTGGCCAGCGTCGCGGCGGTCGATACTTACAACGTGCTGCGATTCGTGCCGACCTCGGCCTCGCGCTATTCGGAGTTCGGCTTCAATCCTGGCGAATCGGTGATTCGCGGCTTTCAATCGGTACGCACCATCAACGGTGTGACACTGGACACCATGAATCACGGTGCCGATCTGGTCAACGTGGAGCGGGTCGAAGTGCTGATGGGCCCGGCGTCGGTGCTGTACGGCTCGATGCAGCCGGGCGCCGTCGTGAACCTGGTGACCAAGCGACCCAAAGACGCCTTTCATTTCAGCGCCGAAGCGGGCTTCGGTAGTTATAACGACCAACGTTACTCGATCGACGTGGGTGGTCCGCTGTCCGATCGCGTGCGCGTGCGTTTGAACGCGGAGTGGCGTGATCGCGAATCCTTTCTCGACTACTGGAGCTTGAACAAGATCGTGGTGGCGCCGGCCATCGAGATCGACCTGACCGATCGCACGCTGCTCACCTTGGAAGGTTTGTACTCGCGCAACCATTGGGGCGCAGGCACGTGGCTGGGCGGACCGGCTGCCGGTTTGCTCACGGCCAATCCCAACGGCAAGTATCGGCGTTCATTCTTCGCCTCCAATCCGGACGAAGAGGAGACGGGCACGACGCGCAGGGCCCGGCGTGTCGAAGCACGACTGAAACATTCTTTTACCGATACGTTGACCGCACAGCTGGTGACCACCTACACGTACGGTCAGGAGGACGCGCGTGACATCGTGTCCAACGGCTTTCTGAATACTGACTTTCGCACGCTGCGCATGTTGCGGTTCATCGCAGTCGATTCGCGTAGCGACGATATCGCCGCGCGGTTGGACTTGGCCGGTGAGTTCGAGACCGGCCCGGCGCGGCATCGGTTCGTGATCGGCGGCGACTACCTTTCGCAGGAAGCCGACAACTTCAAGGGGCGCGCCAACGTCGCGACCACGTCGCTCGATCTCTACAATCCGGTGTACAACTCGGTCGTTCCCAATCCGATACGGATCAACGGCTCGGGCATCCAGACCGATACCAACGGCGTGTTCCTGCAAGACCGCATCTCGTTCGCGGAAAAGCTGCACGTGATTCTCGGCGTGCGTTACGCGAAGATCGATTCGGAGAACGTCTTCCAAGCCGCAGGGACCACGACTCGCGTCACCACCAAGTTGTCGCAGGATGCCTGGCCGACGCAGTTCGGCGCCGTCTATGAACTCACGCCGGACGTGTCGCTGTTCGCGAACCGGTCGGAATCGTTCCTGCCTCGCAGCGGCACCACTGCAGGTGCCAAGCCTTTTCCTCCTGAAGAGGGCAATCAGATCGAAGCGGGCGCCAAGTTCACGCTGGGCCGCACTGGGTTGGTCGGCAACCTCGCAGTGTTCCAGGTGGAGAAGCCCGACGTGCTGGCGCCGGATCCGAACAATCCTGGCTTCCAGCTGCCGCTGGGCGATGTGAAATCGCAAGGTGTCGAGTTGTCGGTGAATGGTCAGCCGTTGCCCAACTGGACGTTGTACGCCGCCTTCGCGCACATGAAGACGGAGGTCAACACGACGGATGCCAACCTCGACGGCAACGAGCTCTCGAACGCGCCGAAGAATACCTTTTCGCTCATGTCTCGCTATGACCTGGTCGGTGGCCTGTTCGACGGCCTGGCGTTCTCGGTTGCGGTTCAGAATGTGAATGCGCGCTTTGCTGACGATCAGAATACGTTGCGCCTGCCTGGGCACACCCGTGTGGATCTCGGCGCGCACTATCCGGTGAATCAGCACTTCGAAGTCAGTTTGTTGGTGAACAACGTCACTGACGAGAATGTGTATGCGGCGATCTCTGCCAACCGCATTTCGTACGACGCTTATCGAAATTATCTGCTGCGTATCGGCTACAAGCTGTAACGCATGAAGGTGATGAGCACAGTTCGGTGGCTGCCGCCGTTGGTGTTGGCGCTGGCCTCGTGCACGACGCACGCGGCCGCGCCTGTCTCGCCGGCGACACAGGCCGCGGCGTTTCTCGCCAGTCAGGAGAAGTCGGGAGAGCCGGGGTGCGCAGTCGGTGTGCTCCAGGGGGGCAAGTGGGCCTTCAAGGGTGCCTATGGACTCGCGGACCTGGAGTCCAAGGCACGCAATACACCGCAGCTGGTGTTTGGTATCGCGTCGATCACCAAGCAGTTCACCGCTGCGGCGACGGCGATTGCCGCGCATCAGAAGTACTTCTCGCTGGATGACGACATTCGGAAGTATTTGCCCGAGTTGCCTGACTATGGGCAACCCATTCGCATCTCGGATCTGGTTTATCACACCGACGGTATCCGCGATCATGGCCGGCTGGTCAGTCTTACTCCCACGCCTGAGAAATATGAAACACAGGCGGCTCGCATTGCTTTGCTGGCACGCCAGCGTGCGCTGAACTTCGCACCCGGCACTCAGTATCTCTACGGCAACAGTGGCTATCTGTTGCTGGCAGAGATCATTCAACGAACTACGCATCAGTCGTTGGCGGTTTATGCCGAGCAGAATATCTTTCGGCCGCTCGGCATGAAGCACACTTACTTCGGATCGGACACTCGCGGTACTGAAGGGCGCGCGTTGCCGTATTCTCGAGTCAAGGACGGTTGGCGAAACACTGATGGTGAAGCGCCGGCAAGCTTTGGCTCGGGCGGACTGATGACCACGCTCGATGACTATTCGAAGTGGGCTGATAACTTGTTTGCCGAACGCAGTCGCCTTGCTGGCGGCACGGCGTTGACCGATCTCCTGCATACCTCGGGTCGGCTGCGCGATGGCAGTCCGGTGACGTATGGGTTTGGGTTTCGGCTCAATGCTTATCGTGGCCTTGAGCAAGTGGGGCACAGTGGCTCGGGCGAAGGCTACAAGGCGCTCGCCATGATGTTTCCGCAGCGGAAGCTTGGAGTGTTTGGCTTCTGTAATAACGGGGTGTATGCGCAGGAAGTCGTCATGGCCGTCGCCGACATGTTTCTCGGCTTGCCGCCGCAAGGCAAGGCGGCAGGTGGAGCGTCGCCGGTTCAACTCACGCGT
>NZ_JAEUPY010000303.1 GCF_016790065.1 Steroidobacter sp.
TTCGACTTCGAGCTGCAGCTGTTCGGCCAAATTGTCGGCCACGGCTTCCAGCAAGGTGTTCTTGGAATCGAAGTAATAGAGCAAGCCGCCCTTGCTCACATTGGCGGCATCGCTGACCGCATCGAGCGTCAGGGCAACGGCACCTTTCTGAATGACCACCGCCGCAGCGGCATCGAGAAGTCGCTGGCGCCGATGACTAGCGGCGCGGGCGCGAGGGGAGAGCATCGTGGACATCCGCCCAAGGTGGTGTCGAGCGGCGGACATATCAAGGCGGAAAACGCGGCTAGAAAACCGCGCCATCCGCTTAGGGACATGTCTTATGCGGGCTGAGCGGCAGAAGTGCCATTCACGGCGTCTTCCGATGCCTCAGGGCTGCGGGTCCGATGATCGGCGGCAATCAATGTGTAAAACACCGGCACCACGAACAATGTAAATAAAGTGCCGACAATCATGCCCGTCACCAACACGATGCCGATGCTATTACGAGCCTCGGCGCCAGGGCCCGACACCAACACCAGCGGGAAGTGACCAAACACTGTCGCAGCCGATGTCATCAACACCGGACGCAACCGAGTCAGCGACGCCTCACGCAAGGCTGCGACTTTCTCCATGCCACGTTCCTGCAACGTGTTGGCGAACTCGACGATCAGAATCCCGTTCTTGGCGATCAAGCCCACCAACGTGATCAGACCCACCTGGGAATAGATATTGATGGTGGTCATGTCGAGGAACGTGAATACCAGCGCGCCCGAAATCGCCAGCGGCACCGACCCGAGCAGCACGATCAGCGGATCGCGGAAGCTCTGGAACTGCGCGGCCAGCACGAGATAGATCAGGATCAGTGCGAAGCCGAGCGTCGCCGTCAACGCCGTGCCTTCGTGACGAATCTGTCGCGACTCGCCGGCGTACTCGATCAACACGTTCTTGCCGCCGGCTTTGTGTGCCGCGCCTTCGAGCACTCGCAACCCTTCTTCCTTGGTCACGCCCGGCTGCACGCCGCCGAAGATGCGTGCCGAGTTGCGCTGAGCGAATCGATTCAAGGTGCGCGGGCCCGTCTCCGATTCGATGTGCATGAACGTCGACACCGGCACCAACACACCCGACGGCGTCTTGATCTTCAAATCCAACAACGGATCGAGCGTGGCGCGATCCTTGTCGCCGATCTGCGGAATCACCTTGTAGCTGCGGTCGAAATAGTTGAACCGATTTACATACGCGCCGCCCAGCAATGTGCCCAGTTCGCGGCCGACGCCGGCCAGATCCAAACCCAAATCGGCGAGACGCTCGCGATCCAACACCACCCGCGCCTGCGGCAGATCGAGCTTTAGATCCGTGTCCACATACAAGAACTTGCCGCTCGCCCAACCGGCATCGAGCACCGCCTGCGTGGTCGCGAGCAACTCCTCGATGGACTGTTCGTTCTGCACGATCATTTCAACGTCGTACTGACCCGGCGTCGGCAATGGCGGATCGAGACGCGGATACACGCGAACGCCAGGCACTTGCGACACGGCGCCATAAACTTCGCCGTACATCTGCTCGGTCGAACGCTCGCGCTCCTTCCAATCCTTCGCGACCAAGCCGCCGAAACCGCCCGAGGCCGCAGTCAGCGACCACATGAAGTCCGCCTCGGGGAACGCAGTGAGCGCCTTGACCACTTGTTGCGAATCCCGATTGGTCGCCACCAGCGAGGAATCCGGCGACGCCTCGAAAAACAAACTGATGTGACTTTGATCTTCCACGGGCGCCAGCTCCTGACGCGAGTACATGAACAAAGGCCACGCCGCCAAGGTCACCAACACAGCCATCGCCACGATGCCCCAGCGCATACCGAGCGCGCCGTCGAGCAACCGCTCATACACGCGACGAACCGCGTCGAAGCCGCGATTCACGATGCTGGTCAGCTTGCCTTCGTGACCATGCTCATGCACGAAGCGCGAACTCATCACCGGCGACAAAGTCAGCGCGACGATGCCAGACACCACGACTGCAGCCGCCAGCGTGATCGCGAACTCGAGGAACAACGATCCTGTCAGGCCGCCCTGGAATGCGATGGGCGTATACACCGTCGCAAGCGTGATGGTCATCGCGATGATGGGACCAGCCAACTCACGCGCCCCCGCCAGCGCCGCGTCGATACGCGATTTTCCTTCTCGAACGTGCCGCTCGACGTTCTCGACCACCACGATGGCGTCGTCCACGACCAGACCCACGGATAGCACGATTGCGAGAATGGTCAGTAGATTCAGGCTGAAGCCGAACGCGATCATGACGATGGCCGCGCCGACCAGTGATACCGGCATCGCCACCAACGGCACCAGCGCCGTGCGAATCGACCCCATGAACAAGAACACCACGAGGGCGACGATCAGCACTGTCTCGGCCAGTGTCTTGGTGATTTCTTCCAAGGCGCTGCGCATGAACATGGTGCCGTCCCACACCAGCCGCATTTCGATGTCGGCCGGCAACGTGGGCTTGATGCGTTCCATCTCGTCGCGCAGGTGCTGAGCAACTTCGATTTCATTCGAGCCAGGCAACGGCCACACGCCGAGATAGACGCTCTGCTGGCTGTTGTACTTGGCCACCATCGCCGCCTCTTCCGCGCCGAGTTCGACGCGCGCCACGTCGCTCAGGCGCACGATGGCGCCATCGCGATCCGCGACGATCAGATTCTCGAACTCATCGACGGCGCGCAGATCGGTGTTGGCCAGCAGGTTCACCTGCACCAGGTTGCCCTTGGTCTGGCCGACCGCGGCAAGATAGTTGTTACGACGCAGAGCTTCCTGCACGTCGCCGGGCGCGAGATTGCGAGCCGCGAGCCGATCCGGATCAATCCACACGCGCATGGCCAACGGCTGCGCGCCTTCGTAGCTCACTCGTTGCACGCCTTCGAGCGTCGACAACTGCGGCTGCAACGTGCGCGACAGCCAGTCGGTCAGCTCTGGCACCGTGCGATTAGGCGAAGTGAAACCGATATAGAACGTTGCATACGGACGATCGGCTCGTTGCACCTCGAGCACTGGCGGTTCTGCTTCAGCCGGCAGTTCCGACCGCACTTGCTGGAGTCGTGCGGTGACCTCAGCCAACGCGTCGGTGCTGTTGTGATCGAGCTTGAGTCGCACCGTCACCGTGCTCGCACCGGCGCGGCTGGTCGATTCCACATAGTCGACGCCGCTGATCGCAGAGACCGCGCGTTCGATGGGCGTTGTGAGGAAGCCGCGAACGGTCTCGGCGCTGGCGCCGGTGTATACCGTGGTGATGATTACCGACGAGCTTTCGACGCTCGGGAACTGTTGCACCGGCAGGTTGAACAGGGCCCGTGCGCCGACCAGCACGATGACCAAGTTGACCACCACCGCGAGCACCGGGTGTTTGATGAATATGTCGGTGAATGAGCGCATGACTGCCTTTCCGTTTGCTGCCGACCGTTACATGCTGGTAGCGGTGGACTTGCTCTCGTTGCGCGCCACCGA
>NZ_JAEUPY010000329.1 GCF_016790065.1 Steroidobacter sp.
CTGCAGCACCAAGCCGTGGGCGCCTTTGCTGAGCAGGACGGTCGAACCGCCCGGCGTCAGGTAGGTCCCTTGAAGCGCGTCGACCAGGCTCGGCTCGGGCGTAGTCAGCGCCGGCAGTGAGTTCTGGGTCGTTGCGGCGGGCAAGTACGCGGCGATGACCTTCTCAAACGCCGGCTGCAGATTCATGCCGTTGTTCGCGAGCAGCACCACCGCGAAGTCCTGCTCGGGAAAGTAAGCGAACTGCGAACGGAACGCGGCATCTGAGCCGTTGTGATAAACGGCCTCGTGACCCGAGAATGTCATTCGCTTGAGCCCGAAGCCGTATGGAATGGCCGAGCCATCATCGAGCTTACCCATCTCGGAAAATTCACGGATCAGCGCAGCGTCGCCGACCACCGGCCGCGTGAAGTTGGCAGCCCACCTGAGTAGATCCTCCACCGTGGCATACAGGCCGGTAGCACCCACGGTTTCATAGTTCAGTGGCGCGAGATGCCACTTGCCATCGCGTTGCTCATAGGAGTGCGCGCGGTTCGGAATGATCTCGCTGAGGTCATCGGAGAAAAACGTGTCGCGCATGCCGAGCGGTCGGAAGATTCGCGTATCGCTGAACTCTCGCAACGTCTGCCCCGATACTGCACCGACCAGCTCAGCCAACAATGTATAGCCCGTGTTCGAGTACTCGAAGCCTGCGCCGGGAGCGAAGTTCAGCCCGCGCTGACGCTTCACCATGGTAACGATCTGCGATTGACGCAGCCGATCGCTCATACTCCGGCCGCCCAACAGAAACAGATCCCACTGATCCCGCAGTCCGCTGGTGTGATAGATGAGATGGCGCGGCGTAATCTTGCGGCCGAAGTCCGGCACATAGGGCAAGTAGTCGCGCAGATCGGCATCGAGATCGAGCTTGCCATCACGTTCCAACAACACCGCCGAGAAGGCGGCGAACTGTTTGGAGGTGCTGGCGATTTGAAACGGCGTGTGCGGCGTGATCGCGACGTTGCTTGCCAAATCTGCGTAGCCATAACCAGCCGAGTAGATCTGCTTGCCGCCGCGATAGATGCCCACCGCCACACCAGGACTTCCCGGTCGCGCGTACTCTGCAAAGATCGCGTCGACCTTCGCTTGCTCTGCAGGGATCGAAGGCGGCGGCGCTTGCTTGCCACCACCGCACGCAGAGAGTGCGACCGCGAGGCCGAGCGCGAGCCATGAACGTGGATTCATGACTAGCGAACCTTCTTGAATTCTTGAGTGCCGCCCCAGCCGCCGCCGTCACTGTACTGAACGATCAGAGTCTCGATGCGCCCGTCATAGCCACGCACGAATTCGATAGTGCCTCGCTCGAAATCCGGGAACACGAAATGATTGGCATCGATGGGCACCAACTCTCTATCGTCGAACGACAGCTGGCCGTTCTGATACGACACCTGCAGCAGCTTCTCGCGACCGCGATGTCGATAGCTCGATGCGCCGCTCTGTAGCTGATAGATGCCGGCGAACTGTTGCAGCTCTGCCGTGGGCAGCGGGAAAGGCTGTGCCTGACGATAGCTGCTCAAGTCCTCCGGCCAGCCTTCAGCCGCCGCGACCGACCGCAACGCTTCCCAATAAAGACTCGAACCGTTGGCGCCGTTGGTGAAAATCACCACGCCATTACCGGTGCCGAGATGACCTTGCATGTGCGCTTTGTACGAATCGTTGGAGCCGTCGTGGAAAAACACGCGCTCCGCACCGCTGCCCTTCAACACCGGGCCCAAGCCGTGTCGAGCCACGCCGACTTCGCTCATCATTTGATGGGCCAAGGCCGGGCTCAGAAAGCTGCCCGCTTTGCCGCGATACGAATCGATCAACGCGATGATGAGCTTGGCGTAGTCGCTCGGTGTCGACCAAAGCCCGGACGCAGCCGTCTCAGGCAACGTCTCATAGCCGCGCGGCAATGCTCGAGGCTCACCTTCTTTGCCATGCGCCTTAGCGATGTTACCGAAGCTCGCCGGCAGCGGACTCTCGAACGAACTGCGCTTCATGCCGAGCGGTTCGAACAAGTACTTGCTCGCCGCTTGCTTGAAAGCGACGCCGCTGACTTCTTCGATCAACAACTGCTCGACAGTGACGCCGCCGCCCGAATAGCTGTGTTTGGTTCCCGGCAGTAACTCCACACGCACCGGTACATTCTTCGCTGGCGCTCGTCCCTCTAACGTATCGAGCAGCGTGGGAATGGGTTCGTTGGGCTGATAATCCTTGAAGCCTTTCACGGACGTTCCAGCGGTATGCGACAACAAACCTCGCAACGTCACCGGACTCACCGCGGTGAGCTCATTCTCCGGCACCTTCCAACGAGTCAGATACTGGTTGACGTTGCGATCCAGCTCGATCTTACCGGCATCGACCAATCGCAAACTGACCGATGCGGCTGCAACTTTGCTGACCGAGCCCACCGAAAACATGGTTTCGGTATTGACCTTGTCGGGCTTGCCTGCCTGCAGCACGCCATAGCCCTTGGCCCATGCGACCTTGCCATCGCGAATCAC
>NZ_JAEUPY010000368.1 GCF_016790065.1 Steroidobacter sp.
GTCGCTTCGCAGGGCTGGCGTCCGGGGTGATTGCCTTCGATGCCAGCGTGCTCGTCGCCATGGATCAAACCAAGCTGGCGCTCAACGAAGAGCCGCAGGAACGCCAGGAAATGATCACCGGTCTGCATGCCACTGGCGATCACGTGGTTGCGGAATGGGTGGCGCGCGCCGCGCGCGAAGCTGGCTTGGACCCGTAGTCATTCGCTTCATGGACCGGCGCTTGCAACACCAACAACAAAACCGCGGTACAGAGTTTCATGGGCGGGTTGCCTTGGTGACCGGTGCCGCGCAGGGGATGGGATTTGCGATGGCGTGCCGCTTGGCGGCGGCAGGCGCACGCGTGGCAATGAACGATTCGAATGCAACGGCCCTCGCTGCAGCCGTCGCGGACTTGCGGCAGCAGGGCGCCGATGCGCTGGCAATCCCCGCCGATGTGACAATCGAGACAGAGGTGCGCCGTATGTTTGCAACTGTGCTCGAACAGTTCGGCGCGTTGGACATCCTGATCAACAACGCCGGTGTCTTGAGGCCGACACGGTGTGAACAGATCGCGACACAGGAGTGGGATCTGGTGCTGGACACCAACTTGAAGGGCACGTTTCTGTGCTGTCGCGAAGCCATTCCGCTGTTGCGTCGATCCGAGGCCGGCCGCATCGTCAATCTGTCTTCGACGGCGGGTAAGAGCGTGAGCACGATTGGCGGGGCGCACTACACCGCAGCTAAAGCTGGCGTGCTCGGGCTAACGCGACATCTGGCGAAAGAGCTTGGCCACGAGCGCATCACCGTCAATGCAGTGTGTCCCGGGCTGATCGATACCGAGATGGTTCGAGGCACGATCGCGGCAGCGAGCATCGCCGCGTATGCCAGTTCGTTCCCGCTGCAGCGACTGGGCGAGCCCGCCGAAATTGCCGAGCTCGTGGCATTCCTGGCCAGTGACCGAGCCGCCTATATCACCGGCGCCTCTCTGGATATCAACGGCGGCGATCTCACCATCTGAACTGGATGATGTCGGCATCAGCCCGTCGACGTTGCCCGGGACCGCGCTGCCCCGGCGTCAGGCGCTTCCCAGGCCATCGTCATTTTGACTGAAACGCTCGAAATCGCTTTTTCCTCCATCGCCGTAGGAAAATACTCTGGAACGAGCGCAGTTGATTTCATTCGTGCTGGCGCTGGCGTAATGTCGCCGGCGCATGTCCGCTCCGCTCAATGATTGGTTTACGCGCGAAATCCTGCCGCACGAGGAGGCGCTGCTACGCTATCTGGCGCGGATCTGTCCCAACCCGGCCGATATCCAGGATATTCGCCATGATGCCTATGTGCGCATCCTGCAGGCGGCGGACCGCTACCAGCCCATTGCTCCCAAAGCATTGCTGTTTCAAACGGCGCGCCGCCTGGTCATCGACCGGGCGCGCCGGCGTCGCATCGTACCCATCGACTTGAAGGGCGATCTCGACGAACTCAACCTGCTGGTGGACGGGGTGACGCCGGAGCGGCGTCTGAGCATTCGGCAGCAGCTCATTGCTGTGACTGCGGCTTTCAATGGCTTGCCGGAGCGCTGCCGGGAAGCGCTGTGGTTGCGGAAGATCGAAGGTTGTTCGCAAAAAGAAATCGCGGCGCGCCTGGGAGTCAGCGAAGCGACGGTGGAGAAGCATTTGATGCGCGGTGTTCGTTTGCTGGCGGATTTCTTGTCCGAGCGGCGCCTGACGGAAGATAAGAAGCCAGGAGCGAGCGGCGCGGCTGATGGAGTGGTGTATGGAGAATGACGCAGCAGGGCTGAGAGAAACGGCCGAAGCGGCCGCCGCGGCTTGGTTGGTTCGACGCGAATCCGATGCCTGGAACGAGGCTACCGAAGCGCAGCTGCAAGCC
>NZ_JAEUPY010000399.1 GCF_016790065.1 Steroidobacter sp.
ATCATCACTTTATCGGCGGCTCCACCGGTTCGGATGTTTGGTGTGCTGGTGGCGATCGCTATTGTTGGCGCGTTTGTCGGCGCGCTCACTGTGTTGCCGGCGCTTCTAAAGATCTTGGGGGATCGCGCGGCGCGCCGAGCTGCTGAGAGGGTTCCTAAGTCGGCTGTGTCGAGTGTGGCGCCTTTGATGATGGTTGTTTTGGCGGTTGGTCTTTTGCTTGTAGATGAAGTTCGTGCCGAGAGTGCTTCCTCGGGTGAGCAGATCATGCGGACGGTAGCGGGCAGAGCGGAAGGGCAGAGCGCCGACCGGGTCGCGCACATAGAACTGATCGATAAGAACGGTGGAGTTCGTTTGCAGATCGCCCGTGCGGTTCGCAAGAACTTCGATGAGGGGCGGCGGATGGCGGTGTTCTATCAGGCGCCCGCCAATATTCGGGGCACGTCGTTCTTGGTTTACGACTATGCCGATGAGTCCAAGCAAAGCGATCAATGGTTGTATCTGCCGGCCTTGCGCAAGGTTCGACGTGTACCGGCGGCGGATCGCGGAGATTACATTCTTGGCACAGATCTGACTTATGACGAGATTCGTAATGACAATCGGGTGACGCTCGAGGATTGGCGATTCGTTGGGCTGTCGACTGCGGATTTGGATGGTGTCGCTTGCGTGATCGTCGATGCGGATGCGAGCAGTGATCAGGTGGCTCGCGAGCTCGGCTACGGCCGCGCGCGCTGGTGGGTAGATCCGCATGTGCAGATGGCGCGGCGGATCGAGTATTGGGATCGAAGTGGGGCGCGATTGAAGACGGTGGACAACCTCGATGTCGCCAATGTCGATGGTGTTTGGATGGCGCGGCAGGTGGAGGCGATCAATCACAAGACCGGCCATCGGACGCGGATTCGGTTCGACTCGGCCCGCTTCAATGTGGAATTGCCGGATGGGCTGTTTACGCAGCAGCAGATGGAAAGAGGGCCGTAAGATGTTGGCGCTCGTGTTGCTGGTGCTACTGACCGGTGCGGCTGACGCTGCTGACTTGCAGACATCGGCGAACGTTCGCTTAAGGTCGGCGGCGGAGGAACATACGGGCGACTTGCAGACGGCTGAGGCCACGGTGGGTCTCGAAGCTGGGGCGGCGATCACTGCCAACTGGTCGTGGTCGGGCAAGCTCCGTTTGCGAGCTGACAGCGAGGATCGCCTAGAACCCGGCCGTCCGACACAACACGAGCGCAGCGATTTCAATCGACGCTGGCTGCTCGGCGACACTGCCGATCTCGAGCTGCGTGAGCTCTACGCTGACGGTCACATAGGCGACGCCTTCCTGCGAATTGGCAAGCAGCAAGTCGTCTGGGGACAAGCCGATGGCTTGCGTGTGCTCGACGTCGTCAATCCATTTTCATTTCGCGAGTTCGTCTGGCCGGACGCGCAGGATCGAAGAATCCCGCTCTGGATGCTGAGGGCCGAGGCTCCGCTGGGGCCGGCGACATTGCAGCTTCTGTACATCCCCGATCCCACCTACGACGAGATCCCTCTGGGCAACGCTGCATTTGCTGTCACGACGCCGCTGCTCGTTCCGCGCGGCTCAACGCCAATTCCTGTTCGAGAAGCCGCGAGGCCCAGCGGCCTGCGAAACAGCAGCGACCTGGGCGCACGAGTGTCAGCCCTGATCGGCGGTTGGGATCTCACCCTCAACTATCTCCATCACTACTACGACGATCCCGTTCCATTCATCGAACTATCGTCAACCGGCGCAACGCTGGCACCAAGATACGAACGAAGCCAACTCTTCGGCGCCTCCTTCTCCAACGCATTCGGCAGCACGACAGTGCGTGGCGAACTCGGCTACTCCACTGACCGCTGGTTCATCACCAGATCCGTCACCGACCCAGATCGCGTGTTCTCCTCCGACGAATTCGCCTTCGTCATCGGCGTCGATAATGTCGCGCTCGCCGACACATTGATCTCCGTCCAATATTTCCATTCGCAGCTCCGCGATCCAGCGCCAGCAATGACCAGAAGCAGTAACGAACGCCAAGCCACACTTCTAGTTCAGCGCTCCTTCCGCAACGAATCCCTCAAGCTCCGAATGCTGGCGTTGCGCAGTCTCGACCGCGACGACGGAGGCATTCAGGCTCGAATGTCCTGGCAAGTCTCCGATGCATTCTCACTGTCACTATCGCTAGAACGTTTCTACGGCGACCGCGACGGCTTGTTTGGCGAGTTCCGCGACGCCTCGCGCATCGGCCTCGAAGCGCAATGGAGTTGGGCCCGCGACCACTGATCACGCTTGTCCGCTATTTCCCGCCGTCCGCGTCTGACCAGATAGCTAGTCACGCTGGAGAGGGGAATGAGCATTTTGATCCGCCACGCAGTCCGTTCGGTCCTGGCGACGACGTTCATAGCAGCGCTGCCGCCGAGCATCGCCCACGCACAAGATCCATCCATTCAAGAAATCATCGTCACCGGATCGCGCGTTCGGATCCGTGACTTCGAAGCCATCAGCCCAGTCACGACTGTCTCGTCTGACGCGATTCAGCGCACCGGCGAGCTGAGCATCGAGGAAGTGCTCAATCGTTTGCCACAAGTTGTTCCCGGGGTCACGGCCAGTTCGAACAATCCATCGAACGGCACGTCGACCGTCGATCTGCGCGGCATAGGCACGCCACGCACGCTAGTCCTAGTCAACGGGCGACGACTGACGCCTTCGACTCAACTCGGCGTCACCGATCTGAACAACGTCCCAACCCGACTCATCGAGCGCATCGAAGTCGTTACCGGTGGCGCCTCGGCCGTGTACGGCTCCGACGCATTGGCGGGCGTGGTCAACTTCATCCTCAAAGAAGATTTCGAAGGCTTCGACACCGCCTACCAGTTCGGTCAGTCCGCGAAAGGCGACGGCACCGAACATCAAGTGGATGTGTTGATGGGTGGCAACTTCGCCGACGGGCGCGGCAACCTGACGGCGTACGCAAGTTGGTATGAGCGCGATGCCGTTCTGCAGGCAGAACGTGAGTACACACGAGTCAACGCAGCGGGCGGTTCGGCGACCGGCAACGCGCGATTACCCAATGTCGCGCGCAATCCAAATCCGACCGTCGGCGTCTTCCTCGGTGGCACGAGCACCTCACGCGAGTACGCATTCAATCTATCGAACAACGGTGGCGTGCGTGCCTGGAACAACGCGCTGCCTGCAACCAGCGCCGACGGGCAGGGCGACCGCTACAACTTCGCACCAGTCAATTATCTGCTGACGCCGGCCGAGCGCATCAATCTCGGCGCGCTCGGCCACATTGATCTGAGCGACAGTCTGCAGGGCTACATCGACTTGCTGTATGTGGACAGTCGCAATGCCGCGCAGCTGGCACCGACACCTGCGGTCAGCGTTGCGTTCGATGCCAATAGTCCGCTGCTCTCGGCGCAGGCACGAGCGATGTTGGCAGCCCGGCCCGATCCCAACGCGCCGGCGTTCATCACTCGACGCATGGTTGAGCTCGGCGCGCGTCTGCAAGAGAACGAATCGAAGCTGCAGCAGATTGCAGTGGGTGTGCGTGGCGACCTGCCGCTGCGGGACTGGGCATTCGATGCGTACTACCAATACGGTCGCACTGACTTCACCAGCATCACTTACAACGACGTGTCGCGTTCGAGATTTGCTGCCGGCGTTTCCGGCTGCCCGGAGGAGTACGCACGCTTCGTGACCGATTGCATTCCGGTGAACGCATTCGGCGTCGGCACGATTACGCCGGCCATGGCGAACTTCATTCGGCTGGACTTCACCGACTCGACGCTGTTCGAACGTAGCACCGCCAGCTTGACCATGAACGGTAGCATCGCGACGTTGCCGGCCGGTCCGCTCGGTCTCGCCATCGGCTTCGAGTATCGGGAAGACAGTTCATCGTTCCGGCCGGACATCGCCAAGAAGACCGGTGACATCATGGGCTTTAACGCCGCGCAACCGGTGGCGGGCAAGTTCGATGTCAGCGAGATCTTTGTCGAAGCCCTGGTGCCGCTGCTGAAAGATCTGCCGGCGGTGGATTCGTTGAGCCTCGAGCTTGGCGTGCGCTATTCGGACTACTCAACGATCGGCGAAGTAACTTCGTACAAGGCGGGCTTGGATTGGGCGCCCATCGACTCGTTGCATGTCCGAGGCATGTATCAGAGATCGGTGCGAGCACCGAGCGTGTTCGAGTTGTTCCAGGCGGGCGACAAGGGCTTCCCGACGGTGAACGATCCGTGTGCGACGACGCTGGCGAATGGTCGCTCTCAGGAAGTGACTGCTGAGGTCGTCGCGTTCTGCCAAGACGTGTGGGGCATCGATGCGGATTCGTACATCCAGTCCAACAGCCAGATCGAGGCGCTGTTCTTCGGCAACGAAGACTTGTACGAAGAGACATCCGATACCTACACCGCAGGGTTGGCGTTCACGCCGGCGTCGGTGCCGGGCCTGCAGTTGTCGGTCGATTATTACGACATCAAGGTCTCTGACTATGTGGCCAGCCTCGCGGGCGGTACCGCCGGCGTCGTGCTCGAATGTTTCGCGAGCTTGGATATCGAGAGTGAGGCTTGTTTTAGCTCGCAGCTGAATCGAGCGCTGGTGTATCGAGATGCGATTGGTGATTTGAAGGCGGTGGTGCCGATTGCCAATTTGTCTGAGCTGCAAACGCATGGTGTCGACGTCAATGTGAAGTACGCCGTGCCGCTACCGTTTGCCGGCGGCGCGTTCGCCGACAAGCTCGACGTGTCGTTATTGGTGTCCTGGCTGGGGAGTTGGTCGCTCGATGACATCGAGTATCGCGGCACCATCGGGGCTTACAACTACTCGGGCGCGTTTCCTGACTACAAGGCCAACCTGCGGTTGGGCTATCGGGTGGGGCCGGTGGATCTGAGCTATGGCTTGGAGTTCATCGATGCCATGGACAACCAAGGAAACATCAAAGAGTTCGGCGATCCGATCTGGTACCAAGGCGTCGGTAGCACGCTGTATCACGACCTGAGCGCGCGCTGGAGTATCGACGACAAGCTCGAGCTGAGTGTGGGCGTGAGGAACCTGACGGATGAAGAGCCGAAGCCGTTCGACATTCCCATCGACCAGAACACCGACCCGGCGACGTACGACATGCTGGGGCGGTTCTACTACAGCTCATTGCGAGCGCGCTTCTGAATCAGCCCGTAACAACAGGCACTCGCATACGCGAGTGCTGAACAAAAAATGGGCGGCGGGCGGGTGCTGAGAATTCTTGTTCCGTAACTGTGGAGAATTGACGATGCGATCGGTGATGAAGACTATTTTCGAGGCCAAGCGGCGTTACGCGCAGCTGCCGTTGTTCGATTTCATGCGCGACGATTCCTTGCCGGCGGCGGATCGGTTGGCGTTCTATCCCTGCATGGCGCCATTCATCATGGCGTTCGGCGATCTAAACAAATACGTTCTGCGGGACGAGCCTGCCAGCGACCGCTTCCAGGAACTGGTGAACGCACACACCTATGAGGACGATCACCACTGGCCCTGGTATCTGGAAGACTTCACGGCACTCGGCTACGACCGGCCGACGACGCCTACCCAAGCACTGCATTTCTTGTTCAGCGATCAGCTGCAAGTGAATCGAATGTTGATGACGCAGCTGGCACATCTCATCTACGGCGCCACGCCGGTGGAGCGATTGGTCATCATCGAAGCCATCGAAGAGACCGGCAATGTGCTGTTCGATCTCACGGCCAAGTTGGCGAGGGTGATCGAGGCAGAGCAGGGTGTCACGCTGCGTTACCTGGGCGACTTCCACTTCAACCTGGAGACCGGTCATGCCATGGGCAGCGATGAGCATCGCGTGTTGGCTGAGATTCCGCTCGACGACACGCAGCGCGCACGTTGCTTGAGCTTGGTGCAACGAGTGTTCGGCTACTTCGAGGCGTGGACTAACGAGTTGTTGAGCTTCGCAGTCGCTGAGTTGGACCGGCGCTCGCTGCAGCCTGGAATTGAAGTGCGGGAGCTACAACGAGCCTGATGCAGACGATCCGAAGGGCGCCGCCGCTATCGACGCGGCGGCGCCTTTTTTCATGCCGCCCTCACACCGTCGCCGTGGAGCTGGGCGCAGATCTCACCGAGCT
>NZ_JAEUPY010000406.1 GCF_016790065.1 Steroidobacter sp.
TACCGGATATCGGGTCAATCCCAACAGCGACATGATCGGCGGCTTCGCGCTGCTCAACGTTGCTGGCATCCAGCGCACGCTGCGCTTCAGTCGCTGCTGGCGTCGCGATATGCGCACTACTGTCGGGCCCTTCAGCGTGGAAGTGGTGGAGCCGCTGAAGCAGCTGCGGCTGAAGCTCGAGCCGAATGACAGTGGCATCAGCTTCGACATCCTGTGGGACGGCGTGTCCCCGGCGCAGCTTGAAGAACATCATCTAGCCGAACAGCGCGGTCGGCGCACCACCGATCAAACGCGTTATTGCCAGCCCGGCAAGCCCAAGGGCGTGCTCATCAACGGCGATCAGCGTTGGGACGTCGATCCATCGGAATGGAGCTGCGCGCGGGATCACAGCTGGGGCTTGTATGCGGAGCGCCGGCCCTTGTCGCCCGATCCGAAGTGGTTGCCGCCGCGAATCAAGCCGGGCGGCATTCAACGCGCGTTGCGGTTCTGGATCATTTTCCGTAGCGGCGATTACAGCGGCTTCTATCACCTGCACGAGGATGCCGACGGTATCCAACGCGACTTCTCGGACGTGTTCGGCACGGCGCTGGGCGGTTCCATCGTCAAAGGCTGGGATGACTCGCGTCATCAAATCGTTTCGGCCAAGCACGCGGCCGAGTATCACCCCGGCACCAAAGTCCTGAAGCGGGTCGTCATGTCGCTCGAAGACAGCGACGGCGGCAAGTGGACGCAAGAGTTCATCGCCGCCGGCATGCCCTGGGTCGGCCAAACCTCGGGCTACTACGCCGGCGGTTGGAAGGACGGCGGCAACGTACACACCTATCACGGCTCCGAAGAGCTCGCGATGGAGTGGGACGAGTTCGACTTCAGCCAACAGCCGCTCATTCATCACCCGTATGCCACTGAAGGCGGCGTGCTCGACGGCTTCGGTCGCGGCGAGAAAGGGCCGGGCTCGAAAGTGCAAGGGCACGTTTACTTGTGCGAGACGCGGACGACCGCGCCGGATGGTTCGGTGCATGTCGGTGCGGCGCATGTCGAGCACTACTACAACGGGCCCTATCGGCCTTACGGCTTCGAGTGATGCGAGGAACGACATGACCACCATTCGAGCGGCCGTCTTCGAGCCCAACAGCCAACACGCAGCCTTGCAGGATCTGTCATTGCGCGAGCTGCGTGATGATGAAGTGCTGGTGCGGCTGACGGCGACTGGCGTGTGTCACACGGACTTGGGATTTCGTTGTCGTGTGCCGCATGCGTTGGTGCTAGGGCACGAAGGGGCGGGCAAGATCGAGCGCGTCGGCGCTGCTGTTCGCAGTGTTGGCGTCGGCGATAGCGTGGTCATGAGCTTCAACTCGTGCCACGAATGCCCGAGCTGTCTGGCCGGCAAGCCGAGCTACTGTCACAAGTTCATGCCGTTGAACTTTACCGGGCTGCGGCTCGACGGTTCATCAGCTCTCGCCGCCGGCGATCGGCCGATTGGCGGTCACTTCTTCGGCCAGTCATCGTTCGCCACTCACAGCGTTGCGCATGAGAGCAGCGTCGTGAAGGTTCGTGCCGACGCACCGCTCGAATTGCTTGGGCCGTTGGGCTGCGGTGTGCAGACGGGTGCGGGCGCTGTCATGAATGTGCTGCGCCCTCGTGCGGGTGAATCAATCGTCATCGTCGGCGCGGGCGGCGTGGGCATGAGCGGACTGATGGCGGCTGTTGTTGAAGGTTGCTCGCCCATCATCGTGCTCGAACCGAATGCTGAGCGTCGCGCGTTGGCGAAGGAGTTGGGCGCGCATCGCGTGATTGATCCGCTGAACGAAGACGTCGCTGCCATTGTTCGTGAGGTTGCGCCGGCGGGCGTGTTGCATGCGTTGGATACGTCGGGCTTGCCCAAGGTTGTGGCGCAGGTACTTGGCTTGCTGGCCTTGCGTGGAAGCATCGCGCTGGTGACAGCCACGCCGCGCGAGGCTGTGCTCGAAGTGCCGATGATTTCAGCGATAGGGCGCGGGATTTCGATTCGTGGCGTCATCGAGGGCGATGCTCAGCCGCAGGAGTTCATTCCCAAGCTGGTCGAGCTGGTGATGAGCGGGCGGTTCCCGCTGCACAAGCTGGTGCGCTTTTACGATCTGGAGAACATCGAGCATGCGCTCGAGGACCAGGAAAGCGGCAAGGTCATCAAGCCCATCGTGCGCATGCGCTGAGGAGAATCGTTATGTCGGCCGTCACTCAAGAGCTTGGTGTGCTCGCGCGCGATTTCCCGTTGCTCATTAATGGACAGCTGGTGCCGGGTGCGGCACGGCTGGACGTTATCAACCCGGCGACGGCTAAAGTCTTCGCCAGTTGCTCGCGTGCGGACCGGCGCCAGCTGGAAACCGCGATTGCGGCGGCGAAGGCTGCGTTCGGTCCGTGGTCGCGCAAGCCCATCGAAGAACGTCGCAAGGTGTTGCTTGCCGTGGCCGATGCCATGGAAGCGAGAGTCGATGAGTTCACTCGACTCTTGACCCAAGAGCAGGGCAAACCCACCGCAGAGGCTGCCGGCGAAGTCGGTGGCAGCGTGGTCTTTATTCGCTTGCTGGCGCAGATGGATTTGCCGGTGCGAACACTGCTCGAGACACCTCAGCAACGCATCGTGCAACGACGTGCGCCGCTCGGTGTAGTTGCCACCATCATGCCGTGGAATTTTCCGCTGCTGCTGTTGATCTTGAAGGCTGTGCCGGCGCTGCTCGCAGGAAATACGGTCGTTGCCAAGCCTGCGCCGACGACGCCACTCACAGCGTTGTTGTTCGGTGAAGTGGCTGCAGATCTGTTACCGCCGGGTACGCTCAACATCATCGTCGATCAGAACGATCTGGGCGAGGCGCTCACTAGTCATCCTGATGTCGCGAAGGTGGCATTCACCGGGTCGACGGCGACGGGCCGCAAAGTCATGGCCAGCGGCGCAAGCACGCTCAAGCGTGTCACGCTGGAGTTGGGTGGCAACGATGCAGCCATCGTGCTCGACGACGCGGATGTCGCTTCCGTTGCGCAGAATCTCTATCTGGGCGCGATGGGTAATGCGGGACAGGTGTGTGTCGCGGTGAAGCGCGTGTACGTTCCGACGCAGATGTACCAGCCCATGTGTGAGGCGCTGGCGGAGTTGGCTCGCAAGACTGTGGTTGGCGATGGATTGGATCCTGCTACGCAGATGGGGCCGATGCAGAATCAGGCACAGTACGCTCGTGTGTTGGCGTTGCTCGATGACACACGAAGCAATGGCAAGATCATCGCGGGTGGTCACAAGCTGGATCGCGAGGGCTATTTCATCGCGCCTACCATCGTGCGTGATATCGGCGACTCCACACGCTTGGTGCGTGAAGAGCAGTTCGGGCCGGTGCTGCCAATACTGCAGTACTCGTCTATCGACGATGCCGTCGCGAGAGCGAACGACACGGAATATGGGTTGAGTGGTTCGGTGTGGGGACGCGATTTAGATCGTGCTTACGAAATTGCGCAGCGAATGGTCACGGGCACGGTGACCATCAATCGTCATCCCGAGCTGAACCCGAACGTGCCGTTGGGTGGCTGCAAGCAGTCAGGCATCGGCGTGGAGTTGGGCCAGGAAGGGCTCGAAGCGTACACGCAGAGTCGCGTGATCAACATGAGTTTGTGAGGAGCGGACATGCCGCTGGATCCGGAAATCGCCGCGCTTCTGCCAGTGCTACGGAGTCTGCCTGCACTGGAAAAGATGTCACCTGCGGACGCACGAGCTGTCGTCAATGAGATGGGCAAGCACGCTCCGCCAGGCCCGGCGTCGCCCGCTGTGACGGATGCATTTGCAAGTACCATCCCCATCCGTATCTATCGTCCCGTGGATCGACCGCGAGGCGTCATTGTCTTTTATCACGCCGGCGGCTGGGTCCTCGGCGATCTGAACTCTTCCGACGCCTTTCTCCGTACCTTCGCGTTGCAGACCGGATGCACCATCGTCTCCTGCGGCTATCGCAAGGCGCCGGAGCATCGTTTCCCGGCAGCCGTCGACGATGCATTCACGACGCTGCAATGGACAGCGCAGTCTCTGGCAACGCTAGCAAGTAAAGGTGCTCCAATCTTCGTGGCAGGCGAGAGCGCCGGCGCAAATCTCACGGCGGTAGTCGCTCTCCTCGCGCGAGACCAAGGCGGCCCGAAGCTCGCCGGCCAAGTGCTGCTGTGCCCGGTGACCGATGCGAACTTCGATACGCGCTCGTATGCCGAGAATGCAGAGGGCTACTTCCTCACCCGCGACTTGATGAAATGGTTCTGGAATCACTACGCCCCAGACGAACAACAGCGCCAAGACTTCCGCGCCTCACCGTTACAGGCGAACAACCACAGCAACCTGCCACCGGCCCTGATTCAAACCGCCGAATACGATCCATTGCGCGATGAAGGCGAGGCCTACGCCAAGCGACTCGCCGACTCCGGGACAGCGGTCGACATGCAACGTCGCACCGGTTTGATTCACGGTTACACCGGCATGCTTGAAGCCTCGAACGCCGCCCGCGCTGCCATCGACGCCGCCGCTCAATGGATCCGCCAAAGAGTGTCTTCATAAGCGCGCCTTATACCGGCCCAGAAATTCCCTATTTCCCCTCCCGGCCGCGGCTGGTGCATGGTCGGCCCGTCGAGCGCCGATTCGCTTCGGCTCGGCGGCAAGAATCTACAAAGATAATGTCGGGGGAAACATGAAAGACGCGCGGTGTCGAAGGGTTATGCGTTCGCCGGTCATTGCTGTGTTGGCCACCTTGGCGACCACGGCGAATGCGCAAACCGCCGAACAATCGCAAGGTAGCGGTCTGGAGGAGGTCGTGGTCACCGCGCAGCGGCGCAGTGAGAATCTGCAGTCGGTGCCTATCGCCGTCACCGCGTTGACCGCCGACATGTTGGAAAAGCAAGGCATCGGCCGCAGCTTGGACATTACCAACGTGACTCCCGGCCTGGTCATCACGCCTGCAGTGACCGCTCCGCAAATATACATTCGTGGCGTCGGCACGCTGAACGCCGCGCCCGGCGAAGAATCGAGCAACGCTGTCTACGTCGATGGCGTGTATCTCGCGGCGCTGCCCAGCGCCATCTTTTCATTCAACAACATCGAACGCATCGAAGTGTTGAAAGGCCCGCAAGGCACGTTGTTCGGCCGGAACGCCACCGGCGGCTTGATTCAAGTCGTGACCCGCGATCCATCGTTCGACAACACCTACAAAGTCGATCTGTCCTACGGCAATTACCAGACCACGGCCGCTAGCGCCTACATCTCCGGCGGGCTGAGCGATAACGTCGCACTGGATCTCGCCGGCTCCTTCTCCGATCAAGGCGAGGGCTTCGGCGTCAACCGCTTCAACGGTCGCGAAGTGGGCAAGACGCGCGACAAGTCGGTGCGAAGCAAACTGCTTTGGAATGTCAGTGAGGACACAGTCATCCGGTTCGCTGCCGATTACTCAGAAGCAGCAACCTCGGCCGGCCCAGCACGCTCGGTGATTCCAGGCTCGGTGGCGCTGGGTGGCCAGCAATTCCTCGGCGATCCGCAGGACCTGAATTTCAATCTGCATCCATGGGCTGAGACGAGCGGCGGCGGCGCGAGTCTGCGTATCGAGCACGATTGGTCGTGGGCCAAGCTGCTCAGCATCTCGGCGTATCGTGAAGGCACGTTCGATGTCGATAGCGATCAGGACTCGACTGCGCTCGCCATCGTCAACGCTCAAGTTCGCACCGACTTTTCGCAACTGACGCAGGAACTGCAGTTGCAGTCCAATCAGGATGGCCGTCTGCAATGGATCGCGGGCCTGTTCTATCTGGCCAGCGAAACCAATCAGACGCCGTTCGGCTTGTCGGGCGCGTCGCAGGCGGCGGTGGGCGGTTTCACCAATCGCTTTGCCTCGCAGGACACCGACTCTTACGCAGTGTTCGCGCAGAGTAACTACAGCTTCACCGACAGCACACGACTCACCACTGGCGTGCGTTTCAGCAAGGACGAGCGCGGCATTACAGGTCGCGACGAAACCGGCATCGGTACGCGCAACGTGGTGGATCGCGAGACTTCGTTCGATAGTACGACCTGGCGCCTGGCGCTCGATCAAAAGCTCAGCGATGACGTGATGGTCTACGGCAGCTACAGCCGCGGCTTCAAGAGCGGCATCTACAATCTGCTTGCGCCGACTGCGCCACCGGTGCGGCCGGAGCAATTGGATGCGTTCGAGGTCGGCCTCAAGTCGGAGCTGTTCGATCGAACGGTGCGCGCCAACCTGTCCAGCTTCTACTACCAGTACTCGGACATCCAACTCAGCCAGCAGGTTCCTGGCGGTGTGTTCCTGCTCAACGCGGCGGAGGCAACCATGTACGGCCTCGACGCCGAGTTGTTGGCCGAACCGTTCGACGGGCTTACTTTGCGCGGTGGCTTGAACCTGCTGCATGCCGAGTACGACTCGTTCCCCGGTGCGCCTTACACCTTGCCGAGCCCGGCGACTTGCGCAACCAATCCGCCGTCGCTGTTGGCGGGGCCACGCACCGGTGGCAACACCACCTGCGCGACCAATGCAGCCGGTAACGACATGGTGCGTGCACCGAAGTGGACCTTGAACTTCTCGGCCGACTATCGCTGGCTGACCTCGATCGGTGCCTTCAGCGCCTCAGCCAATTACTACTACAACGACGGTTATTTCCCGGATCCGGACAATCGCATCCATGTGCCAAGCTACTCGCTGGTGAATGCGGAAGTGGGCTGGTGGTCCGAGAGCGAGCGGTTCGGCGTGCGCCTGTGGGCCCGCAATCTGCTCGACAAGGAGTACTACAGCAACATCGTGACGTCCACGGGCGACAATGGCACGGCTGGGCTACCGCGAATGTATGGCATTACACTGAGCGTCAAGCACTAGCCGAGGGCCGCCAAGTGACCGAAAACGCAACTCAGCTCGATGACGCGATCGCGGATGTCGATGTGTATTCCGACCCGGAGCAATACCATGCTCTGTTCGCGACCCTGCGTAAGAACGAGCCGGTGCGCTGGACTCAGCCGAGCAAGTATCGGCCGTTCTGGGCCGTGACCAAGCATGCGGACATTTCCGAAGTTCAGCGCAAGCCCGCCATCTTCCTGAGCGCGCCACGGACACAGCTCAACACCATCGAAGCGGAGGACAAGATCCGCGCGGTGACGGGACGCAATCAAGTTCAGCGCACGGTGATTTCCACCGACGGTGAGGAGCACGCGGCTCTGCGTGGCATCGCGCAGTCGTGGTTCCTGCCTCAGAGTGTTCGCAAGCTCGAAGACGACATCACACAAATCGCGCGCCAGTTCGTCGATCAGATGGTCGAACTCGGTGGACGCTGCGATTTTTCGCAGGACATTGCGGTTTGGTATCCGCTGCGCGTGATCTTGCGGATCTTCGGTCTCTCGGACGCACCGGATGCAGAGAAGATCCTGTTACGCATGTCGAAGCAGATCAACGGCGCGTTCGATCCGGACGTCCAACGCAGCACGTCGCAGGGCGAGCATATGCTCACCGTGGTCAATGAGCTGTTCGAGTTCTTCCGGCCCATCGTCGAGGAGCGTCGACGTAATCCCAAGAACGATCTCGCCTCGGTGATTGCCAACGCCACCATGAACGGTGCGCCGCTCAGCGATCTGGATGTGTTCTCGTGGTATCTGTCGATCTCAGTGGCAGGGCACGACACCACCAGCGCGGCCACTGCCGGCGGATTGTTGGCACTGCTACAGCATCCGGGTGAGATGGCGAAGCTACGTGCCAAGCCCGAGCTGATCCGCACTTCCATGGATGAAATGGTGCGCTGGACGCATCCGGTCAAACATTTCTTCCGCACGGCCGCTCAGGACTATGAGTTGCGTGGTCAGAAGATTCGCGAGGGCGATTCGTTGCTCATGTGCTATCCCTCGGCCTGCCGCGACGAGGATGTGTTCACCGATCCGTTCGAGTTTCGCGTCGACCGCTCGCCCAATCAGCACATCGGCTTCGGGATCGGTCCGCACGTGTGCCTGGGCCAGTATCTGGCCAAGCTCGAGATGAGTATTTTCTATCGCGAGTTGCTGAGTCGCATCCCCGACATCCAGCTGGATGGCGAGGCGGTGCAGAGTCGCACCTTGTTCATGGGTGGGCTGAAGCGGCTGCCCATTCGTTATTCCGTCCAAAGAGAGTATGCGCATGCCAGCTGATGCCACGGCGCTCGATCCAATGAGCGTTGCCGGGCCTTGGTCATTGTTGATCGGCGGGGCCTGGCTGCAGGCGGCCTCGGGGAAAACGTTGCCGGTGCTCGATCCCGCCACCGGCGAGCAAATCGCCGAGGCACCGGCCGGTGAGAAAGCGGATATCGATCATGCCGTCGCTGCCGCTCGACGTGCTTTCGACAACGATGCATGGATGGGGCTCGGCAATGCGGCCCGCGCACGTATCATGCTTCGTATCGCCGATATCATCGAAGCTTCGGTCGAGCGCATCGCGCAGATCGAGACCGCCGACAACGGCATGCCATTGCAGTTCTCGCGCTTGCTGGTCGCCAATGCCGCGGAAACGTTTCGATACTTCGCGGGCTGGGCCACCAAGATCCACGGCACAACTTCGGATTTCTCATCGCCAGCGATGGAAGTGCTCGCGTACACGCGCCGTGAGCCGGTTGGAGTCGCCGGACTGATCATTCCTTGGAACTCACCATTCTCGTTTGCCTGCTCGAAGCTCGCCGTGTGTTTGGCTGCTGGTTGTACGGCAGTGTTGAAGCCAGCGGAAGAAACCCCGCTCGGTGCGTTGCTGTTGGGGCGGATCGCGACTGAGGCTGGTGTGCCTGCAGGCGTCGTGAATGTCGTCACTGGTGGTCGTGAAGCTGGCGCGGCGCTCGCAGCTCATCCGAACGTCGATAAAGTTGCATTCACCGGCTCGACCGAAACCGGGCGCGCCATCATTCGTTCGTCGGTCGACAATTTCAAAAAACTGACTTTGGAGTTGGGCGGCAAATCGCCGGTGCTGGTGTTCGACGATGCCGACCTGGCCAAAGCCATCCCCGGCGCGGCGTTGGGCATCTATCGCAACTCGGGCCAGATCTGCATGGCCGGCAGCCGCATTTACGTGCAACGAAAAGTTTATGACCAGTTCGTGGAAGGCGCGGCCAAGGTGGCTGGCGACTTACCCATCGGCCCAGGCACCACGCCGAATGTTTTGATCGGCCCGCTGATCTCGGCGCGCCAACGCGATCGTGTGCTGGGTTACATCGACAACAGTCGCACGGACGGCGCTGAAGTCGTCGCCGGCGGCAAGACTTGGGGCGATGCCGGTTACTTCATTCAGCCCACGCTGATTACGGGGGCCGATCCGGTGTCGCCATTGGTGCGTGAAGAAATCTTCGGCCCGGTGGCAGCGGTGATTCCGTTCGATGATTTCGACGAAGGCATCGCGCTGGCGAATGATTCGGTGTACGGCCTCGCGGCGGCGGTTTGGACTCGTGACAACAGTCGAGCCCATCGTGCAGCCAAGCGTTTGAAGGCCGGCACGGTGTGGCTCAACTGTCAGCTGGTGATCAATCAGTCGCTGCCGTTCGGCGGCTATCGCCAATCGGGTTGGGGCCGCGAAAACGGTCAGGAAGGATTGGAAGCGTACTTGCAGACCAAGACGGTGATCTCGGCACTGTGATCGATCAACACAGCTGCGACACCATCGCTCGAAAGTCGGCGAGCGTGAGACGGCTGCCGCCGCTGCGATGGTAGACCTCGAGACAGTCAGTGATTTTCGCGGCTCGCTGAGCCTCGGTGGCCGGCGAGCGACCTGAGCCTGGATACGCTTGCACGCGTACCGAACGTTGACGTGAGTCGCCGCTGATTTCATTCAGCACGACTTCGCCTGCTTCGAGTGTGTCGGTGGGCGAGTCCGGGCTGCCGACGATGACGATGTGCTCCATCAACGCGCGATGCTCGCGTCGCTGGCTGGCCTCGTCAGTAAAGTCGGCGGACGAAATCGAGCCTTGCAATAGCGCAGTGGCGACGATGTAGCGAGCGCAGAACTTTGCTTCGAGGCCGCTCTTGGGCACGTCGATGCGCAACGGTTGGAGTTGGCCTGCCGGCGCGACGACTTCGAAGCGCTGGTTGTCGAGCACCAGGCCCGATGCCTGTAACTGCAATGCCGCCGCGATCATTCGATGCGCGCCGTAACAGCAGGGGTAGAGTTTGACGCAGACGGAGGCGAGATCGATGTTGGGTTCGGCGTTCGTTGCGCCATCGCCCGCATATACATCGAGAAAGCCGCCGCGACTGAAGATGTCCTGGTCGCCGGTGACGCCGGCTTTTGCAAGCAACGTTGCTCGCAACCCGGCAGCGCTCGCGAAGCCTGCTTGCAGCGGCTTGGCCATCGAGCCGAAGTTTCTTTGCAAGCC
>NZ_JAEUPY010000503.1 GCF_016790065.1 Steroidobacter sp.
GAGCGTGCGGGGCATTTCGCAGTCGGACACCTCGCCGCAATCCGAGCCGCCGAACGGCGTGTACATCGACGAGATCTACGTGAGTTCTCCAGGCGCGGCCGGCTTCTCCCTGTACGACGTGAGTCGCATCGAAGTGCTGCGCGGACCGCAGGGCACGCTGTTCGGTCGCAACTCCACCGGTGGTCTCGCTCACTTCATGACTGCAAGACCGACCTCAACGTGGGCGGGGTATGTAGAAGCAGGCTTCGGCAGCTACAGCCAGCGCTTCTTCGAGGGCGCCTTGGGCGGTCCTCTGTCCGACCGCGTTCGCTTCCGTCTGTCCGCGCGGGGCGAGGAAGCCGATGGCTGGTGGGAAAACCGTGCGCCGGGGGGTAAGGACGCGTTCAACAAAAAATTTTGGGGCGCGCGCGGCCAGCTCGAAGCGGATGTCACCGAGGATCTCACCGCTCGCGTATCGATCAGCTACGACGCCAACCCGCGCACCCGACAGGGAACGTACAAGGCGCAGAATTTTTATATCGATGCAAACGGTCAACCTGCGCCGCTGCCGGCAACGCTCGATGCCTATGGCACAGGACCCGGTAACGACCTGTTCGGCAATCGCGATTCGTACGGCGCAGGATCCGTCGGTGCCTTCAACAACAGTGGCTTCCTGGAGAACCGCCGTGCGTCGACGACACTCGCGCTACAGTGGAAGCGCGGGTCAACGACGTTCACCTCGCTGACGAATCTGACCAACTTCTCCTTCGATTACGGTCCCGAAGATCTTGACGGCTCGCCTGTTCCCTACGTGCAGGCCCCGCTGACGCAGGATATGCAGCAGCGCTCGCAGGAGTTGCGCGCAACGGGCGTGTCCGGGAACCTGACCTGGACCACCGGCCTGTACTACCTGCACATCGATCAGGATGTCAGCGCCGGATTCACGTTCCCGGCGTTATCGGGCAGCGATTTCGCATACGACGCATTCAATCTCATCGCTCAGCGCACCAAATCCTACGCGGCTTTCGGGCAGGCGGAGTGGGTGCTCGGCGACCAACTGCGCCTGACGTTCGGCGCGCGCTATACCGAGGATGAAAAGCGCTACGATTCCAAAGCGTACTTCCGGGAGCTCGGCAACGGTTTCGAGGGTGGCGTCGGCTCCACGGTGTTCGATCCGCCGCTGCTCGCTGCGGACTTCAGCACAGCGACTGTCGGCAATGTGGCCAACCAGAAGGAAGGGCTCTGGTCCGGCAAGCTGCAACTCGACTATATGCCGAGCGATGGCAAGCTGCTCTACGCGGGTATTTCCCGTGGTGTCAAAGGAGCTGGCTTCAACACCAATTTGAGTGCGACGCTGCCCAATGAGCAAACGCCCTTCGGCTCGGAAGTCGTGACGGCGTATGAGGTGGGGACCAAGTTCGATCTGTTCGATCGTCGACTGCGCTTCAACAGCAGTGTGTTCCTCTACGACTACGATGATTTCCAGGGCTATGCGTATGTCGGGACGCAAGGTCTGGTGGCGAATTACGACGGCACGTTCTATGGCGCCGAGGTGGAGGCGATTGCCAGCTTGCCGGGCGACGTCCGCGCCAACCTGGGAGCGTCCTACATCCACACCGAGCTGAAGGACGTCCCGACCGTTTATTCCGGCGTTCGCGAGCAGCGCGCCAACCTGGCGCCAGAGTGGGTCGTGAACGGCTCGCTGCAAAAATCGGTTGAGGTCGGCAGCGGCACGTTGAAGCTGCAATGGAGCTTCGATTATCTGAGCGACCGCTATGCCTCCGTCGACAACAATGCGGCGAGCTTACTCAAAGGCTCGTTCCAGCATGACGCGCGCATCGCCTACGAACTCGGCAAGCGAGGCCTCGAGCTTGCAGTGTTCGTCAAGAACATCAGCGACGAGAACCGTGAAGTCTTCGTTTACGACCTGATCACGACGGGGGGCTACCGAATGATCAGCTATGCGCCGCCGCGCTGGTGGGGAGCTTCCATCCGCCAGAATTTCTGAGCTCATGCCGCGACCGACCGTTACAGTTCTCGGCCTGGGCCGGATGGGCAGCGCCCTGGCGCGGGCATTGTTACTTCGCGGCTGCGATGTCGTGGTCTGGAATCGCTCGCCTGCTCGCGCCGAACCGCTCGTCGCGAGCGGCGCGAAACTGGCGAATTCGATTGCAGAGGCCGTCGCGGCCAGCGACCTGGTCTTGATCTGCGTGCTCGACCACCAGGCTTCGCTCGCTCTGCTCGATGCTGCCGGTGTTGCTGAGAAAATCGATGGCAGGACCATCGTCGACCTGACGAGCGGCCTTCCCGAAGAACTGGCGGCTCGACAGACATCCATATGCACGCGTGGTGGCCGGTTCATTGCCGGCGGCATCATGTCGCTGCCGGGTGGTATCGGACGCATGGATACGCTGCTGCTATACGCTGGTGACAGCGCGGCGTTCGAGGCGCATTACCCCACACTGGTGTATCTCGGCGGTTCCGCCGAGTACCTCGGACCGGATCCGCGAGCTGTTGCTCATGTCATGTCGACGCTTGGCGTGTTCGTCGAGGGAACGGTGGCGCTGTTCCTCGAAACCTCCACGGTGGCGGCCCACTATCAAATCCCGATGGATCGCTACTTCCGATTGACGCGCCTGACGCGCGACATGCTACACAACCAGCTGCGCGAATGCGCCGATCGAGTGGTGAGCAGGCAATTCGGCGGCGAAGAAGCGTCGATCGATGTTCACCTGGATTTCGTGCAGGTATTGGATGCCGCGGTCGCCAGGACCGGCATCCCGACGAAGCTGACCCACGCCTTCATGGAGCATCTGCAGTTGGCCAGCTCCCGCGGCTACGGCGATTGCGATCTCGCGGTGATCGCCGAGGTGTTGCGCACGGAGTCCAGTCGGTAATGCCGCTGAGCCTGATTGCCTATTTGTTGACGGGAGGCGTTGCGCCTCTCGTGATGTGGTTCGGGCCGTTGCTGGTCGGCGGTTACGTCGATGCTCTCGGTCTGTCCGAGCAACAGGCTGTCTTGCTCCTGTCGGTGGAGCTGGCGGGATATGCGTTGTCCGGCGCGATCGCGTTCACGCTGATCTCGACCGTGAACTGGCGCCACATCGTGTTGGGCGCGTTTCTCGTGGTCATCGCCGGTAACCTCGTCGCAGCAGGTGTGCACACTTTCACGCCGTTGCTCCTCGTTCGTTTCGTCACCGGCATCGGCGCCGGCATGCTCATGACCATGTCGATGATTGCTATTGGTCTTACCGCTGCGCCCGAACGCAACTACGGTCTGTGGACGGCGATGCAGATCCTGACGCCTGCAATCATTCTGCCGTTCCTGCCCGGACTGATAGCAAAGCATGGGCTCGCAGCGCCGTTCCTGATCGTCGCAACGCTCGCGCTCGCGCTTCTCTGGGTCTTCCGCTATTACCCCATCGGCAGCGGTCAGAAGTCCGGCGGCTCGGCGCTGCTGGGAACGCGTCGGGTGCTGCTGTTGGGCGCGCTCGGCCTGCTGGGGGTCTTCATCTTCTTCGGCGGCGAGTCCACCGTCTGGGCTTTCGCCGAACGCATGGGTATGCATGCGAGTCTGCCCGTCGATGCCATCGGTCGGGCGTTGTCCATCGGCGCAATTGCCGGCCTGGGCGGGGCGCTGGCCGCGTCTGCTTTCGGCAATCGACTCGGGCGTCTCGCACCGCTCGCGATATCGATGGTCGTATCCCTCACCGGCGCAGCGCTGCTGATCCAGGCCAACACGCCAGCGGCCTATACCGTCGCGCTGTGTGCGATCTGCGCCGCCTGGAACTACAGCGGTCCTTACCTGCAGGCAGTGATCGCGAACCTGGATAGTAGCGGTCGCCTGCTGGCGCTGCTGGCCATCATCATTCCGGGGAGCATGAGCGCGGGACCGGCATTGGCGACACTCTTGCTCACCGAAGGCAGGGGCTACCTGCCCGTCGTGTGGATGCTTGCGATCGCCTTGCCATCGGGTTTGCTGCTCATCTATCCAGCAGCGCGCATCAAGACTCCATCCTGATCTGGTTTGACTTCGCGCAGCGGTGCTAACGCTGCGCTTTCGCCTGCTCCTGTTCGTTGTAGGCATCCCATGCCTTGTTCGTCAGGTACCCAGCCATTGCCGCCAGCTCATCGTCGGTGAGGTGCGCGTGCGCTGGCATGCCGCGCGTCTGGTAGGCGCCGCCGACTACGATGTCGCGCATGCTGCGGTAGGTTGCGTCGGACATGCGGCGCAGATCGGGAACGCTGCCGTTCGCCGCGACCGCATCCATTCCGTGACAGGCCACGCAAGCGTTGAATTCGAAGAACAACTCGCCACGACGGTAGATGTCTTGCGCTACCGGCGGCCGTGAGGGCTTCGCGAAAGGCGGCAAAGGGGGCGACGGCGGTAACGACGCCGATCCGCCGAGCTTGAATGCCAGCAGTCGCGAGGGCCCGCGCGATTTTTCCGTGGTGGTGAGGCGTGCAGTGTAGGTCGACAGATTGGCGGAAGCCGAATTTCCGGAGGCGACGAGAATGTATTGCTCGCCATCGACCGCGACCGTCGTCGGTGCCGATTGAATCGAGCCGTCGCCTTGCCAGTTCCACAGCACTTTGCCGTTGGCTGCGTCGTATGCGATGAACTTGCCGTCTGCGGTACCTTGGAACACGAGATTGCCGGCGGTAGAGATCGTGCCGCCGTTGATGGGGAGCACATGACGCGCTCGCCAGCGAGCCTGGTTCGCGACCGGATCCCAGGCAACCACTTCGCCATACAATTGATCGCGGTACTTCGGGTCGTGCAGGCCGTAGAGCAGGTCGAACAAGGTGGCGCCGCCCGCGGACAAGCCGCCGCCGGTGTCCTCCGGCGTCATGACTTTCATCAGCGTGGGAATTTCCTGCGACGGGATGTAGACCAGGCCTGTCGTGGGGTTGAACGACATCGCGTGCCAGTTGTGAGCGCCGGCCGGGCCGGGGAATACGACCGACGCTTCGCCGGGCC
>NZ_JAEUPY010000521.1 GCF_016790065.1 Steroidobacter sp.
GTGGGTGGAAACGCAATGCCGATGGAATAGCCGGAACGTGACTCCTTGGCAATGCCATGCAGCCGCAGGATTCGCTGCGTTTCATCGCTCACCTGCGCGCAAGTCATGCCCGGCTCGATGAATCTCAGCAGGCGATCGATCAGTTCGAGCGCGACCGCCTCGAGTCGAAGCATCGTGGCCGAGGCCCGCCCGACCACGACCGTGCGGCCCATCGGCACTTGATAACGCAATCGATTGCCCATCAACTCCAGATTGACCGTGGTGTTTTCGGCCAACGCTTGATCCGTCCAAGGCAGATGCGGCGTGTCCGCACGAGCGCCCGACATCACCAAGGCCGGAGTACTGCAATATACCCCGCCAACCTCAGGAACACCGCCGATCTGAGCGGCACAGATGCTGGCGACAACATCACACTCACGCACGCCCGGGCGAATGGCAGCAATCGCCGCTTCCATGGCGGCTTCGAGCAAACGTGCCGCCTGGCGCATCACCGCGACTTCCTGCGGCGACTTGGTGAAACGTATCCAGTTGACCAGATACGATGCGTCGAGCAGCGTCCCCTCCGCTAGCGTCGCCGCCAGCACCTCGAAGCTCGCCACCGAAAAATAGTAGCTGTGCTTCTCGATACCGATACGGCCAGGCTTACCGTAGCGTTCCGCGATGGTCCGTGCGATGAAGCCGTACGGCGGCTCCACCTCATTCTGAATCAAATGTTCCGGATAGCCGACGATGTCGTCTGCCGACAAACACGACGTCAATCCCACGCCCCGCACGTCCATGCGCCGCCCCACCCACACAGGGGCGCCGTCCATGGGCACCAGCAACACCTGCGGGGTATAGAACGACCAACCGTCGTAGCCACACAAGTAATAGATGTTGCACGGGTCTGTGACGATCAGCAGGTCGAGCCCACGGCTCGACATGACTGCACGAGTTTGAGTCAGGCGCGAGTCGAACTCGCGCCGCTCGAAGATAGGATGCGGCAACCGCTTTCCCCAGTGCCTAGAAGCTGTAGCTGACCCGGCCTTTGATCAGGGACGGATACGCGTAAGCAATGCCCAGATCCGGCGAGCCATACTGCGACGTGTAGATCTTCTCGTTGGTGATGTTCTGCGCGTTCAGCTCGAACAACAGTTCCGGTGTGGCCTTGTAGGACAGTCGCAGGTCGAAACGTGTGTAGGACGGCAGCTGGTAAGTACCCAAGGTATTGACTTCACGCTCGCTACGACCGACGACACCGCCGCCGAAAGTTAGCGACTTCAACGGCCCGCCCAACACTTCATACGTCGCGAACAGCGAGTAAGAATTGGCGGGCGATGCCGGCGGCGTTTTGCCGACTTCGGCCGGCCGTGCCGACTCCTTCACATCCACGTCGAGATAGGCATAGCTCGCCAGCAGGTTGAAGCCCGGGAAGATTTCACCCTGGATCTCGGCCTCGATGCCGCTGTGAACCTGCTCGCCGACGTTGATATAGGTCGCCGGTTGACCGGGCTGCACGACGATGGCCGATGCCGAATCGGTACGTTCGATGTGGAAGGCCGAGACACTGTACTGCGCGCGATCGTTGGCAACCTTGCCCTTGAAACCCACTTCGTACTGTACGCCCGTCTCCGGATTCACCGGTGTGCGATCGGCACGCAACAGCGTGGCGTTGAACACGATGCCTTCGCTGTAGCTGAAGAACACGTTGTGATTCTTCGCCAGCTGGTACACCAACCCGGCGCGCGGCACCCACTGGTGGTCCTTGGCGTCGTCGATGACCGTCACGCGTCCGTAGCTGGTCGGCAGGTAATCGAAGCGATTGCTTTCGATACGCGAGTAGCGCATGCCCAGCAAAGCCGACAGACGTTCGGTCGGCTTCAGGTAAGCCATGGCCGTGACGCCTGAGAAATACTGCTTGGTGGAGAAGAATTCGCCGGGCGCCGCCTGGCGGGTGTTGACGAAGTCGAGCGGCTCGGGATCGAACAGGTTATCCAAGCCGATCGGCACGTTCGCAAACGCATCCTGCAACAAATGGTTACGACGCCAGTCGGCACTCACCAGCACGCGCTGATCGCGGCCCTGCCATTGGAACACCTGCTCGGCCGACGCATCGAGGCTCAGGTCTTCCTTGGTCTTGTGTTCGATCGACGGGTACTGAGTGGAGTTGCCGTTGGCGGCAGCACCGAACATGTAGGTCGAGAAATTCTCCATGTGGATGCGCGAGTAGCCGCCTTTGAACGACAGCTTCAGGCTGTCGGTCGCCATATGGTCGACGCCCGCGAACAGGAACGTGTTGGTGCTGTCGATGTCGGCAGCGGTCGTGCCGTTGTTGGAGCTGCGCGGCACGTCCGGCATGGTGTAGACGCCATTGATACGAATCAACGGAAAGCCGTCGCTGCTCGCGCCGGTGCGCTGATCGTAATAGCCCTGCAGCAGCACGCTGGTGTCGCCGAAGCGGAAGGCCGCGCTCGGCGCGATCATCTTGCGATTGTCACTCGTATCGCGAATGAAGGTATCGCTCTCCTGCCAGGCTGCTACTGCGCGAACACTGGCGACGTCATTGATTGCCGTTTCGCCGTCGATCTGCACGCGCTGGAAGTTGTAGCTGCCGAACTCGCCGCTGACAGTTGCGCCCGTATTGCCGGTGGGTGCTTTGAGCACGCGATTGATCGTGGCACCGTAATCCGATTCGCCGTACAACGAAGAGGCCGGGCCGCGCACGAACTCGACTCGATCCATGGCGGCATAGTCCAGGTCCGACTCGGAGTCGGCCGACAGGCCGTTGATACGGAACGAGCGATCTCGATTCACTTGGAAGCCGCGCGCGAACAGATTGGCCTGCGTGCCATCGCCGATACCGAGCAATTCGATACCCGGCGTGTACGCGACTACGCCCGCGGTGTCATTGATGGCAGCGATGTTCAGGAACTCAGACGACAACACCGTCAGTGCTTGCGGCGTGTCGATGACCGGCAGCGACAATTTCGACGCCGCGTTGGACACTTCCGGCAGGAACTTGCGCTGCGCGGTGACGACGACGGTCTCGAGTTCAGCGTCGCTACTTTGCGCGACGGTGATCGAAGGCGTGGCGAACATGCCAACGCTCACTGCAAGCGCGGCGACAGGCTTTGAAAATCGAATCGTCATTACAAATTTCCCCATGGTATTTCGACGGACCGGCGGGACCAGCGTCGGCTCATAAAAAACTATCGAGTCAAGGTATCGATTCGCTGCGTCTGCCGCTCGACATCGGCACGACTGATCGGAGCGGGCAGCAACCGCTTGTCCACATAGGCAGGCAGCTGATCGGCAATGTGTGGAGAGCCTGGGCGCGAGGCGTTGCCATAGACCAGCAAAGTCCCGGCTCGCGGACCGTTCGGCGTGAACTCGACGATCTGGATGTAACCTTCGCCGCCCACCGCAATACGCCGACCCTTCTCGTCCGGCGCGCCGTAGTTCATCTTCGCCACGATGCCGACTGAATCCTCCGAACCATTGGCAGGCACATCGGCGATGGGTTTGGGGTGCGTGAAGTTCGCATCGCGACTGACCAACACCACACGATTCGCTTCGCCCCAGGAAACATCGAGCACGCCATGCGTTGCGACCGTGGCTTGCGCGGCATCCTTCAGTGCCGCCACGGCTTGCGATGCATCTGCAATTCCAGCGGGTGTTTCCAGCGGACGCGAAGGATCGTACTGCTCACGAAACTTCGGATCTCGCACAGTAGCGGCGCGAGGCGAAGCCGCCATGCGCTTGGTGTATTCCTGCCACCACTTCACGAACAGCACCGAGCCGCGGCTGTTACGGTCCGAGGTGCGATCCCACTCACGCAACAGAGTTGCCGCAGCGGTGACCTGCTCATCGGCCTGTGCATCCACCTGGGCCAGCAACTCCGGCAACAGGCGATCCGCCATCAACATGTGAGTGGAGAATTTGGCACGCACCAACTCTTCATAAGAGAACTTGGGCTGCGACAACAGCAACCGTGCGTTGGCTTGCGAGCGCGCCCACATCCGATCGAACGACATCCAGGCTGGGAAGTCCTGTGCACGCAGCACGGCGGGGAACGTCGAAGTCCACGGCGAATCGTTGGCGTTCTGCACGAAGCCCGATGGCGGATCGATGACCTTGGGCAACGATCGCCACGGCACGATGCCTTTCCAAAGCTGCTTCGGATCGTCGCCGGGAAGAATGCGGTCATAGTCATCGTAGGTGCCGCCCTGACGCACCGGCTTACGGCCGCCATCGGCGATCATGATGCGACCGTCCGTGTCGGCATAGATCACATAGAAGAACGGCATCTGCGAACGACTGTATGCCGACTCAAACTCCTTGAAGTTGCGTGCCCGCCCCATGTCCCAGTACTGAGCCACTGGCGAAGGTGCGTCGAGCCCAGTCACCCGGAGCGCCAACGCTTTGTCGCCTTTGCGAGCGATGAGCGGGCCGTGAATGGATTGAGAGACGGTGAAGCTGCGGTTCTCGCAGTCATCGCTCTTGCGACACACTCGAACGCTGTCGGTACGCGAGCTGAGCGGCTGCAGCTTCTGACCCCAGCGATACGACTCGCCACGCAACGACAACTCATACACGCTTGCCGTCTGAGCACGATTGTCGGTGTGCGACCACGCGATCCGCTCATTGAAGCCGATGGAAATCGCCGGCAGACCGAGAAAGCCAGCGCCAGTGAGATTCACTGTGGGTCGCTGCGGATCGCCCACGATCACATGAGCCTGCATCCACTGCCAGGCACCGCGATCTGGTGCTTGCTCGCGCTCCGGCGACAACACGCCGTTTACGCCGAAGTCGAGATGTGGATTGCCCATCAGCATGGTCGTGCCGGCCGCACTCTTGCTGGGTGCGATGGCCCACGCATTCGACGCTGCACGCCGCGCCCCACCCGGCTCCGGCTGGACCGCTTCCCATTGACGCTTCATCATCAACGGCGCGAGCGACTGAAAGCCGAACTGCATCGTCCACTGCCAGACCGCGAGCGGATCGCTCTCAGTCAGCGGCAAGATGGCTCGGATGGCGGTTGGAATCGTGTCGCCGTGATCCGCCGCGTAGGCATTCACGCCGGCCACGTAAGCCTGCAGATACTTGCGCTGCACCTCGCCACCTTGAACGAGCCACTGTCGCACGCGTGCCTCCGAACCCATGGTTCGGACGAACATGTCATGCGCTACAAATTCATCTTTATTGCCCGGACCGAAATACTCAGCGTAACGACCGCGAGCCGCCGCCACGTTGACCAACAATTGCTCGGCGTGATTGGTCATCTGCGCGTAGCCCAGCCCGAAGCTCACGTCCTCGATGCTGCCGCCATAGATGTGCGGAACACCGTAACGATCCCAACGGATCTCCACTTGGGCCGCTTCGACGGATCGAGTCGCTTGAGTCAACAACAGCAGGAACAGGCACGGCAGAATTCTTCGCATGAATCCATGCTATCGACTCTTTCATACCATTTGCAAGGTATTTAATCGGTCGAAGAATTGGCGCACTGTCGCTGTCCAACTCGAGCTGTAACTCGCACTTCTACAGTGCAGTCGTCGAGGTCGTGGACAAACATATGTTACTCACGCTCGCATCCGAGGCGATCCACACGAAGACTTGGTCCACTATGCAGACCAATCGGCAAACACTGGATGGGCAGCGTCGACGCGTCAGCGAGATGGCGTAGAGAAAGAAACTACAACGCCACGCTTGCTATCTCTTTGCGCAGATCTCTTAGAAATTCCTCGCCGCCGGCCGCGCTAGCCACGCTCATCGCCGACGCTCGAACTGCCTCTCGAAAAAATCCGCGATCGCTTGATTCACGGCGAGGACATTGGCGTAGCGCAGGATGCTGTGCGTTTCATCGACCAGGAGTAACGTCTGCTGAGCAACTCCTTTGAGCTGCAACCGCCGCGCCATATCGACGGTTTGACTGACCAGCACGTTGCGGTCGTCGTCGCCATGAATGAACAGTACTGGCGACGTCCATTGGTCGACAGCTGAGACGGGCGAGGACTGCCACGCCACCGCGAGCGCCCGCTTCAGTCCGGGAGGCTGCTCGTAGCGCTTTCGGGACAGCAGTTGGGAATACTCCACCGTCCAATCATGCACGCCGTTGATATCGACGCCGGCAGCGAACAGGTCAGAGTCATGTGCGAGCGCCATGGCAGTTAGATAGCCACCGTACGAGCCGCCATACACTCCAATCCGACGCGGATCGACGCCGGGCAGCGCCTGCAGATATCGCCCAGCGGCTTGGATGTCTCGATACTCGGCGGCGCCCAATGCACCCGCCTCCGCCGGAAACTGAAATGGATGGCCATAGCCAATGCTGAGCCGATAGTTGACCGACAACACCACGTAGCCGCGGCTGGCGAGATACTGATTCAACACATAATCGTTCGCGTAGCTTTCCATGGAATGCCAGCCGAGCAACATTTGCCGCGACGGGCCGCCATGAATATAAACGACGGCAGGACGCTGCCCCGCGCCGCCTTTGGGCTCGAACAACTGCCCGCTCACCATCACGCCATCTTGGGCTCGGAACGACACTCGCCGCGGTGTGAGCAGTGCTCGTGCAGGATAGGCGTCGGGCACTAACTGTCGAGCGAACGGCTGCACAGCGCCTCCCATCAAGGAACGCGCTGCCAGGGTTGGTGGGCGTTGGTCCGTAGCGGTGAAGTAGACAGCATGATTGTCGGCAGTCAGAACCGGCGACCATTCAAGACCGTCACCGGAACTCAGCGCCTGCATCTGCGAACGATCAATGGGCACACGATAGACGTGGCGTCGATCGACATCATCCTTATCGCTTCCAGCGTTGGCGTCGAACACCAGCGTGCGCCGGTCTGCACTGAGCGCCACGTGTTCGACCATGAAGTCTCCGGGTGTCAGCAGCAGTGGAGCACCACCGGCCTCGGGGAGAGAATACAAATGCTGCCAGCCGTCACGATAAGACTGAAAGACGATTCGGCCCGACGCCCACTCGAAATAGCCGCTCCACGAATCTCGCAACTCGCTACCACTATCCCACAGCATTCGCGCCGTGCCGGTCTGCGCATCGCCAACCCATATTTGCCATGAGCCTGTTTCGTACTCCATTGCCGGTGGCGGTGGGCCGCCACTGCCGGGACGACGAATGAATGCAACGGATCGTCCATCAGGCGACCAGCGAGGAGCGTCATCGTGAGCCACCGTAGGCGCAAGCCAGAGCACGGGCGTGTGCTGGTCGGTGTAGATTCCGATCAGCGAATGGCTGGAACGATACGAAACAAATGCCAGGCGGTCGCCCTGCGGAGACCACTGCAACGCCGCCACCTCGCCGCGCAGATTCAACAGCGGTTGTGCGTGCATTGAGCCATCGATGGGGACGCTCCAGATGCCGCCATCCTTGAGAAAGGCGACTTGACGTCCATTCGGTGAAATCTCTGGATGATCTCCCTCCGCCAGCACGCGCGGCACCCCACCGGAGATCGGCACGCTCAGAATCTCTACTCGCGTTCCGGCCGGGTGAGACAGAGGGTTCGCTGGCACACTCCGATCCCAGCTGCCGCCATGCTCTCCCCCACGCACGTAGACAACGTGCGCTCCGTCAGCTGACAAAGACAAGTTGGTGATCTCTTGTCCGTCATCTCGATCGTATGCAGTCAGCTGACGCGCATCGAAGCGTGGTCCGGTCGCTACCCACACATTGCGTCGGCCTTTGTCGTTGACCGTCCAAGCCACGTGGGAGCTGTTAGCCGCAGCCACCAAGTTGTCAGGAAAGGCGTAGTCACGAACTTGCGCCAGTGTAAAAGCAGGCGCTGTGTACGCGGCAGCAGCCAGCAAACATCCGACGACCGATAACATCAGCCTGGCGGACGTCGATAGCAGGCTCATCACCGAACTACCTCGCCGCTGCTATCAATCACCCGCACCTCGCCTAGATTCAACGCCCTGATTTTTTTCTCGATCCGCGCGAGATCGCCCGCGACGACCCAGGTCAGAGGTTTCGATCCAATGAACTCAAGCGCAGCGCGCCGAACGTCTTCCGGGGTGACCGCATTGATACGCGCCGCGTAGCCGTCCAGATAGTCATCCGGTAGCGGATAGATAACCAGCTCGCTCAATGCATCAGCGACCTCTTGATGCGTCTCCCAGAGATCTGCAAGCCCCAGTGTTTGTTCTTGTTGAACGGCCAGCAACTCCTGCGCACTGACCGGCCGCTCACTCGACACTTGCAGTAACTCCCGACGCAGTTCGGTCATTGCCTCCGAAGTCTTATCTGTTTGCACCGGCGCACGTACTCGTAGCACACGCACGCCACGCTGCCGTGAATAGGCGCTGTGCACGCCGTATGACCACTGCTTGTCTTCACGCAAGTTCAGATTGAGACGAGACATGAAGATTCCACCAAAAGCGCCGTTCAACAGCTCCAGCGGCGCATCGAGCGCAGCGGCATGCGGGGGTAAAGGCAGCAACACCTGAATGTTCGATTGCAAAGCACCTGGCGCGTCGATCAACCAGACTGTGGCCTTATCCGGCTTCGGCATCTGCGGCACGACCGCGACACTATTCTTACCGGGCTGCCACCGCCCCAGCAGCGCTTCGAGCTTTGGCATCAGCTGGTCGAGCGTGATATCGCCGACCACAACTAGCGTAGCGAGATTCGGCCGTATTCGACTTTGATGGAAACGCACGATGTCGGCGCGCGTGATGGCTTCGATGCTCTGTTCATCCGACAGCCGGCCGTAGGGATGATGAGGCCCGAACAGCAATCGATTACCCAGTCGAGCGGCGGCTCGGGGCGAATCCGCTTTGGTGCGCGTCAGATCGGCAATCTCGAGCGCCTTGAGTCGCTGCAAATCGGCGGCGTTGAAGGACGGCTTCATCAACACATCCGCCAACAGCTGCAGCGAGGGCGACAAAGACGGCACGAGTGATGACAGACTGATCTGCACGAAGTCTTCATCGCCCCGCGCGCTCAGTGTCGAGCCCAAGCGCTCGAGTGTCGCCGCAACTTCGAGTGCATTTCGAGTACCGGCGCCTTCCATGGACAAATCCATGGTCAACGCGGCAATGCCTGCGGGGAAGGCCTCGGCGTCAGTCGACCCGACCGGAATCATGAGATTGAAGGTCACCTCGGGCGCATCGTGCCTCTCGCAGAGCAGGACCTGCATTCCGTTGGCAAGCTCGGCACGAACGAACTTCGGCGCCATCACAGGACTGATGGCGGAAGGTCGAGGGACCTGCTGCCGATCCACATCGCTTCCGGTAGCGGCGAGACGCCCACCCGGCAACATCGAGAGCACGTAGTCCCCGTCACTCAACCAACGTCGGCCTGCTCGTGTGAGATCGGCGGGCTGCGCGACATTGAGCCGCTCAAAGCTGTTCTTCCACGCACCGGCGTCACCGAGAAACACCGCGCTCTTGGAGAGCACGGACGCTTTGAAACTAGTGCTCTGAATATCGCGCACCATCGAGGCCGTTCGTGGCAAGCGAACCGCGTCGAGTTCCGCCAACGAAGGCCCTTCTCGCAACAAACGCGTAAGCTCCTCATCGACGACCTGTTCGATACGCGCCATGTCGGCTCCAGGCGCGGCAGTGACGTTGATGGAGAACTGGCCGGCGACCTCGTATCGCTTCACGCCAGCACTCACCTCGGTCGCAATTCGCTCATCGAATATCAAGCGCTGTTTCAGCCGCGACGATCTGGACTGGCTCAGCACGGCGCCGAGCAGGTCGAGATAGTCGGCGTCGGCCGCGCCCTCCCCGGGCACATTCCAAATGCGCCTCAACATTGCAACGCCGGCGCTACTGTCGTGAATGACATCCCGCTGCGACCCCGAACGCGGTGCTATCCAGGTCTTGACGCGATTCGCCGCAACGCCAGGCTCGATTGCGGAGAAATAGCGAGTCACCTTCTCACGAGCCTGAGCAGGCGTAATGTCTCCAGCCAACACCAACACTGCGTTCGCCGGCCCGTACCATGCTTTGAACCATGCTTGGACGTCCTCCAAGCTGGCGGCGCGAAGATCCTCCATGGAACCGATCGTCACATGCGAGTAAGGGTGCGACGCCGGCCAGGTTGCCCGCGCGATGCGCTGGGCAGCCAAACCATAGGGCTCATTCTCGATCACTCGCTTCTCGTTCTGTACCACGCCCCGCTGCTCGTCGAGTTTCGCTTGATCGATCGCACCCAACAGATGCCCCATGCGATCGGACTCGAACCAGAGCACGGCATCGAGCGACGCCGTGGGGACGGTCTGAAAATAATTGGTGCGATCGAAGTAGGCGACACCGTTCACGTCCGTGGCGCCCAGCGGCTGCAAGCCCTTGAACCACTCGTCGTTGTAGTGCTCAGTGCCGTTGAACATCAGATGCTCGAACAGATGCGAGAAGCCGCTGCGCCCCTCCGGCTCATTCGCCGAGCCGACGTGATAATTGATCTCGACAGTTACCTGTGGCGTCTTGTGATCCTCGTGAACCACCACGGTGAGGCCGTTGGGCAATACGAACGAGGTGTGAGGAATGTCGATAGCGAGCGTCGCAACGTCTTGGTTAGCAGCCATACCCTGGCTGCTAGCAACGGCGAGGCACACGAACGCGGCCCAGCCGGGCAGTCGCTGAATCATCATCGTCATCGTCCTTACTTGGAGGGCCGCTGCCGTGGCCAGACTTCGGCGAGGGTCGAGGCGTCGTAGAGTCGGCCGTTCTTCATGACCTGGCCGATGGCTTCGCTATTGGCTATGTCGAGCAGCGGATTGCGCTCGAAGATCAACAGGTCGGCGAATTTTCCAGGCTCGAGCGTGCCGACTTCGTCCTGACGGCCAATCACGTGAGCTGAACTGCGCGTAGCAATCTGCAGTACTTCATGGGGCGTTGCTCCGCCCATGGCGTACGCAAGCATCTCCCAGTGATAGCCCAGCCCTTGCACTTCCCCATGTGAACCCACCCCGACGTTGCCGCCCGCTCGGAAGGATCTGGTGGCCGACGCAGTTCGGCGTGGAAAGTTGTAGTCCGCATCGGTGGCCCAGGGCACGCCTCGCCGCAAGCGTGCGTCGAGCACGAACCGCGGCGTGAAGTGATTCAGTTTTTCATGCGCCAGCGGGTTGCGCCTCGCGGTGAAGTATTCCTGCGAACGTAACAACGCAGCTCCGCCAATCTGAGTGGTCGGCGAATAGCCCGTGCCGGCCTGCGCATACAGCATGGCCACGTCGCGATAGAAATCGACCGCACCCGACGCGTGCTCGTTGGTCGAGAAGCCATCGAGCACCTGGGTCAGTGCGTACGGCGGTGGCGCGCCCCAGTTTTCGGTGACGGTCATCATGCCCATCTCCAGAGCGGCCTTTGCAAGGTACTGTCGCTTCTGACGGTTGCCGAGCAGATAGGCTTTGACGGAGCCAGTGTGATACCGCTGCTGATAGCGCTGCAGAATGCATTTGGCCTGACGCACCGAAGTCAGCGAATTCTCGAAGCCGAAGATGCCTCGCCCTACCGTGTAAGCATGCGGGCCGGCAATAATGCCGGCATCGAGCAAATCCTGATACACGAACGCATCACTGGTGAACGACTGTGGATCGAACGATGTCGTCACACCGAAGGCTAGCGCCGCCCGATACTGCCAAACGTCGTAGTCGATGATGGGCCGGCCAAGGTTCATGTAATGCGCGTGAGTATCGACGAACCCAGGTGTGATGAACTTGCCCGAGACGTCTTTCACGATCGCATCTTTCGCCAGCTTCACACTGCCAACCGGCGCCACCGCACTGATGCGATTGCCGTCAATGACGACATCAGCGCGTTCGAAAATCTCCTCACCGCGCATTGTCACAACGGTCGCCCCGCGTAGGACCAACTGACCACCCGGGACATCGCGCGGCAATTCAACCGAGATGTTCACACCATTCCATCGGTCCTCCGCACAGCCTTCAGTCCCGGCCGTCGCGGGCGCTGCGAGTACCGCGCTCAACGCGACTCGATAGAACATCGAACCCACGGACCAAGTGATCTCCCGGCCATCTGCCGACCATGCAAAGTCATCCGCGCCGATCTCAGTGATCTGCCGATGCGCCAAGGCCTGCTCCAGATCGATCTCCGGTTCGGGGCTGCCGGCGGGCGGTATAGCGAACAGATGTAGTTGCGCCGCTCTGATGGCCAATGCCCACCGCCCATCGGGACTCAAGCGCAGATCGTCGACCTGCTGCTTCACGCGTAGCAGTCGCCGCCCGGCTCCGCCCTTCAGTGGCACGGCCATGAGCCCTTCGCCCGTGTACACCAGCGCTGCGTCGTCGCCCGCGAAATGAAAACGCCCGTGATCGATCATGCTGTTGGAGTTCGCCGGCAACTCCGTCAACGTCTCGCTAGGGCCACCCGCAGCGGCAATACGAATTACTTCCTGCGCCGTGCTGCGTTCCATCGGCCAGCCGTTGCTACTGGTGTACAGATTGAGTTGGTCGTACACCGAGGACCGCAACGCTACGATTGATTTGCCATCTGGCGTGTAAGCTGGATTGCGGTAGTAAGCCGCTTGTTGCGTGAGACGTTGTGGATCACCGGAACCGTCGCTACGCACACGCCATAGATGCCCACCCGCCGCACGGGACCAGCTTGCATAAACGAGCCATCGACCATCGCTCGACCACACCGGCTGATTTTCGGTCACCTCATTCGCCAGCAAGTCGGTACGCGTCAGCCGTTGGGGGGCGCCGCCCGGGAGAGCGGCGATATAAAGTTTGCCGAAAGCGCTGAACGCCAGTTGCCGACCATCGGGCGATAGTCGAGGCGACTGAATCACGCGAGCGCGCACTGCACCAGTGGCGTCTCGCGGCTGCCGAGTGACGCGCGGGCTAATGGCGCTATCTACTGTCGCAACGAAAGGAATATTCAGCGCCCGACCCGTGGCGACGTCGATGCGCCAGATCTTGCCGTCATGCGCGATGACGATGGCTTTCGAATCGGGCGTAAAAGAGTAGCGAGGCAGCACGCCGTAGAACGGATAGTGCGTGGACAACGAGGCTTCGATGGGAAAGACCAGACGCCGATCCTCGCCAGTCCGCAACGTTCGCAAACGTAGTTCGGTGCGTCCTTCCACGTCGGCAGCGTAAGCTAGCAAAGCGCCGTCCGGAGACACGACGGGTTGCATCACACCGCCCGCGCCCATGGCTGGCGACAGTCCAGCAATGAGCGTGATGGTGACGCCGGAGCGAAGATCGCGCCGATAGATGCGATACGAACTCCAAGTGTCGTCGGTGGCAGCGAAGTATAGAAACTGCCCATCGGGCGATGGCGACACGCCGATGGCGGTCGCATCGCCCGAACCTCTCGCCGGGCTCGCACCCACAGCGGTATCCAGCGGCACACCGCCGCCGAGGCGATGGTAAATCCAGAGAGCGCCGCTGGTAGCGCCCATCCGACTGTTGGAACTGAAGCGTGTCACATAAATACTTTGACCATCCGCTGACCAGCTGGGTGAAGTGAAGACACTATCGGTGGCATCGCTCAGCGCCCGCGGATTGGCGCCATTCGCATCAGCGAGCCACAGGTTCTCGCTACCGTTACGGTCGCTAATGAACGCAATCTGCGCGCCATTCGGTGAGATCACCGGCTGCATATCGAACGACGGACCGGTGATCAAGGGCTGCGCCGGGCCACCGCCGATGGCCAAGCGATAGATATCTCCCAACAGATCGATGAACAGGCTGCCGCCGTCGGGCGCAACATCCACTGACATCCACGTGCCTTCGTCCGTGTCGAAGCTCACACGCTCGGCGCCTATCGCCAATGTGCCGAACCAGAGCGATGCCATTGCAAAGGACACCGCGCACGCCATCGTGCGTCGTCTCGTCAAACGTCGCATGACTGCTACCACCGACCACGCAGCGTGAGCGTGAAGCTTCTCGGTTGCCCATACCAATTGCCGGCGCCGGTATCGCCCACCGTTTGATAGTAGGTTTTATCCAGCAGGTTGCTGAAGTTCAGTGCCGCTGACCATGTCTCGTTGAATGCATATTCGCCGCGAGCACTAAGAATCGCGTAGCCACTTTGTGAAAACTCATAAGGCACGGATCCGAGCGGCGCGCCGCTGCCTGGTTCGAAGACCGCGGCCACACCTCTGACGAAGCTGCGACTCTGCGCACTGACGCCGCCACTGACTTTCAATCGCGACCAGGCTCCGGAGAATCGATAGCCGCTCCAAATCTTCAACAGGTGTCTGGGCGTCTGCGGCATGAACAAGGCGCCGAGATTGCTGTCGTAGCCGGATTTGTATTCGTTCTCGTTGTAGGTATAGCCAACGAACAAATCCCAACTGGGCGACAGCTTGCCACTGATCTCCGCATCGAGACCGCGGCTCTGCACGACACCCTGCGCGCGATAGCAACAGACAGCGCCCAGGTCCCCGCTCTGCGGTGGGAAACTGCTGTCCAGTACAGCCTGATTGTCGCGTTCGATCTGGTAGACAGCGAACTGCGTGACGGCGCGCCCCGCCCCCAAGCCGCCCTTGATGCCTAGCTCCAGATTGCGACCAGTCATCGGGTCCAGCGGCGCGCCCGGGAACGGCCCGGACAAGCTGCTGGCTTGCGATTCGAATGTTTCTGCGAAGCTGCCGTACGCCACCCATCCAGCGGGCAGCTCATAAGTGAACCCAAGGTAAGGCGTGACGACGTCACGATCTTCGTAGCTCAGGGCATAGTCGAACGTGGGGTAGTCAGCCGAGTACTTGTAGTTGCTATACCGCGCTCCGCCGAGGATGCGCATTGGCTGAGTCACTTGCAGGCTCAAACTCGCATAGACGCCATTCTGTTTGTTACCGAAGGTCCGGGTGCTGGCAGGCACGGCGGAACGTTCCGGCATCGGATACGCCGCTGGATCGAAGGCGAAGGGATCGAACATGAACTCGGGAGCATTCCAGCCGGGCCCAGTGGTTTCGGCGTCTTGCCAGTCGGCGCCGATCGCCACTTTGTGAGTTCGGCCCCACCAATCCACGCTGCCCGTCAACGTCATATCCACCACTTCTTGTACGGCGTGGCGCTGTCCGTTCTCCGGATACAGCGTGCCGATCGGTGCGATGGGATCGATGGCGGCGTACTGATAATAGAAGAGGTAGTCGCTGTCCTTGCTGCTCCTCATGGCATTCACACGCAGGCTCCATGCGTCGGAGATTCGCTGCTCGACGCGGGCAAATGCTTCCCCAGCGTCGGTCTCGGCCCTCGACCAGTCCGCAGTGAGGCTCGCAGAGCGCGGCAGTCGTAGATCGCGCCCATCGCTATAACGTGGCAGCCCGAAACTTCCCAGCGGCGACTCGCTTTTGGAATAGCTGCCGCCCAGGGAGACTCGCGTGCTATCCGTCACATCGACGTCCAACGCGACGTAGAACAGATCACGATCTCCACGCAGCAACGATTTCTGGAACGACTGTGAGCTCTCGCTCATATATACAGCCCGACCACGGAGTCGGCCGTCCCATGCCATCGGACCTGACACATCGACTTGTCCGCGGTAGTTGCCCCAGCGCCCGGCGGCAACCTCGACGCTGACCTGAGGCGTCGCTGTGGGTCGCTTGCGCACCAACTGGACCGAACCGCCCGGCTTGCCGTTCCCGGAGAACAGAGCATCGGCGCCACGCAGTACTTCCACCTGCTCGTACAGTGCGAGGTCGATGGTTTGATCGTAGCCGCCCGCGTTGATGACCAGCGCTGCACCACCATCTACTTGAACGCTGTTGATCTCGAAGCCGCGCGAAAAGAACAGCTGCGACGCGTTGCTCTCTTTGACGACCGTAACACCGGTGGCTTGCTCCAACGCCGAGCCGAGACTGTCGATGTTCTGCTCATCGAGCCGCTGCCGGGTCACGATGCTGATGGACTGCGGTCGATCTCGCAGGGTGTCGCCAGTGCGGGAGCTGAGGATGGGATCGTCGATCGTGGTTCCCTTGACGATGACCTCTTCCAGCTCGCTCGCGTTTGCCGTAGCGGCAACGCCAGCCTGAGCGATGCGAACCGCAGCCCCGCGCTGCTCGCCGACCTTTCCGGTAGTCTGCAACGGCGTAGTCTCATCGACGATGATCCGCACCGTGCGCTCGTTGATGAATTCGTACTTCAGTCCCGAATTCGACAACAGCTTCTCCAACGCCTGCTGTGGCGAGAGACTCTCCGCATTCAACGCGGGCGCCAACTTGCCGGCGGTAGAGACCTGCTCGTCCCGCTGCAGGATTTGTACTTGTGCCTGCCGCGCAAAGGCGGTTAGCGCGCTGGCCAGAGGCTGCTCAGCGATGGTAAAGGTAATTTTTCTCTCGACGCCCGACTCCGCGGATACCGCTGGCACCGACACGGCGGCAGCCAGCAATACCGAGACGCAGCAAGCAGCGAGTCGCTGATGATTCCCCATACGAGCCCCATTTTGTTGTCTGTACCACCCATGTGGGGTCGAGCAGCTAAAAGGTATATTTTTAGTTTCAGCCATGGGCGACGCCGCTGGAATCGCGCACAATCCGGTTCCGATGCGTAGGTTGTTCTCATGATTCGCGCACCCAACACAGCTCCGCAGGAGTTGGGTTCCGCCAGTCTGAGCAAATACACCGCGGCGTTGCATGCCTATTTGTTGAAGCGGTTACGGCGCCCGAAACAGGACGCGGCCGACCTGACGCAGGAGATTTTCGAACGCTTCCTGCGCAAACGCGACCAGCCGGAAGTCATTCGTAATCCGCTGGCGTACCTCTATGGCATTGCCTCGCACGTGGTCGCCGAAAGTATCGAGCAGGAACCTCGGCAACTGGTGACTTACGATTCCACGTTGGCCGAGCATGCGTCCGAAACCTCGCCGCAAACCATCGACTCCAGCCAGCAACTCGGACTTCGCAAAGACCTGGTTCAGGCCCTGGCGCAACTTCCCGAAGCGCATCTGACGGCCTTGCTGCTGGTGGAAGGCGACGGGCTGTCGTGCAAGGAAGCGGCGCGCGCCACCGGCTATTCCCCCAACACGATCAAGACCTACCTGATGCAGGCTCGGGCGACGCTGAAGCAGTTGCTCGAAGACTACGACGGCAAGAAGCCATGACGTCCATGAGCATACAAGAGCAAATCGAGACCTTGCGAACCCAGCGGGCGGCACAGTGGTTGGAGATCATGCACAGCGGCGCTGCCGAACAGAACGCCGAGTTCCTGCGCTGGATCACCGAGTCGCCGCGCAACCTCGAAGAATTCTTGAAACTGGAGGCATTGTCTCGCGAGACCCGCGCGACACTGCAATCCGGGGCGCTCGATAGGAATGCGCTGCTCGAGAACAGCCGCAAGCAGGTGCTGCAGTTCGCGCCCACAGCGTCGGCGACCGTTCAACGTGACAGTCGACGCCTTGCACCCGGTCGGCTATCAGGTATCGCCGCCGCGGTAGCCGCAGTCGCGATCGCTGCGTTGGGATACAACCATTACTTCGGCTGGAAGGAATTCACGACTGACGCTGAGCAAAGAACCGTGGAGCTGAGCGACGGCTCGTTGATCTACCTCAACGCCGCGTCGACATTGTCTGCACGAATGGGCCTGTCGACCCGTGACCTGAAATTATCGCGAGGCGAGGCCCTGTTCAACGTCGCTCACGACCGGCAACGGCCCTTCAAAGTTCACACCCGCGACGCCATCGTCGAAGCAGTCGGCACACAATTCAACGTGCGCACGCAAGCTAGCGGCACGCAAGTGGCGGTTCTCGAAGGTAAGGTGCGAATCCGATCGGAGGCCGACACGCAAAGCGCCGCCTCGGCTGTCACGGATGTTCCGCTCGGCGCGGGTGAAGCCGCCACCGTGGCGCCCGTCGGTGCCATCGAACGTAACCATCAAGCAGACATTGCGACGCTGACCGCCTGGAATCGCCCAGAATTGGTGTTCGAACGCACGCCGCTGGAGAGTGCCGTCGAGCAGTTCAACCACCATCGCTTATCCAAACCGCTGCGGCTCGATGGCGTCCCCCGGCGCTCCCACCACTACACCGGCATCTTCAACGCCACCGACGCCACATCCTTCGCCGAACTACTGGCGCGTGAACCGGACCTGCAAGTCCTGATCGGAGAGCGAGAGATCGTGATTCGGGGACGTTGACTCGGTGGGCAGCACTACAGAGTACGCTCGAAAAATTCGAACACCTTATCCATGGGCCTGGCCCGCGGCCCGGAATGTCCCGCCTCCGGGGCGATCGAGAACTCAACGTGGGTGCCCTGCTCCAGCAGCCGGTAGCCGAGATCGATGATGCCTTCCATGTGGCCCGAGCGGTCCATCTCGCCCATGGTGATGAGCGTCGGCGCTCGCCACGCCGCGATGTTCGCCGGCGCGGACGAACGAAACGCCAGCTCTTCGATCTGCATGCGTTCGCTCAGCTGAATATATTCCGGAGGCGCGCTCGCCCAAGCTTCGTCACGTTGATCGAGCTTCATTTCGCCGACCCAGTCGCCGACGCCGCTCATGTGTACACCGGCTGCAAAATACTGCCGCAATCGAGTCAGCGCCAACGAAACGATGAAGCCGCCGTAGGAGCCGCCCATGATACCGACACGCTTGGCGTCCACATCGCGACGGCCCCGCAAATGGCGCACTAAAGCTTCGATGTCCCTAACTTCACTGCCGCCCTTCGCGCCTCGCTCAGCAGGCACTCGATAATCGAGACCGTTGCCGGTGCCGCCTCGATAGTTCATCTCGACGAACCCATAGCCACGCGACACGGCGAACTGACCCAATGCGGTGTAGACGCCGTTACCTGGCGATACTCGTCCCTCGGGCCCGCCTTTGGCCGAGATAATGACTGGATAGCCATTCTTCGGCGGCACGCCGCGCGGCCAGTAGATGAGCTGCTGAGTAACGATGCCATCCGAGGCCTGCACCGGCACCACCTCGACATCGACGAATTGTTCCCACAACTTCCGGTTGCGGGCCGAATCTCGTGGGTAAGCACCGAGTGCGCGCCTGGAGGCAGCGCCCGTCATGAGCATGTGTCGATTCGGCATGCGCCCCTTGTCGTTGCCCACATAGGCAACGACGCCGCCGGCGAGAGCAACCGGACTGTGTTCGACACCGCCCGAGGTCAAACGCTCTGCGTCGCCGCCATTCAATGGCGCTCGCCACACATGCAGTCTGGCGGAGTCATCAACGTTAGAAGCAAACAACAGACTGCGGCCATCGATGCTGGGCACTGGCATCGTCACCTCGCCCGTACCCTGCATCAGCGATCTGGGCGCGCCACCTTTCGCCGGAATGGCGTACACCGAAACCCAGCCGGTCTTCTCCCACGGAAAGACGATGTGGCCGCCCGCCGTCCACAGCAACTGGCTGGTTTCCAGCTCCCGCTCCAGCCAGGAACCGACGCCATAAGCGTCGAACACACTGCCGACGCCGGCATCGGCTTGCCATAGCGTACGCAGGGAGTCACCGTCGGCAGCAGCCACCAGCAAGCTCCACGGTGCACCTTGTTTCTCCGCGGAAAAGCGATACTCACGCGTCCAGTTGCCAGGCGTGCGTACGAACGCCACTTCACGCCCATCGGGCGACCAAACCGGCGAATGATCGCGAAAGATTCCAGGTTGGAGGTAACGAGCTTTGCCGGACTGCACGTCGACAATGGCCACGTAGCTCTGCCCGGCCTTGCGCCAACTGACGAACGCCAGCCGGCGACCGTCCGGCGAATACGCCAAGCTCGTCAGCTTCTTGGCCGCATAGTGCTCCGCGTTGTTCTCCAGCATCGGCCGCTGCAACAAGCGGTCGCCCTCGAGCCAATACTCATACACCATCGGCCCGCGGACGATGGCGAACGATCGACCCTTGGGTGAAAACACAGGCTTGCCTTCGGGAACATCGCGGCCCGTGGCCAACCGTTGGGTTTGCCCGGTCGTGACGTCGACTCGCCAGAACTCTCTCGTATCCTTCGCGGCATAAGGGCCGAACGCAGCAGTCTCGGTGCCGCGCGTGTAGTAGAGAGAGACATCGTCGGGCGACGCGTAGGCCGCGTTCAACGCACTGCCGTCCGGTGTGGCCAGCAATTCCTTTGGCTTGAAGTCCGGCGCGAACGCGATCATCAGCTTGGAGCCTTCGATCCATGCCGCGTAACGGCCGGAAGCCGGCACGACCAAAGCGTTTTCCCGGAATTCCAGACTCGCATGCGCTTCGATGGATTCGGCGAGCGTGAACGACGGCGCATCGCTCCATACGACTGGGGCCTGCAACGCGCCTATCACCATTCCCACCACAGCCACGCCGGTTCGAATCCGGCGACTCAGCTGTGATCGCTTGCCCTGACAGCGCCTCATGTCCCCCAAGCTCCCCAGCCCACTGCACGGAAAATGCCGTCGGCTTGATCGTAGTGCAGCTCCAGATCGTTCAGATTCAGCTCGTCTCGCCGAAAGTCGCCGAAGCTCTTCAGTAGCGGACTGGGCTCGACATCGGCTCGCACGGGATATTTGAAGACATGCTGAGAAAGTAGCGCCTGACCCTGCTTACTCAACAGGAAGCGCACCAAACTCATCGCCTGCTCCTTGCGAGGAGTGCCCGCCTTGATACCGACGCCCGTGACGTTCACGTGTTGACCGGCGCCGTCCTGATCGAGCCACGCGACACCGAGCGTGTCCGCTAGCTTGATACCCCGCTCGCGTTCGACACCTTTGGCCATCTGATAGCCAATGTAATAGGTGTTGACGAAGCTCAACGCCGCCTCACCCTTGGCGACGCGCCAGATGTTGTCAGTGTCACCTGAATACTCGGGATGATCGCCCGCGTTCGTTCGCACCGCCCTTGCCCATTCCAACGCAGCCGCCTGGCCGTCATGCACGATCATCGAGGCAAGTAACGAACGATTGTAGACATTGCTGGCCGAGCGCAAAGCGATCTTGCCACGCCATTTCGGATCGGCCAGGTCTCGATAGCTTTTGATCTCGCCGGGCTTCACCTGCGCCTTGTTGTAGATCACCGCGCGTGCCCGCAGCATCACGCCGTACCAGCAGCCATCGCGATCGCGCCAGCGAGCTGGCACCACGGCATCCAGATCCGGTGAGCGAATAGGCTCGAAATGATTCAGCTTCTTCGCCTCGGTCAAGCTCTTATAGTCGGACACCAGAATCACATCGGTATCGAAGGTATCGTAAGCATCGATGACACTCACTTCGATACCGCTTTGCGCCGTGAATGCGTCAATGACGGGCCGCAAGAACGCTGCGCCGTGATACCAGTTCACTGTGAGCGGCGCACTTTTCTGTGCCGCTACCGCGGGCAATGTAACGAACATGAGCAGCAGCACGGCGCTGGCGCAAACTCGGAAGAGACCAGTTGATTTCATATGTTTTCTCTGTTGGGTAGCAATAATTCTGTGGCGCTCAGCGCTGCGCCTCGCGAAGCGCCATCGTCGTGTCTCTCTCAAGGCGTTGCGAGAACGTTTCGTTGCCATCGGTTTCGATAGGCACTTGCGGAGGGATGCCGACACTCTCGTAGCACACACCATCGGCAGCCACATACATTTCGTTGGACAATGTCACCACCCACCCGTTGGGCAACTGCTTCGGCAGCGTATCGGAGAGCACGCCGTAGGTCGGTGTGCCAATGCTCCTGGCATTTGGCAGCGCGCGCATCGCGAGTGTGAAAATCTCCGCCGCGCTGACGGTGTTGCCACTCTGCAAGTAGAGAATGGGTTTCAGGAAACGTTGCTTGCCGTGCGGCTCGATGTAAATTGGCTGTGGCTCGGTGTAGCCGTCGGGCAGCACAGCTTTCTTGGTGAAGGCCAGGCGCCGTTCGGCCGTGAAGTAGCCGGCGATGCGTAGCGAGACGGCGTCTCGCCCGCCACCATTGAAGCGTGCATCGACGATCAAAGCCTTGGCGCGCGCGAGATCTTTCAACGCCAGCTCCATGCCTGCATCGATACGACGTAGCCGCTCGGGCAGGCTCACCTCTCCTTTCAACATGTTGTCCACTTGCAGGTAGCCCACACCCGGGGCCGCCCAGCCCCAGGTCAACGCCTGATCCGCAGCATCCTTGAAGCGACCGTGAAGAACGTCCTGAGTAACATGACGACGAATGGCGGCCTTGTATCCAGCCTC
>NZ_JAEUPY010000569.1 GCF_016790065.1 Steroidobacter sp.
CATGGGCCTTGGCAGTCAACCAGCCACCAATCACAACACCGCCGAGCATTAGATAAGACACGCAGATGGCCAGCGCGCCATCCGGGTCCTTCAATACCGCAGCCGTCGCATCCTTCAACAACGCGACGCCTTCCAGTGCAGCAGCTTTGCTGGCAGCGACGCCAGCATCCGACGACGACAACGCATCCAACTCAGCCTGCATGTCAGCGATCAATGCATGCATCGCCGCGCCATTGTCTCGACCGACCTTACGACCAACCAAATCGTTGGCTTGAATGCCGGTAGTCCCCTCATAAATCGGCGCGATGCGCGAGTCGCGAAGAATCTGCGCAGCGCCGGTTTCTTCGATGAAACCCATGCCGCCATGAACCTGCACACCGAGCGAGGCCATCAGCACGCCCAACTCAGTGGACCAGCCCTTCACGATGGGAATCAGCAACTCGCCGCGAGCCTGAGCCTTGGTCTTCTCAGCGCCCTCAGGCAAATGCTTGCCGAGATCGAGCTGCATAGCCGCGTACAAACCAACAGCGCGAGCAGCGTCGGTGTAGGCCTTCTGAGTGAGCAGCATGCGCTTGATATCGGGGTGATAAGCAATCGGCGCCGCCTTACCCTCAGGCACATTCTTCGCCTTGGGCTTGCCCTGCACACGAGTGCGCGCGTACTCGAGCGCCTGCTGATAGGCACGCTCGGCGAGCGCATAACCTTCCAAGCCAACTGACAGACGCGCGGCGTTCATCATGATGAACATATATTCCAAGCCGCGATTCTCTTCGCCGACCAGGTAGCCGATCGCGCCTTCCTTGTCGCCATACGACAGCACGCAAGTCGGGCTGCCATGAATGCCCAGCTTGTGCTCGATGGAAACAGTGCGCACATCGTTGCGAGCACCGAGGCTACCGTCGTCGTTCACCAGCGTCTTCGGCACGATGAACAACGAAATGCCGCGCACACCCGCCGGCGCACCTTCGACACGACCGAGCACCATGTGAATGATGTTGGACGTGTAGTCGTGATCGCCGTAAGTGATAAAGATCTTCTGGCCGTACAAGCGGAAGTGATCGCCTTCGCGCGTGGCGCGAGTACGAATGGCCGCCAGATCCGAACCGGCCTGAGGCTCGGTCAGGTTCATGGTGCCGGTCCATTCGCCGCTGATCATCTTGGGCAGGTACTTGGCCTTCTGCTCATGCGAGCCGCACTGATTGATGGCTTCGACTGCGCCCTGCGTGAGCATGGGACACAGCTTGAACGCCAAGTTGGCAGACGCCCACAACTCTTCCACAGCCGTGCCGAGAATGATCGGCGCCCCTTGGCCACCGAACTCGGCTTCAGCGCGCAGCTGCGTCCAGCCGCCTTCGACGAACTTGTCGTACGCCGCCTTGAACTCAGCCGGCATGCGCACGCCGTCCGGAGTCCACTTGGCGCCGGTGCGATCGCCGATACGATTGATGGGATCGAGCACACCCTCGGCGAACCGCCCCGCTTCTTCGAGTACCGCATCGGTAAACTCGGTGGAATAGTCAGGCAGGTCGGACAGTCCGACCAAACGCTGATCGCCGATCAATTGATGAATGGCGAAGCGCAGTTCTTTGAGCGGTGCTTTGTACATGGACGTCTACGTTCTCGAGCTGATCCGTGGCTTACATGCTGCGCCGATACTGCCCGCCCACCTCGTACAGGGCGCGGGAGATCTGACCCAGGGAGCATACTTTAACCGCGTTCATCAGCTCGGCGAACACATTGCCGCCGGAAGTGGCCACCTTTTGTAACTCCAGCAACGCGTCCGGCGCCGAGCCGGTATTGCGCTGCTGGAACGCTTTCACCATGGCCACCTGGAAATCCTTTTCCTCGTCGGTGGATCGAATCAACGCCACGCCCTTTGCCGCCTCATCCGAGTCGGTACTCGAAAGGAAGGTATTCACTCCGATCAGCGGCAGCGAGCCATCGTGCTTGCGCTTCTCGTAGTACATGCTCTCTTCCTGGATCTTGCCGCGCTGGTACATGGTCTCCATGGCACCCAGCACGCCGCCGCGCTCGGACAGCGATTCGAACTCGCGGTACACGGCCTCTTCGACCAGATCGGTGAGCTGTTCGAGGAAGAACGAGCCCTGCCAGGGATTCTGGTTATTGTTCAGGCCCAGCTCCTTGTTGATGATGAGCTGGATGGCCACCGCGCGACGCACACTCTCTTCGGTCGGTGTGGTGAGCGCTTCGTCATAGGCATTGGTGTGCAGAGAGTTGCAGTTGTCGAACAGCGCGTACATCGCTTGCAGCGTGGTACGAATGTCGTTGAACTGAATTTCCTGGGCGTGCAAGGAACGACCGGACGTCTGCACGTGATACTTGAGCATCTGGCTACGCGGACCGGCGCCGTATAGGTCGCGCATGGCACGCGCCCAAATTCGGCGAGCGACGCGACCGATGACGGCGTACTCCGGATCCATGCCGTTGGAGAAGAAAAACGACAGGTTGGGCGCGAAGTCATCGATCTTCATGCCACGCGCCAGGTAGTACTCGACGATGGTGAAGCCGTTGGACAGCGTGAACGCCAGCTGGCTGATGGGATTCGCACCCGCTTCGGCGATGTGATAGCCGGAGATGGACACCGAATAGAAATTCCGCACCTTGTTGTCGATGAAGAACTGTTGCACGTCGCCCATCATGCGCAGCGCGAACTCGGTGGAGAAGATACAAGTGTTTTGCGCCTGATCTTCCTTGAGAATGTCGGCCTGCACCGTACCCCGCACCAGTGACATCGCTTCAGCGCGCAGCTTGGCGTGTTCTTCGGCGGTCAAGACCCCCGGCGCAACCAACTGATCGCTGGTAATACCGAGCAACGCGATGCCGGAGCCGTCGTGACCCTGCGGCAAATCGCCGTTGTAGAGTGCGTCGGAATAGCCCTTGGACTTCATCTCGCTACGCAGGGTGGCGATGCGCTTTTCAGTGGCATCCCAACGGCCTTGCGCACGCAAGAAGCGTTCGACGCGCTGATCGATGGCCGTGTTCATGAACATGGCCAGCAACATCGGTGCCGGGCCATTGATGGTCATGGACACCGACGTGGTCGGCGCGCACAGATCGAAGCCGGAATACAGCTTCTTCATGTCATCGAGAGTGGCGATGGATACGCCCGAGTTACCGGTGCGGCCATAAATATCCGGACGCGTATCCGGATCTTCGCCATACAGCGTGGTGGAATCGAATGCCGTCGACAGGCGAGTGGCGCCGTGACCGCCGGCGAGATAATGGAAACGTCGATTGGTCCGCTCCGGGCCGCCTTCGCCGGCGAACATGCGGATCGGATCTTCTTCCTCGCGCCGATACGGATACACACCACCGGTGTACGGATAGCTGCCCGGCAGGTTCTCGGAAAAAATGAACTGCAACGTCTCGCCCCAATCCTTGAAGCGCGGCACGGCGATCTTGGCCATCTGATTGCCGCTCAACGACGTCACGTAGTTGTCGCCAGTGACGTTCTTGTCGCGCACCTTGTACGAATACTTCTCGTCGGTGACGCCTTTGACCCGCTGCGGCCAACGCTTCAACTCGCCAACACCTTCGGCACCGATAGCGTCCAGCGCCTGGTTGTAAACAGCGCGCAGCTCGCGACGTGTAGCGTCGATAGCCTGATCGTTGAGCGCACTCTCGGGGAAACGATCCAACGGACCCGGCAATTGCGCGTCATGCAAAGCACGCAACGTTTCATAGACACCGGCGGCGCGTCGAGCCGCATCGACAATCGAATCGATGTTGGCGCGAACCTTACGACCGCCTGAAGCGATCTCGGCGAGATAACGGCTGCGTGTCCCTGGAATCAGCGGATCGCGCGACACGAACTTGGTCGGCCCCACATCGCCGGGCGACCACTGCGGATCGGCCGGACGCTTCACATTCACCTGTCGGCACAGCTCGGCGAACAAACGATTCACGCCCGGATCGTTGAAGCGACTGGCGATGGTCGGGAAGACCGGAATTTCTTCGTCAGCCAAGCGCGCGAGATCTGGATGATTACGACGCCACTGTTTGCGGACGTCGCGCAGAGCATCTTCGGCGCCGCGCTTCTCGAACTTGTTCAGCACCACCATGTCGGCGAAGTCCAGCATGTCGATCTTTTCGAGCTGGCTGGCGGCGCCGTATTCGCTGGTCATCACATAGGCCGACACATCGACCATGTCAGTGATTTCGGTGTCGGACTGACCGATACCGGCGGTCTCGACGATGATCAAATCGAAGTTCGCCAGACGCAGCAGCCCAATAACGTCTTTGAGCACCGCGCTGGTCGCAAGATTCTGACGACGCGTCGCCAGCGAACGCATGAATACATTCGCGGCGGCCAGCGAATTCATACGAATACGATCGCCGAGCAAAGCACCACCCGAGCGCCGACGCGTCGGATCCATGGCCACCACGGCAATGTTCTTATCCGGGAAATGACGCACGAAGCGCTGTAACAACTCGTCATTCAAACTGGATTTGCCGGCACCGCCGGTGCCAGTGAGGCCGATCACCGGTGCACCGCTCTTGCCTTGCACTTTACCGATCGCTTTACGAATTTCCTGACCAGCCGCGTCTTCGGCGCTGGTGGCTTCGAGCAAAGAAATAGCCTGGGCCAGTTGATGATGATCGCGCGGGTCGAGCGAACTGCCGGCACCGAACGCATAGTTCGGTTTGGCCGAAGCAGCGACGCGTTGGAACACGTCGTCGATCATGCCGTCCAGGCCCATGCGGCGGCCGTCTTCGGGCGTATAGATCTTTTCGACGCCGTGCTGTTCCAGTGCGGCGACTTCGTGGGGGGCAATGGTGCCGCCGCCGCCGACGATCACGCGAATATGGTCGACGCCTTGTTCGCGCAACATGTCGACCATGTAAGCGAAATATTCGTTATGTCCGCCCTGGTAGGACGACACCGCGATGCCGTCGGCGTCTTCCTGAATGGCGGCGCGGACGATATCCGCCACGCTGCGGTTATGTCCAAGGTGCACCACCTCGGCGCCATGCGCCTGTAACAGGCGGCGAATCATGTTGATGGCGGCGTCATGCCCGTCAAACAACGACGCCGCACTGACGAAACGCAGCGGATGGGTCTCGCTGCGGGTGGCCCGGTTATCGGCACGGAACGGCAGAACAGCGGCTGTATTCATGTCGGCTCGCCTCGCAACGAGGGCAAATTAAACATTGGACTCTAATTTACCCACGAGTATATTTAGCCTCACCCCACCCGGTCAATCAGGCCAGCCCCTCAGCCGGTGGCTCGGGCCAGTGAATCGGGTCGGTCAATCGGGTCGGGCCCGGGGCCGGCACTACGTTATGATCGGACTTTCCCCCTCCAGGAGCAGCTTACCGGTGGCAGGTCGACAGGCGCGCAAGAGCATTCCGCAACGGGCTAGCGGCCCGGCCCTATGGGCCGCCGTGGGCGCGCGGGTGCGGGATCGGGAACGCAAGCGGGACGCAGTCGTCATGACCGCCGCGCGGGCCTTCCGGGAGCGCGGATATCACAACACGTCGCTGGACGACATCGCGCGCGAGCTCAATGTCACCAAGCCGACCGTGTATCACTACGTCGAAAACAAAGAACAATTGTTGTTCGAATGTTTCCGCGCCGGTTTGAAACTGATCATGGACGGCATCGCAGAACAGCAGGACTCGACCGCGACCGGCCGGGAACGCCTGGCAAAAGTGATCGCACGTTATGCCGAAGCCATCACGTCGGATTTCGGCTGGTGCATGGTGCAGGCCGAGAACCAGGACTTGAGTCCGGCGATGAGCCGCAAAGTGAAGTCGCTGAAATCGGAGATCGACCAAGGCCTGCGCAGTTTGATTCGTGCCGGCGTCAACGACGGCTCGATCCGGCCATGCGATGAGAAGATGACGGCGTTCGCGTTGGCCGGCGCGCTCAACTGGATCGCGCACTGGTATCGCAGCGACGACCAACTCGCCGCCAGCGAAATCTCGCTGCGCTTCATCGAACTCTTCGAACTAGGCTTGCGGCCGCGCTGAGGCGCTGGCTAGGTGGGCGTGGCGCGATTCGCACACGCCTTCTCGATAGCCGCTTGTAACTTCTCGAGCACCGGTACCATGCGGGGTTGATCCACCTGCCCCGCCGCCACGAAGCCAGCGGCCATGCGTTCCATCTCGCCGGCCAGATTACTGATCTCATCGAAATGTAACATCGCGCCGCTGCCGTGCATGCGATGCGTGAGCGCTTCGACTTCGCGAACCACGTTCAAATCGCCGCTGGCAGCGAAGTCGACCAGGCTGCGCAGCTGCACGATTTCTTTGCTGACGCGATCCAGATAACGGCCGGCGATTACGACCATCTTGGCCCGTAGCTCATCCGGCGTCATGCCCATTACAGCGATTCCCACACTGCGAACACATGTTCCGCGAGCAACATGGGATCGAAAGGTTTGGCGATCACTGCCGCCGCGCCGAGCGCACGAAATCGCGCCACTTCCTGCGGCATGGCTTTGGCAGTCATGAATATGACCGGAATGGCTTGCAGCTCGGGTTGACTCCGCATCTGTTGCAGCGTGGTCGGGCCGTCCATGCTGGGCATCATCACATCCAGCAGCACCAGATCCGGCCGGTGCGCCTGCATGCTCTGCAGGGCACGCACGCCGGAATCGGCAGTACTCACCGACAAGGTCGGCTCCAAACCGAGCGCCATCTGCACGATCTCCCGAATGTCGGGCTCATCGTCGACGTACAAAATTTCGCGCAGCTGTTCTCTTTTCATTATTGGCGTACCTCTCCCTGGGTGTCGCGACCGTCGCCGGCCGAGCCGGCGGAAATGGCGTCCGCCGTGAGCGGCGAATCGCCATGCAAAGTCATGGTGTAACGATTGCGGCCATCGCGCTTGCTGGCGTACAAACATTGATCGGCGATTTCCAGCAGGCCCTTGAAGCTCAGCTCATGCGACAGCATTTGCCCGGCCTCGGCGGCACCGATGCTGATGGTCACTGGAATCGGGTCCGACGACGTGCCGATCTCAGTTTCTGCCAGGCCTGCGACCAGGCGCTGGGCCACGATCTCAGCACCCCGCAGATCGGTGTCGATCAACACGACCAAGAACTCTTCGCCGCCATAGCGGCCGATCCAATCGCAGGAACGCGGCAACAGCTCACGCATGCGGCGATAGGCGCCCCGCAGGACTTCGTCGCCGACAGCGTGACCGTAGCGATCGTTGATGCGTTTGAAAAAATCGATGTCGACCAGCAACAGCGACATGGGATGACCGAAACGGCGCGTGCGTTCCAGTTCCAACGACAGCTGTCGTTCCAGATATCGCCGGCTATAGGCACCGGTGAGCACATCGGTGTTGGCCATCTGCCGCTTCTGATCGAGCGCCCGGCGCAACGCCTGCTCCAGCCCGACGATGCGACGCGCATTGCCCAACCGCGCCACCAGCTCGGGCGCGGAAATGTTTTTCTTGCCCAGATAATCGTCGGCCCCGGCTTTCAGGCCCGAGACGATGTCGGCGGCCGCGTTCTGCGCCGTCAACAGGAATATATATAAGTAGCCGGGATAGCTGCCCTCGCGGGCTCGCTTGCACAACGTGACCCCGTCCATGCCGGGCATGTTGCGGTCGGTGATCATGATGGGACAGAACTCGCGCTCGAGTAGCTGCAAGGCTTCCTCGCCGCTGGCAGCAGTGGCGGTTTGGTAACCCGCTTCCTGTACCACTGCGACTAGATAGTCCCGCGCCTCCGGGTCGTCGTCGACGATCAGCACGCGCAGCTCCGGCTGCAACGCGCCGAGATCAAGCGTCAGCGTCTGCTCGAATACGCTGGTCTCAGCCATGCTCGGCTCAACCAGCTTCGGTGCGCCGAGGCGCGGGTGCAACCCGAGCGCCGGCTTCGGCTACGCGCAACAGTCCTTCAATGTTGTCGGCGATTTGTTGCGAGGGGCGAGTCTCTTCGCCCGGCGTGAACGAAGCACACCCCACGCGTGCGATGAAGCTGTCGATGGGCGTCTGCAGGCGAGCCGCCAACAGGCTGCTGATGCGAGCACCGACACCCTCTGCGGACGCATGCGGGGTCTCGGGCAATACCACGGCGATCCGCTGCACGCCGTCGGTGCCGCGATAGCGAGTGGCGAAATCGATATCGATGCGCACGGCATCGGCAACGAGCTGCACCGCCTGCTCCATCAGGCCGCCGACTCCGTCACCGCTGTCGGACTCCAGTTGCACTACCAGCACCGACAGATTGCGCCCGTAGCGAGCCGCACGCTTCACTTCGGCACGCATGCGATCCGCCAGCACGCCGGTGGCGAAGTCGCTGACCGCATTGGCAGCGCCCTGCTGTTTGACCGCGTGCAAGGCCTGGCGCATTTCCACGGCGCGAAAACCGGCCCGAATACCGGCCACGATCTTGGCATCCGGGGCACGCTTGCTCAGATAGTCATCGACGCCCGCGAAGTAGCCGCGCTCGTGCGAGCTATCGTCATCGAGCACCGTCAGCATGATGATGTAGGTTTCTTTGTCGCCCTGGGCGCGCAGACTTTCGGTGAGCCGAATGCCATCCATGCGCGGCATCTGCCAGTCGGTGATCACCACCGGGAACGATTGAGTCTGCAACAGCTCGAGCGCGGCACTACCGTCGCTGGCCGTGTGGGTATCGAAGCCCAACGATTTGAGCCGGTCCGCCATCAGCTCCAGCTCGAGCTCATCGTCATCCACCAGCAGAATGCGCTGGGTCGGACGTGCCATCGGTAAGTCGGAAGCGTGGCTCATGTGAGCGTCAGTCATTGGTTGTGCGAATTTACCGGCAGCTTGGCGGCGTGCGCCGCGGCATAAGATCAGGTAGCCGACGGCAATTGCATGAGTGATTCCCGCAATCGCCGCCCGGTATGAAGTCCGTAGCAAAGGAGGGTATATAACCCCTGCTGCAATAGTGGCACTCGCCAGGCATGCGCGAGCATTAGCATTGGTCGCGAGGGACGTCATTGGAACGACAAATTCGGACGGAACAACGCGTAAGAGAAGAGCAATTGCAGCTGCTATTCGCTGGGCTGCCGTCCTCGCTCGCCGCCACGATGGTGTTGCTGGCACTGACCGTCGCTGTGACGTACGTCACAGGTGTCATCGAGATTTCGTTCGCCAGCCTGGGCATCGTCCTGGTCAGCGCCGCGCGCTTCGCGATGTGGCTGGCCTATTGCCGTCGACCCCAGCGTGAAAACATTTCATGGTCGACACTCTTCTTTATAGGCTGCATCGCTGCGGGCAGCGCCTGGGGCTTCGGCGCGGTGCTGGTCTTCCCCGCGGGCAACATCGCTGCGCAAGCATTCCTGGCCTTCGTGATCGCCGGAGTTTCGGCCGGCGCGGTGACCACCTTGGCCGCCGAGCGACGAGCGGCGCTGGGCTTCGTGTTGCCGTGTGTGCTGCCGCTATCGGCGCGACTGTTGCTGGAGCCGGGCATCTACAGCGTGACCATGGGCTTCATGGTGGGCGTGTATGCGCTGGTGATCTCGGCGGCGGCGTTGCGCTTGAGTCACCAGATTTGCGAGAACATCGGGCTCCGCTTGCAAGCGAGCCAGCAGCAGCGCACTCAAGAGCGCTCGGAGCGCGCCCTGGCGGTGGCCAATCATCAGCTGCGCGATTTCATCGACGCCGCCGACCATGTCGCCATCATCGCGCTGGATGCCAACGGCATCATTGCGATGATGAATCGGGGCGCGGAGAAAATGCTCGGCTACAACGAACAAGAGCTGGCCGACAAGCTCACCCTGGAACTGTTGCTGGATGCGGATGAAGTTCAAGAGATCGCCAGCGAGCTGAGCAACGAGGGGCGGCAACTGTTCGGTTTGCACGCACTCCTGCAATACAGCCGCGAGACCGGCTCGTTCCGCCGCGAATGCATTTTCGTCGACAAGAATAGCCGGCGCCTGTATGTCGACCTGGTGCTGACGCCGACGCACGGCGATGACGGCGCCATCGACGGCTTCCTGGCCACCGCTATCGATATCGGCGAGCGCAAGCGTTCTGCCGAGGCGCTGACGCGCATGAACGAGCGCTTCGTACTGGCCACGCATTCTGCTGGCATGGGCGTCTGGGACTGGGACGTCAAGAACGACACGCTGATGTGGGATGAGCGCACCTACGAAATCTACGGTGCACCTCGCGACCTGCAGCCCGACATGAACTACATGATGCGCACCGTGCATCCCGACGATGTCGAGCGGACCAAAGGCGAACTGGTCGCCGCGCTCAGCGGCAAGCAACCGCAATTGCGCACCACGTTCCGCATCATCTGTCCCAGCGGCGAGGAACGAGTGGTCAGCGCTTCGGGTCTGACGTTACGCAACGCCAGCGGTCGCGCCTTCCGCATGACCGGGCTGCTCTGGGACATCACTGAAATCCAACGGGTCGAGCGCATGAAAAACGAATTCGTCGCGACCGTGTCGCACGAGTTGCGCACCCCGCTCACCTCGATCCGCGGCTCGCTCGGCTTGGTGTCCGCGGGTGTGGCCGGCAAGTTGCCGGAACGCGCCGCCGGCCTGGTCACCATGGCGTTGAACAATTGCGAACGTCTGACGCTGCTCATCAACGACATTCTGGACATGGAAAAGCTGGAGTCGGAAAAGCAGCGCTTCGACGTGCGTCGCATGAACGTCAGCGAGCTGGTGACCCGCTCGCTGGAGGACAACGCCGGGTTTGCACAGTCACTCAACGTGCGCTTCGTCACGCCGGAGCCGCTGTGTCACAAGGACGTGATGGTGGACCCGAGCCGCTTCCTGCAAGTGATGGCCAACTTGCTGTCCAATGCAAGCAAGTTCTCTCCCGCCGGCGCGGCCATCGAAGTGACGGCGGGTTGCCAGCAAGGGCGCGTGCGAGTGGCGGTGCGCGACTTCGGTAAAGGGATTCCGCTGGAATTCCAAAGCCGTATCTTTCAAAAGTTTTCGCAGGCCGACTCGTCCGACTCCCGTAATCGCAACGGCACCGGACTGGGGCTGGCCATCAGCCGCGCCATCGTCGAACGGCTCGGCGGCCACATCGGCTTCGAGACCGGCGCCGGCGGCACCACATTCTTTTTCGAGCTGCCTGATGCCGACAGCGTGTCGACCCAGAACGCCGCTCCTCAACGATCCAAAGCCTCATGAATGCGTCGAGCTTGCAGCGCCTGCCGTTTCGTAATAGCGACATCGTCGCGATGTTGCTGATCGCGCTGGGGCTGATCGTCGCCGGCGGCTGGCTGCTCGGTCGGCCGATGACCCTCACCGTCGGTCTGGACAACGTCGGCATGACGCTCAATGCCGCGATCAGCTTCATCATCGCCGGCCTGGCGCTCAGCTTCGGGCGACCGCCGCTGCGCCTGATCTTCGCCGGCCTGCTGGGGTTGGTGGGCGTACTGACCTTGTGCGAACACCTGTTCGAAGTCGATCTACACATCGACCGTTTGTTCGGCGACTCTTGGATCCTGCAAGCCGCACCTCATCAAGGCCGCATGGCCCCGCAAGTGGCCGCTGCCTTTGCGCTCGCGGCGCTGGCGCTGATGCTGCTCGCCCGGCCGTCGACCAGTCGCCTGCATTGGCTGCCGCCGGTGGCCACAGCCGCGGTATTTCTGATCGCCATCATCTCGTTCTTCGGCAGGCTGCTGCGGCTCGACATCATTTACGACTGGCACTACGCCACGCGTATCGCGCCTCACACCGCCGCTGGATTGTTGTTACTGGCCTTGGGCCTGGCGCAACTGTCGTACCGGCGCTCGTTCAGCAAGGCCGACGACGTCTCCAACGACTCACGACGCATTTTGGCGGTGAGCACGGCGGCCATCCTCGCCATCACCATCACGTGCGCAGCTTTGTGTTTCGCCGTGCTGGTGCGTCACAGTCATGATCTACAACAGGCGGCGTTGGGTCGCGAGTTACGCAACCAAGTCGAGTTGCTCGGCAGCGAGATTGCCAATCAACGGCACGAGAGCGAACGCGTCGTGCACAGCCAATCGCTGGCACAGATCATGGCACGCCGCTACCCGGCGACCAGCACGCTGACGCTGCGCGAAGAACTGCGCGACTGGGCCGACAATCGTCTGCCCTTGAGCCGGGGCATTCAGGCCGTGGACCTGCTCGACGCGAACGGCAAATCGTTGTTGCAATCGGGTTCGTTCGGCCCGCCGACCACGAGCGTGGTGCATCTGGATGGGGACACGCGCATCGAGATCGGCAATGACGCGCACATCGTCATCGAGCGAGCGCTGCCACCGGACGCCGCGGGCCGCCAAGGCGTCATGAAGTTGCAGTTCGCTTTACCTCGGTTGAGTGCCGCCTTGCTGACGGACGCGTCGAATCACGACTTCGACACCTCGATCTGCCTGGCGTTGTCCAAACATTCCATGCAGTGTTTGCGCTTGTCCTCTTCGCCGTTGGCGACGCTGCCCATGCCACGCGACGCAGCCGGTCGCGCTGGAGCAATGAATCTCGCCTTCAGCGGCAAGACCGGCGTGACGCTGGGAGCAGAGCCGGACGGCGCCCGATTCTTTGCCGCTTACGGCCCCATCGCCGGCACGCCGCTGGTGATGACGCTGACCACACCGCTCGACGTGCTGTATGCCGATCTGCGTCAGCGTCTGAATGCGTTGTTGTTAGTGATGGTGGGATTGGTCGCCGCCGCCGCTTGGATACTGCGGTGGCAAATCGCACCGCTGATCGCAAAGGTGGTCGCGGCTCGCTCGCGAGCCAACGACAGCGCCATGCATCTCACTGCCATCATGGATACCGCCAGTGACGGCATCATCACTCTGAATCGTCTCGGCACCGTGCTGTCCGCGAATCCCGCCTGTCGTCGGCTGTTGGCATCGAACTCACGCGAGCTGATCGGAGACAAACTCACTCAGCTGTTGCCGGGCTTGGAACTTCGCCCCGACGACCACGGTTTGCGTTCGCTCGCTTACTGCGCCGACCAACCTGCGATGGAATTTCTACGCGAAGTCGCAAACGGCGAATCATTGCATCTGCAAGTGGAGTTCGCGTGGCTGGACAAGGCCACGCGCAGCACGCTGGTCGCCACCGTGCACGATCTGACGTTACTCAAGCGCGGCGAAATGCAGCTGCGCGAAACGCATGAGCGACTGCAAGACAGCGAGCGCCTGTATCGCGATCAAGCCACGCGGCTCGCCACCTTGTTCGACAGCGTCGAAGACGCCATCGTGGTCATCAACGCCGGCGGCAACATCGAAGCCTGGAATCGAGGCGCTCAGCACTTGTTCGGTTATACGGCCGAAGACATCGTCGGTAAGGACGCCCGGCTGTTGCTGCCGGAGCCGCATGCTTCGGTGTTGTCTCGTTACATCGTTACCGGCGAACGCTTGCAGTCCGGACGCATCGAGATGGAAGCCCGCCACGGCAGCGGCCGGATCGTGCCCATCGAAGTCTCGGTGCGCGAGATGATCATCAACGACCAGCGCTTGCACGTGGCCGTCATGCACGACATCTCGGTGCGCCGTGAAGTCGAGCGCATGAAATCCGAATTCGTGTCCACCATCAGCCACGAATTGCGCACGCCGCTCACGTCGATTGCCGGCTCGCTGACGCTGATCTCCGGCGGTGCTGCCGGCGAGGCTCCGCCCAAGATCGCGCGGCTGGTCGGCATCGCCCGGCAGAACAGCGAACGCTTGATTCGTTTGATCAACGACATCCTGGATCTGGAAAAGGCCGAGGCCGGCAAACTGGATTTCGCACTCAACGTACGCTCATTGCGTAGCGAAGTCGCCGCCGTGGCCGAGTTCAATCGCGGCTTTGCGCAAGGCCTGGGAGTGGCCATCGAGTTGGACGACGGCGACGATGCCGACGTGCTCATCGATAGCGATCGGCTCACTCAGGTGCTGACCAACTTGATCTCGAACGCTGCCAAGTTCTCGCCGCCCGGCGGCGTGGTGCGCATTCGGATCAATCGCGAAACCTTGGGCGTGCGCGTCACCGTGACCGACAACGGGCCCGGCATTCCGGCTGAATTCTGCGAGCGCATCTTCCAGAAGTTCGCCCAGGCGGACGCCTCCGACAGCCGCGCCAAAGGCGGTACCGGCTTGGGGCTGTCCATCGCCAAGACCATCACCGAAAAAATGGGCGGCCGCATCGGCTTCGACACCGTGCCGGGCCAGGGCACCAGTTTCTATATCGTGCTGCCCATCCATGGCCACAACGTGGTCGACACCCACAGCAAAGGGCTGCACGAAGACCCGGTGGTGGAGGTCGAGCGTAGCGCGGTGACACGCGGCGAAGCGTTACCGCAGATCCTGCATGTCGAAGACGACCAGTCGCTGACTGCCATCGTGCGCGAAGCCCTATCGCCCAATGCAGCAGTGACGTCAGCCAGATCGCTGGCAGCGGCGCGCCAACAGCTGGCCGAGAAACATTTCGATGCGTTGATCCTGGACGTGAGCCTGCCCGACGGCTCGGGCCTGGATCTGCTGCCCCTCAAGCAGCATCCCGGCCAACAACGCACCATCATCATTTCCTATACGGCCGACGAGCCGTCGCGCTCGTTGCGTAACATCGTCGATGCAACGTTGGTGAAGTCGCGTCACTCAGTCTCGCAGCTGATGGTGACCGTCGCGGCTCATATCGAGGGAAGCGACGGGCGCAACAGCAAGGCCGTGCGCGCCAACTCGCACCCTTGACGCTCGCTCACCAACGGAACGACATGCTGACGCCGCCGAAGTCGATGTGGTCGCCAGCAATGCCGTAGCGGGTGAACTCGGCGCCCATACTCCAGCGATCGAATACGCGGACCTGTGCGCCGATGCCAGCGATAGAGCTGGAGTCACTGTCATCTCGACGCACGCGCTGACCATCGGCGCTGCGAGTGTCGTAGCGAGCATCCCAAATGAACACGCCTGCTCGTGCATACGCCGACGCGCGTGAGCCGATGGGCAGCCTCGCCACCGCGGTGATATCCCAACCTTCGGCGGAAGGCGGCTGTAACGCGTTCGCTGCGGCCAGGAACGGCCCGACGTCGGCAACTGGCCCGCTGAACTCGACCTTTACATCGCCCAGATCGCTGTAACCCGCCTCGAGTGCCAGCCAGCGAGTGAACTCGTAGCCGCCGTACACGCGCCACGCCTCGCGACTCTTCTTGCTGACTTCGGATGAGACTGGGTAACCCTGGCTGTTGAGCGCGCGATCGATGGCATTGGCGCTCACATAACTGCGCGCCGAACCGAACTGACCGCCGACATACCACGAGGTGTCGTCATCGGCGGCACGTGCTTGGCTCGCTACCAGGCCCAACATCGCAAGCATGGCCATGGCTTGCCGCCGTTGCATCGTCTTGAGCATCAGCAGGAACGCAACGCCGGCGAGTAACCATAGATCGAAGACGCCACCGCCGCCGCTTCTACCAGTGACCTGCACATTCGACAGCACACCTACGCCGCCCGGATCGGACACCGAGCCATTCACTGCGCCGTCGGCGTCGTTCACGCTGCCGTCCTTGATGGTCAAGCGCACACACCAGTCGCCCGCGTGCAGGCCGTTGCGATATTCCGTGCTGGCCGTCGGCGGGCAAAAACCTTCGGAGCCAGGCGCTGAAGCCACGTGATTGTCATTGTCTTCGAAGAACGTTCGCCACTGACGGGTCGCCGGATCGTACTTGCGATACACAGGTTGAGCCGGGATCGGCGCGCGCTGCGGAATCACGACGCTGACGCTCTCGCCGGCGCGTGGCAGATCGTCGACGACGAAGTCGAAGTAACCGCCATGGTTGCTCACCGAATCGTCCGGAATCTGGAACGAGCTGGCGGTGCCCGGCAATTCCGTCTGATAAGCGCCGCGGTACATCGCATACGCGCCTAGTGACAGACGCGTGCCGGCATCCGCTTCCATCAAGTGATGCGTCAGCTGGCCACCTCGCTCAGGCAATACGTTCGGCGCAACGGGCGCGTACTCCGGCGAATCCGGCAGACCGTTGGCCAACAAGCGCGTCGCACCGGCCGGCAGGACCGGCGTGGTCTCGAGCACCACGACATCGAACGTGCGACGAGTGATCTGCGGCGGCGTACCGTTGTCAGTCACGATGACTTCAAAGCGATGTACGCCGGCCGTCAGGCTACCCGGCTGCACCACGATGCTGTCGCCGCTGACCGTGAACGTCGCCCCGCTTGGTGCTCGCCATTCGACGGTGTGCGTGTCGGTGGTATCGGGATCGGTGACATCGGCTGTGAACGTGATCGGACCAGCATCTCGACTCGCGACACGGCGCTCTTCTCCACCCTGCCCGATCTGCAAGTTCACGCGCGGTGCTTGATTGATCGTGGTCAAGGTCACCGTCAACGCACGCGTGCTGCCACGATTCAATTGTTCGTCGAGTGCGACTTGAACCGTACGTTCGGCAGCACCGGCGGCTGCCGTGGTTTGCACGGCGAATGGAATCGACTTCTCGACTTCGCCGTTCTCGAACACTGCCGTGCCGCTCTCCAGCGTCGTGCCCTGCGAATCGCCAGACACGGTGTAGCGCACCGAGAACGGATACACCGGCGCGCGGCCGTTCAGTGCGATTCGGAACGAATCGAAGTTGCCAGCGCGGGCACCGATGGATAGATCTGGACCGAACGAGACCGTCGGCCACACCCGCAATGTTTGCTCGATGTTACCGACGGTGCCGCGGGAATCCACTGCCTGCCAAGTCAGCGTATGCGAGCCCGGAGCAAAGCGGGTCTGATCGCCTTGTAGCGTCACGGTCGCGGCGGCACCGAGATAATCCACTGCACTCGGCTTCGCTGTGGCCGGCAACTCCGTGAGCAACTCTGTCGAGTTCATTTCGAACACGGCCGGCCGCGTGACCGTGAACGATGGCGGCGTGGGCACAAAGATGCCGACCACTGCGCAAGCCGCAGTGATGTTGGTAGCGGTGTAGACATTGCCGTCGAGCGTGCCGTTGCCGCAGCCCTGGGCCGAGCCGACCGAGTAGCCGACAGCCGGCGTCAGTGTGAAAGTCACTGCATCGCCGTTGGCCACCTCCACACTGGCTGGACTGACCGTGCCGCCGGAGTCAGCGCTTGAAGTTACTGTATGCAGCACACGGAAGTTGGCAGTAACGGCACAAGCCGCAGTGACTGCGCCTGTCGTATAAACATTGCCGGCCAGCGCTCCGCCGCAACCCGTGACGCCATCGAGCACGTAGCCAGCGGATGGAGTGACGGTGAACGCCGTTGTTTGACCATGAGTGACCGTCGCGTTGGCTGGACTGATGGTGCCGCCAGTCGCGGCACTCGCCGTCACTTGATAAGTATTGAGCGCGAAGGTGGCACTGACATTACACGTTGTGGAAATCGCACCGGTCGTGTACGTGCTGCCGTTCAACGAACCGCTACAACCTTGCACGGTGTCGATGTGGTAGTTCGCGCTCGGTGTCACAGTGAACTGAGCGGTTGCGCCCGGAACGACCGAGACATTGGCAGGCGTGATCGTACCGCCGGTGCCGGCGGACGACGTCACGTTGACGTTATTGACCACTTCGCCGGCCAGGTCGCCGATGATCGTGGTCAGATCGGCAATGGCGCCGGCCGCGTAATACCAGGTGAATTCTTCGCTGGCGCCGACGGCCAGATCGCTCATGCGAACGAACAGCGCGTACGAGCCGTCGTTGGTCAGCTGATTCGCCGAGGTCGCGGGATTCTGCTGATAGGCCTGAGAGAACTGGCAACACGAATTGACCGAGGTGTGCGCCTTGGTCGAGGACGAATAGAACAGCACGCCTTGCTGTCCCGATGTGATCCTGATCGCCGCGGCCCGCGTGGCGGCGTTGGTGAGCGCCACGAATCCGTTGCTATCCAAATTGCCGCGAGTCTTGGTGGGTGTATCCGTCATGCCGACGAAGTCGTCGCGCGTGCCGACCCAGACGCGAACGTTACTGACCGTAGCCGCGCTGGTGTTGGTGATGCGCGTAGTGATCTTGACGTACGCCTTGTCCTGACCCAGCTCGTAAGTATTACGCATGGTCAGCGTACTGCCGTTGATGTCCACGGTACCGGTGGAAATCAACGTGCCGTAACCCACGTTGCCCGACAGCGGCACGAAGCCGGAACTGTCGATGACTTGATTGGTCAGCGCCGGATTTTCTTCGATGCTGCCGTTGATGTTCCACTCCGCGGTGCCGTTACCGCCGATGCCGATGGCATTGTCGAGCGGATAGTTGGAGAACGTCAGCGCAAACCAACTGGTCATGCCCGGGTCGTAATAGAACGGTTGTTCCAGATTGCCTTCGGTGTTCACCGAATTCTGCGCGCCATCGCCGAAGCGTAATTTGCCGTTATCCAGCACCTGGCCGTTTTGACCTTGAGCGAATGCGAGTGGAGCCAGTACGCACAGTGCAAGGAGGCACAGCGCGCGCAGTACAGAAGTCATTGATGTGTGTGTCATGGTGGACGGTAGTAAGCCGTAGCCCCGCGACTTAGAAAATTGGCGTTGACGACCCAGTCTTAGAGGTTGTCCGTAGCAATTCCGAGTTGATCACTTACCACGAACTACACGCTAAACTTTGCAGTGGCACCGGAAGTCTGATCAACTTCGGCCGCGATAACTCGAATCGGTTGGGTCACCGAAGCAACTTACGGATAGGTAGCGGGGTCTGCATGCATTCTGTTCGGCTCGCCGGGTGCGCGAGTAAAGTCACCTTTTTGGTAATTTGGCTGACGTTTTTGTCTGGTTGCGGTGGTGGTGGTGGTGGCGGCAGCACTCCCACACCTCCGAGCGGCAATCCCAATCCCAACCCACCCGCGCTGAGTCGCCTGACTCTGACCGGCACCGTCACCGACGCGCCCATCTCCAATGCCATCGTCACCGCGACCGTGGGCGGAGAAACATTCACCGCCAACGCCGACGCCAACGGCAATTACAGTCTCGAGATCGCCATCGCTCAAAGCGCCACCAGCGGCTTTGTGACTTTGTCGGCCAAGGGCGTGGGCGCACAGTCTTATGTCGAGTTCAGCAGTTTGCTCGGCACCTTCTCGGCGCTGCTGACTCAAGCCGGCAGCGACGCGACGCTTTCCAACACCGAAAACTTCGGCACGCAAATCACCAATGTGAGTACGGCGCTGGCGGTGCTGTTGAAAGAAGCCAACGGCGGCCAGGCTCTCACCACCGATGCGCTCGTGGCCAGCTTGTCCGCGTCGCTGGACAGTCAGGAGTTATTGAATCTGGCCACCGCCATCAAATTGCTGGTCGATCAACCCAGCGACTATCCGTTGCCGGCGGGGCAGACTTCGCTGCGTGCCCTGCTCGCCGACAGCGACTTGCGCCAGCAACTGGTCGCAGCGGCCTACCAGCAGGACCCGCCCAACTTCAGCGCCACGCAGAATGAAATGGTGAGCGACAGCACGCTCATCGAACCGGTCACGCCGGCGGCAGTGCCCGCCAATTTGATCGCCACTACGCTGCCCAGCGACGTAGCCGAGGCCTACATGGGCTTGGATCGCACCGTGGCCTATGACTTCAATGCCAACGGCACCGGCACAGCCACCAATCGTTTCTTCCATCGCAACATGACCTGGACGGTGTCGGGTGACGCCATCGAGATCGTTTATGCAACGCCGGTGCTGTCCATGGTCGGCTATGAGCGTGGCACCTGCCCGAGCCCCGAGTTCGGCTACGGCCCGCATGACCTGTACATGGAATATAACGTCTCGGGCGCAACGCTCAGATGGCTGAGCGAGCGCATCCTGACCATCACGGAATCGCGGCAGATCGTCTATCGAGATTGCGGCCCCAGCAGCGGCACTGAGATTGTGACAGTCGCACGGACCATCATGGACCCGTCCAACACTCGCACCATCGATGCGGCTCAGCTGCGCAATACGGCGCGAACGCTGTGGGTCTGGGACGGTTCTTCGGATTATCAGGATGTCGAGTCGGGTTCGACGCCGGTCATGCCGGACACCGCCGACCTGCGCGCCGATGGCACCGGCTCGACTCGCATCTTCGCCAAGCTGTTCACTTGGGCGCTGGATGCGAGCGGCAAGGTGCTCACGCTGAACTTCACCGATGGCTCCGTGGGCAAGTTCTATTCGCTGCGCCAGGTCGATGCCGTGAGCACGGATATGGTTTATGACCTAGCTTTGTCATCCGGCCGCCGCAGCGTCGGCGCAGCCGTCTCGATCCATGCAGACCTGCAACGATCGTTCGCTTATACGGCGAACAACGCCGTCGGTCGCCATTACTGGATGGGGCTCGGCGAGTACGGCGCGCCGGCCGAGGTGAAAGGCTTCCGTTATCGTTTCGATACCGACGGCACCGGCTCGCGCGAAGACGAGATCCTCGATATCAATGGCAATGCCGTGGTTCGCGACGTGAACTATTCGCGCCGGTGGGGACTGTTCTGGCACATCGACGACGGCATGCTGGTTTCGGAGCGCACCCGGATGCCGGTCACCGGCACCTACAATTGTTTACGCCCCGATCCGCAATGCTTCGTGGACGAGGAGCGCCGGCGCATTCCTCTGGTCAGCGTCGGCAATCGCACTTACTCGCTGGAACTCTGGCGCTATCGCATCGATAGCCAGGGCGACTTCCTACGCCGGCAAACCTATCTGGGCATCTACGACTACGAGGCGTTGGCTCCCTAACGAATGTCCGGGGCGTACACTCGCCCCATGACTGCGCAAAAACCATTCGCGCCCGCCTGCGAGCGCAACCGCGAGCCCATCCTCGAAGTACTGCGCGAGTGCTTTGCCGACCGGCGGCGCATCTTGGAAATCGGCAGCGGCACCGGTCAGCATGCCGTGCACTTCGCACCGGCATTGCCGAATGCGATTTGGCAAACGTCCGATGTCGCCGAGAATCTGCCGGGGGTTCAGCTGTGGCTGGATGAAGCCGCGTTAGAGAATCTGCCGCCACCGCTCACACTGGATGTCACTGGCGCTTGGCCGGAGCAAAGTTTCGACGCCGTCTTCTCGGCCAACTCGCTGCACATCATGCCGTGGTCGGCAGTGGAGCAATTCTTCGCCGGGGTTGGCGGAGTGCTGGAGCCCGGCGGCGTACTGGCCGTTTACGGGCCCTTCAACTATGGCGGCAACTACACCAGCGACAGTAATCGTGAGTTCGATGGTTGGTTGAAACAGCGCTCGGCGCTGAGCGCGATTCGTGATTTCGAGGCGGTCGACCGGCTGGCCCAGGCCATCGGTTGCAAACTGGACAAGGACCACACGATGCCGGCCAATAACCGGCTGCTCGTGTGGCGTCGTCTTTAGTTAGATATCGAACTTCACGCCCTGCGCCAGCGGCAGGCGCGAGCCGTAGTTGATGGTATTGGTGGCACGGCGCATGTAGCCCTTCCAGCAATCCGAGCCCGCCTCACGGCCGCCGCCCGTTTCCTTTTCGCCGCCGAAGGCTCCGCCGATTTCAGCACCGGACGGGCCGATGTTGACGTTGGCGATACCGCAATCCGAACCCAGCGCGGACAGGAAATATTCGGCTTCACGCAAATCGTTGGTGAAGATGCAGGACGACAAGCCCTGCGGCACCTCGTTATGAAGCTGGATGGCTTCGTTGAGGTTTTCATACTTCATCACGTACAGAATGGGCGCGAAGGTCTCACGACGCACCACGTCGTCCTGCGAGTTCACTTCCACCAACGCCGGGCGCACGTAGTACGCATCGTCACCCAATTCCGGAGCAACGCGCGTGCCGCCGACGACTTTGCCGCCGATGGCGGTGGCCTGCTGCAAGGACTGCTGCATGGCTTGGTAGGACTGCTTGTCCACCAACGGGCCGATCAACACATCCGCTCGTCGCGGGTCGCCGATGGCCACCGACTCGTAAATCTTTTTCAGTCGGGTCACGCAGTCGTTGTACACGGCGGAGTGAACGAACAAACGTCGCAGCGACGTGCAGCGCTGGCCGGCCGTGCCCATCGCACCGAATGCGATGCCTCGCAGCGCCAGATTCATATCGGCGGTGGGAGAAACGATGCAACCATTGTTGCCGCCGAGCTCCAGGATGGCTCTCGCGAAACGTGCAGCCAGTTTGGGGGCTACCGTGCGCCCCATGTGCGTCGAGCCCGTCGCAGAGACCAGCGGTACGCGCGGATGATCGACCAGCACTTCGCCGATTTCACGGCCGCCGATCAGCAGCGTCGATAGGCCGTCCGGCACGCCGCCGAACTTCTTCGCTGCACGCTCGAAGATCGCTTGCACGGCGAGTGCGGTGAGCGGCGTTTTTTCCGAGGGCTTCCAGACGACGGAGTTGCCACAGACCAGAGCCAACGCGGCGTTCCAGGCCCACACTGCGACCGGGAAGTTGAACGCGGAGATCACACCGACCACACCCAGCGGATGCCAGTTCTCCATCAACCGATGTTCAGCGCGCTCCGATGCAATCGTGAGGCCACACAGTTGGCGAGACAGACCGACTGCGTAATCGCAGATGTCGATCATTTCCTGCACTTCGCCTTGGCCTTCCGACAGGATTTTTCCCGCTTCCAGCGTGACCAAGCGACCGAGATCTTCTCTTGCTACCCGCAACTCTTCGCCAAAGATGCGCACCAACTCGCCGCGCTTCGGCGCCGGCACCGCACGCCAAGCCAAGAAGGCCTGATGCGCGCGCTCGATCTGCTCACCCGCTTCTTGCGCCGAGCACTCGGGTAGCTGTCCCAGCACGTCGCCACTAATAGGCGACCGCGCCCGCAGAGTCCCGCCCTTCACGCGCTCAGCCGGAACACCCAGACGTGCCAGCGTCGCAGCGACATCTTGGACGACGTTCAATTCAGACATGATTGATTCCTGAGTTAGCGGGGGGCGTAGGCGCTGCCGAAGCGATTGGCCAGGAACAGGTCCAACCCAATGTCTTCCTGCCGAATGAAGCCGCGATCCGCAATCTTCCCGGTCGCCAACAGATCGAGCACGCCCGTGATGCCGGCCGCGGTCGTGATCTGAATCGCGCTCCGCATCACTCCACCAATCTCGGCGCTATAGACCTTGTGAGCATAGGTGTCCTGCACCAGCTGCCCATTGCGCTTGCCGCTAACCGTGACGAACACAATCACCACATCCTGCAGCGTCGCCGGCAGCGCATTCTCCAGAATGTCCTTGAGCACATCGCGACGATCGCGCAGACGCAAATCGTTGAGCAGCGCCTTCATGATCGACGCATGGCCGGGATACCGAATCGTGCGGTAGTTCAGATTCCGCACCTTGCCACCCAGCGTCTCGCACAGCGAGCCCAGGCCGCCGGACGTGTTGAACGCCTCGTAAGTCACGCCGTCGAGCGCGAACTCTTCCAGCTCTTCCATGGGCGGCACTTCGCGACGCTCGCCATTGACGATGGCTTCGCAAGGCTCGCAATACTCGTTGATCAACCCTTCCGTGCTCCAGGTCAGGTTGTAGTTGAGCGCATTGGACGGAAACTTGGGCAGCGCGCCGACGCGCATGCGCACGTCGTGCAGGGTGTCGAAGCGACGAATCAAATCGTAAGCGGCAATGGTGATGAAGCCAGGTGCCAGGCCGCACTGGGGAATGAACGCGGTCTGCGCGCCTTCGGCCAGGCGCTTCACTTTGCGCGTGGTGGCGACGTCTTCGGTCAAATCCAGATAGTGGGCGCCGACTTCCTTGGCGGCCACGGCGATATCGCCGGTCAGATTGAACGGCACCGCGCTTAGCACAGCGAAGCTGCCTTTGAGCAAGTCGGTCAGCGCACGCGGATCGGTAACGTCCACCGCCTTGGTTTCGATGGCAGGATTCAGGCCGTCGAAGCGACCAACCGCGCGATCTGCCAGGGTGACGCGATAGTCGCCGCTGGCGGCGAGCATGTCGGCAATGGTGACGCCAATCTTGCCGGCGCCTGCAACTACGATGTGTTTCATGGAGCCATTGTCGGCAAGCTGCCCGCCGGTCGGTATTGCCAAAGCGCCGAGCTGTCGGCAATGTTTCGGCGTTTTGTCGGTTGCCTTCGTCGTTTTGCCCAAATCTTCGTTTTGGCCAGAGTCAGTCCGTTTTCGCATGAAGCCACGCCCGCCCGCCTTGGACTCGGTCGATCAACAACTCATTGGGTTGTTGCGCGAGAACGCCCGTGCCTCCACCGCCGCCCTGGCTCGCAGCCTGGGCCTGTCACGCACCACGGTGCAGAGCCGGCTCGAGCGGTTGGAGCGCTCCAAGGTCATCACCGGTTATTCGGTGCGGCTGTCGGAAGCGCAAGAACGCGGCGCCGTGCACGCCTACGTCATGATCACCGTCAAACCCAAGCATGCCGCTCAGGTCGAACGGGAAGTCCGCAAGCTCAAGGCCGTGCGCATCCTGCAAGCCGTGAGCGGTGCCTTCGACCTGATGGCGCTGGCGGTCACCGACTCCATCACCGACATGGACGAGTTGATCGACGCCATCGGCGAGCTGGACGGGGTCGAGCGCACCACCTCCTCCATCGTGCTGTCGACCAAGTTCGAACGCTAAAACCTGCCAGGACCTAGCGCGCTGCCCGAGTTCACCGGACACGGGCAACGCGCAACTTGCGCGATGCGCGCCGGCTGTATATACAGCCAGACATGGAGCTGGAAACCAAGCTCGCCATTCTGGCGGACGCTGCCAAGTACGATGCTTCGTGTGCCAGCAGCGGCGCACCCAAGCGCAGTGCCGCTCCGGGCAAAGGCATGGGTTCGACCACGGGCATGGGCATCTGTCATAGCTACACGCCCGACGGCCGTTGCGTGTCGTTGCTCAAGATCCTGCTGACCAACTTCTGCCTGTACGACTGCCTCTACTGCATCAACCGCCGTTCGAGCGACATTCCACGAGCACGCTTCTCGCCGCAGGAAGTGGTCGACCTGACACTCTCCTTCTATAGACGCAACTACATCGAAGGCCTGTTCCTCAGCTCCGGCATCATTCGTAACGCCGACTACACCATGGAGCAGTTGGTAATGGTCGCCCGCACACTGCGCGAGGAACACGAGTTCCGCGGCTACATTCATTTGAAGACCATTCCGGAAGCCAGTCCGGAACTGGTGGAAGCCGCCGGTCGCTACGCCGACCGATTGAGCGTCAACATCGAACTGCCGACGCGCGAAGCACTAACGACGCTGGCGCCGGAGAAGAGCGACGTCTCCATCAAGCGCGCCATGGGCGAGATTCGCTTGAAGCTGGATGAGAAGGCCGACGGTGGCGCCAAAGCTCCGCGCTTCTCGCCGGCCGGCCAAAGCACCCAACTCATCGTGGGCGCCGACGACAGTACCGACGCCGCCATCATCGAAACCGCGGACACGCTGTATCGCTCGTACAAGTTGCGACGAATTTACTACTCGGCGTTCAGCCCGATTCAACGCTCATCCGCACGGTTGCCGAATCAAGCACCGCCGCTGATGCGCGAGCATCGGCTGTACCAAGCCGACTGGCTGATGCGCTACTACGAGTTCTCGGTGGGCGAACTGGCGCAAGCCATGCCGGGCGGCAAACTGGACTTGAACGTCGATCCCAAGACCACCTGGGCGTTGGCCAATCGTCAGCAGTTTCCAGTCGACGTAAATACCGCTGAGCGACACCTGCTGTTGCGAGTCCCGGGACTTGGCGTCCGCGTGGTGGATCGAATCATCAGCTCGCGTCGGCATCGTCGACTGCGTTATCAAGATTTGAAGACGCTCGGCGCGACGTTGAAACGCGCGCGACATTTTCTGTGCACCGTCGACTATCGGCCGCCGTCGAGCGACGTAAGTTCCGATGGCCTGCGCCGTGCGTTGACGGCATCTCCGCAACAGCAGTCGCTGTTCTGACCATGTACTCGGCTTGCGTCCAAGACTACGCGCAATGGCGCGATGTCGCGCGCCCGCTGCTTTCAGCCAGCATCGCGCCGGAGCAAATGGAGTGGCGCTCCAGCGTTCGCTTCGAGCCGCTAGCGAGTGACGGCGCGTTTGAACTCACGCCCGCAGCCACCCCGCTGCGCCTTTCTCGTCAGCTGATCGAGCTGCTGCAGACCCTGGCTTGTTATCGGCAGCCCGGCCGCTGGGACCTGATGTATAGACTGGCGTGGCGTTCGTTACAAAAGCCTCGCTTGTTGGAAGACGCCGCCGACCCAGACGTGCATCGCGCGACCCAAATGGCCAGCGCAGTGAATCGCGAAGTCCATAAGATGCACGCGTTCGTGCGTTTCCGGGAAATGACGGACGAGCAAGGCGACAAGAAATATTACGCGTGGTTCGAGCCCACCCACGAAGTGCTGCGCCTCGGTGTGCCGTTCTTCTGCAAACGGTTCCCGAACATGGAATGGATGATCGCCACTCCGGACGGCACAGCACTGTGGCAAGACGGCGAGTTGAAGTACGTCGAAACGCCCGACCGCGCCAGCTTGCCCAAGGCCGATGCGCATGAAGGACTATGGCGCACGTACTATCGAAACATCTGCAACGTATCTCGAATCAATCCGCCGGCCATGCGCCGTGAGATGCCGCAGCGTTACTGGCGTAACTTGCCCGAGTCAGTAGAGATTCAAACGCTATTGCGTGAGGGCCAGTCCAGCTTCGCGCTACGTCAGCGTGAAGCCATGGATCTGGAAATGACCAAGGCGCGAGCCATGCAACGCGCGCTCACAGATTTGCCCGACTATTCCGGCGGACCAACCGCCTGCCGACGCTGCGACATCTGGCGTAACGCGACTCAGGCCGTGCTGGGTGAAGGCTCCACTTCGGCCGCCATCATGCTGGTCGGCGAACAACCGGGCGACGAAGAAGACCTGCGAGGCCGTCCGTTTGTCGGTCCTGCCGGCCGTGTACTCGACGACGCACTCAAGACTGCTGGTTTAGAACGCGGCGAGCTGTACATCACCAACGCCGTCAAACATTTCAAATGGCAGCCGCGCGGCAAGCGCCGGCTACACAAGCGACCGGATGCATCTGAAGTCTCCGCTTGCAATCACTGGCTCGACGCCGAAGTGTCGCAAGTCAAACCTCGCATCATCGTGGCGCTCGGTGCCTCGGCACTTCGCGCTGTCGCCGGCATGACCGACTCCATCGAGTCGGCCCGGCAGCTGCAAATCCCCCACGCCAGCGGCGCTCAAATCGTCTGCACCTATCATCCATCAGCCATTCTGCGCGCCGACCCTGAGAACGCTCATCAACTACGCGCTCACCTGATCGGCGATTTGCGCCGAGCCAGGGAACTCGCTGCCTGATGCCACGCTTGCATCATCAATGTCCGCGCAACCGCCACCGCTGGTGACCGTCACCGAGAACGGCCTTTATTGCCCGTCCGGCGGATTTCACATCGACCCCTGGCGGCCGGTGGACACAGCCGTCATCACGCATGCGCATGGCGATCATCTTCGTCATGGCAGCAAGCGCTACTTAGTCGCCGAGCCCGGCGTGGCCATAGCGCGGCATCGCCTTGGAGCAGACCATCATCCCGAACCCGTGAGCTATGGCCAGCGATTGCAGCTTGGCTCCACCACAATTTCTTTACATCCCGCCGGCCACATTCTCGGCTCGGCGCAGTTACGCATCGAGCATGCAGGCCAAGTGTGGGTGGTGTCGGGCGACTACAAACGTCAGCCCGATCCAACCTGCGCGCCATTCGAACCGCAACGCTGCGACGTGTTCATCAGTGAAGCGACGTTCGCGCTGCCGGTGTATCAGTGGCAACCCACTGGCCAGGTGGTTCAAGAAATCTTCGATTGGTGGCAAGCGAATCGAGAGCGCGGCCTGGCTTCGGTGCTTTTTTGTTATGCATTGGGCAAGGCGCAGCGAGTGTTGTCCGAACTGCGCGCGTTCACCGATGAGACGGTTTATTTGCACGGCGCAGTAGACACGCTCACCGATGTGTATCGGCGCGCCGGCGTCGACATGTTGCCGACGATGCCGGTCACCGGCGAGCGCAAGACGGACTATAGCGGCGCTTTGATCATCGCTCCGCCGAGCGCCGCCGGCACGCCGTGGATGCGACGTTTCCGGGATCACTCCAGCGGTTTCTGTTCCGGCTGGATGCGCGTGCGAGGCAATCGTCGCCGCCGCGGTTACGACCGAGGTTTCGTGCTATCGGACCATGCGGACTGGCCGGGCCTCATCGAGACCATCAAACAAACGGGTGCCCGAAGAATCTTGCTGACTCATGGCTACTCCGACGCCCTCGCTCGCTATTTAAATGAACTCGGCATCGACGCCGGCGCGCTCGCGACAGCTTACGGCGACGAGGAACAGCAATGAGAGCCTTCGCGGCGCTCTACGAGGAACTGGACACCACTCAGTCCACCAACCTCAAAGTCGCGGCCATGGCGCGATATTTTCGCGAGGCACCGCCGGCCGACGCGGCGTGGGCCACTTATATATTGTCGGGCCGGCGCCTGAAGCGTTTCATCGGCCCGGCGATGCTGAAACGCTGGTTGATCGAGGAAGCCGCGCTGCCCGAATGGCTGATCGACGAGTCTTACAGCTCGGTCGGCGACCTGGCCGAAACCATCGCATTGCTCACCGCGGGCACAGCGCACAGCGAAGCGAACACCGACGACACTGCACTCGCCGACTGGATCGAAGATCGATTGCTGCCGCTGCGTGAGGCGACGGAAGAGCTGCAACGCCAAACCATCTCTGGCTGGTGGCGCGAGCTGCCGTATCGGCAATGTTTCTTGTTGAACAAGCTGCTCACGGGTGAGCTGCGTGTCGGCGTTTCCCAGCTACTGGTCACGCGCGCATTGGCTGATGTGACTGGAATCGAGCGCACCGAACTCGCCGGTCGACTCATGGGCGAGTGGCAACCAGGCACGCTGTTCTGGCAAGCGCTGCATGCGGCCGAAAGTCCGCGGACCGATCCTGCTGTGCCGTATCCGTTCTTTCTTGCATCGCCGTTGGAAGGCGATCCCGCGCAGCTCGGCGAGCGCGACGCGTGGCAAGCGGAATGGAAATGGGATGGCATTCGCGGCCAACTGATTCGTCGCGCCGGCGAATGTCACTTGTGGTCGCGTGGCGAAGAACGCATCACCGAGCGCTTTCCTGAAATCATCGACGCAGCCGGCTCACTGCCTGACGGTGTCGTGCTGGATGGCGAAGTGGTCGCATGGAAGGACGGTCGAGTACAACCGTTCGCCTTGTTACAGCAGCGCATCGGACGCAAGAAACTCACGGCCGCGATCCTGACGACAGTGCCGGTGCAGTTTCTGGCCTATGACTTGTTAGAACTCGAAGGTCAGGACCTGCGTGCCGCGCCGCTGCGCGAACGACGCGAACAATTGCAGCAACTATTGTCGCGAGCCTCGCCTATCTTTCAAGTTTCGCCGTTGGTAACAGCATCGACCTGGGAGCAACTCACTATTGCCCGCGCCGACTCGCGACAACGCAACGTCGAAGGCCTGATGCTGAAAGCGCTCGACTCCGCGTATGGCACAGGCCGACAGCGCGGCGCCTGGTGGAAATGGAAGATCGAACCGCACTGCTTCGATGCCGTGATGATTTATGCCCAACCCGGTCAGGGCCGCCGCTCGAATCTGTATACCGACTACACCTTCGGCGTGTGGCGCGATCAAGAATTGGTGCCGGTGGCCAAAGCCTATTCCGGACTGACCAATCCCGAGGTCGAGCAGTTGGATCGCTGGATCCGAGCCCACACGTTGGAAAAGTTCGGCCCGGTGCGCTCGGTGGAACCCAGCCAGGTGTTCGAGCTGGCCTACGAAGGCATCGCCGCGTCCGGCCGCCACAAATCAGGCATCGCGCTGCGCTTCCCGCGCATTTTGCGGTGGCGCACCGACAAGCCCGCCGCCGAAGCCGACACACTCGCGCAACTGCAAGCCATGCTCAGCAACGACGCTCCTGACGCCAAGCTGACAAGCAGCTAACATTCCCGTCATCAGTGGACCGTACAACGGGTGCAATCATGAAATACACCGGCAGCTGTCATTGTGGGTTGGTGAAATTCGAGTTCGAAAGCAGCTTCGATGAAGTCATCGAATGCAATTGTTCCCACTGCAGCCGCAAAGGTTATTTGCTGACGTTCGTGCCGCACGAACAGTTTCAGCTGCGCTCAGGCGAGGAAAACCTGCGGGTGTACACCTTCAACAGGCACGTCATCCATCATCACTTTTGCAAGACCTGCGGCTGCGCGCCGTATGGCATCGGCAGCAATCCCAAGGGCGGCAAGATGGCCGCCATCAACGTGCGTTGCCTGGAAGACTTCGACCTGGCCGCGGTCAAGCGTAAAGCGGTGGATGGGAAGTCGTTCTGAAACTGGCCTCGGGCGCGAGCGCCACGGCCTCGCGCGCCAGCTCGATCAAACGGCGAGCGCAATACTCGTACTCGCCGCGAGTGACGATGATCGACAACGACACGGTGCCGGCCTGCTCAGTGACACGCAGCATGGCTCTGGCTGGATCGATGCGAACAGTATCGCGGCTCGGCGCCTGAGCCGCGCGCAGCAACCCCTTCAAATCCCGATACAACGCCGAACCGGCGCCGGCTTCGAGGAAGCCAGCGAAAGTCAGCGTTGCGGACTCGATGTCGATACGCAGCCGGCTGAGCCGGCCGTCGGGCCATTCGAGGTCGATGTGCATTCGGCCAACGCGAAGCTTGCCTTCGTGAAAGGCTCGCAACTCACCGCGGTCCACCAGAGCACGTAAGGCCGCGCAAACTGCCTTGACTTCTTTCGACCGCCGGATCGGCGCTACAAACTCACAGGAGGGGGTCATGTCCGTGTGATTACTCAGAACCTGAAACACCTACTTACCGGTAGGCGGGCATAGGATAGGCGCTCACGGCTCGTGGCTCCAGACCCCGGAGCAAGTTTCATGCAGCGCTGCTGTGAATCGAATAAAGTGGCGCCCCCCAAATCTATACGGTCCGACGTCTGGCCCGGGTCACGAGCCCGGCGCGATGAGGCCGAGTAACGAGCCCGACTTAAATGAGTCAAGACAGCTCCTTGTCAGTTAACGCACGCGATAATCTGCGCCAGGCCGCGCTCGACTATCACGAGCTGCCGACGCCCGGAAAACTGGCCATCACGGCCACCAAACAACTGACCAATCAGCGCGATCTGGCGCTTGCCTATTCCCCCGGCGTGGCCGCTGCGTGCGAAGCCATTGCCGATGATCCATTGGCGGCCTTTCGTTACACGGCGCGCGGCAATCTGGTTGCGGTCATCACGAATGGCACGGCTGTGCTCGGCCTCGGTGCCATCGGGCCGCTGGCCGCCAAGCCGGTGATGGAAGGCAAAGCGGTGCTGTTCAAAAAATTTGCCGGCATCGACGTGTTCGACATCGAGCTGGACGTGAACGATCCCGACCGCCTGGTGGATGTGATCGCCGCGCTCGAGCCCACGTTCGGCGGCATCAATCTCGAGGACATCAAAGCGCCCGAGTGTTTCATTATCGAACGCCGGCTGCGCGAGCGCATGAAGATCCCGGTGTTCCATGACGATCAACATGGCACCGCCATCATCGTTGCCGCGGCCGTGTTGAACGGTTTGCAAGTCGTCAACAAGGACATCAAGTCGGTGAAGCTCGCCGTCAGCGGCGCCGGTGCCGCCGCGCTCGCTTGCGTCGACTTGCTGGTGGACATCGGCTTGCCTCGCGAAAACGTGTGGCTCACCGATCTTGCCGGCGCGGTCTACACCGGCCGCAAGGAGTTGATGGATCCGGAGAAGGAGCGTTTTGCGCAGCCCACCGACCAGCGCACGCTGGCCGAAGTAATCGTCGATGCTGACATATTCCTGGGCTTGTCCGCCGGCGGCGTGTTGAAGCCGCCCATGGTGGCGACCATGAAGCCTCGGCCGTTGATTTTCGCGCTGGCCAATCCGACGCCGGAAATCCTGCCGGAAGAAGTGGCCGCGGTGCGCAGTGACGCGGTGATGGCCACCGGCCGCACCGACTATCCGAACCAAGTGAACAACGTTTTGTGCTTCCCCTACATTTTCCGGGGCGCGCTCGATGTTGGTGCAACCACCATCACCCGCTCCATGGAAATCGCAGCGGTGCACGCCATTGCCGAGCTTGCTCGACAAGAGCAGAACGACATCGTGGCCAGTGCCTACAACACCGAAAATCTAAGCTTCGGTCCGCAATACATCATTCCCAAGCCGTTCGATCCGCGACTGATCGTGAAGATCGCACCAGCGGTGGCGAAGGCCGCGATGGAAAGCGGCGTGGCCTCGCGCCCCATCAAGGACTTCGACGCGTACGAACAGAAGCTGCAGCAGTTCGTGTACCACAGCGGCACCTTCATGCAGCCGGTGTTCGCGGCTGCGCGTCGCGTGGCTCCAGAGAATTCGCGCATTCTGTTTGCCGAAGGCGAAGAAGAACGCGTGTTGCGTGCCGCGCAGATTCTGGTCGACGAAAAATTGGCGCGGCCGGTGCTGATCGGTCGTCGCAGCGTCATCGAGAAACGCATCAAGAATTACGGCCTGCGCCTGAAGCTCGACGAACATTTCATCAACGTCGACCCGGAAAACGATCCGCGTTATCGCGAGTACTGGGAAGAATATCGCCGCATGATGGGCCGGCACGGCGTCACGGCGCAGTACGCCAAGCTCGAATTGCGCCGGCGCACGACGCTGATCGCGTCGATGTTGCTGAAGAAGGGCGAAGGCGACGGCATGATTTGCGGGACCATCAGCGGTACCGCGCGTCATCTGAAATATATCGGCCGCATCCTCGGCAAGAAGCCGGGCACGAGCGTGTTCGCCGCGATGAGTGCGCTGGTGTTGCCGGGGCGACAGCTGTTCATCGTCGACACTCACGTGAATCTCGACCCCACTGCCGAAGAGCTGGCAGAGATCACGCAGCTGGCCGCCGCAGAAGTCAGGAATTTCGGCATCGAGCCTAAAGTCGCGCTGATTTCACATTCCAACTTCGGCACCAGCGATGCGCCGTCGGCACTGAAGATGCGTCGAGTGTTGGAACTGGTGCGCGCCAATGCGCCGGGCCTGGACATCGACGGCGAGATGCACGGCGACTCGGCGTTGGATGAATCGATTCGTAAAGCAGCGTTGCCTGAGACCACGTTGCATGGCTCGGCCAACCTGCTGGTGTTGCCGAACCTGGACGCCGCTAATATTTCTTATAACTTGTTGAAGACTGCAGCCGGCCAGAACGTGGCCATCGGCCCGATCCTGCTGGGCTGCGCGGCGCCAGTGAACATATTGACGCCGTCGGTGACGGTGCGCCGGATCGTGAACATGGCGGCGTTGACAGTGGTACACGCCAACGCAGCCAAACAACTCAACGTGGGCCTGTCTTCACCCTGAGTTGAGCTCACCTGCGAGCCAGCAATGCCCCTCCGCAACCGGAGGGGCACCCCGGGGTTCGCCCTCTAACAACGCTACCCTAGCGCGAACCGGATCTGCCGTCCCACGATGTTGGGCTCAGCGATCCCACTTAAGTACTCAGCCTTAGCGATCGTACTTGTGCGACAGCATTTCGCCGCTGCGACGGTCCAGTACCACTTCGATCTCGCGGCCCTGGGCATCGTAGCCTTCGACCTCGGCGAGCAGATCGTGCACTTCGATTTCCTTGACCTTGATGCCCTGGGCGGCCAGGCGGTTTTCGATGTCGCCCACGCTCAGCACATTGGCCGGCACGCTGACGACGCCGGTGGTAGCCCGGTCAGCCCAGGCACTGGCGCCGGCCAGGCCGGCAAAAGTCACCACACTCGCCAACACCACGGCACGCACGCCGCTCGTTCCCATAGTCATGTCGCTTCTCCTGTGTAATCCATGTAAAACTGCCTGAAACTTGACACCGGCAGACCGCCAAATCGGTCAGTGCCGGTTGCCATGGGACGTAATCTACGCAGCCTCGGCTGACGTGAGCCCGGCGCTCCGCGTCAGCTTGGTGTCAGGTCTTGGCAGTCACAGTAGCGCCATGAAATTCAGACACGCCGCCACTCTAATCCTGCTGCTGAGCACGCTTGGGCTCGGCATCACCCCGGGCCTGGCCGACAAGCGGGAAGACAAACAGAACGAGCGCAATCTGGTGCGCGACGCCTTACAGCGCGGCGAAGTGCTGCCGCTGGTGAAAATTCTGGCCATCGCCACCCAGCAAGTGCCGGGCGATGTGATCAAAGTGGAGCTCGAGAACGAAAAGATCGGGCTGATCTATGAAATAAAAATACTCACTAGCACCGGCCGCGTGCGCGAAGTGAAAATAGATGCCCGCACCGGCAAGGTGCTCAGAATCGAGGACGATTGATGCGTGCCTTGGTGATCGAAGACGAAACCGCCGTGGCTGACGACGTGGCGCAAGCGTTGTCCGGAGCCGGCTTCGTCGTCGACATCGCGCGCGAAGGCGAAGATGCCTGGTACAAGGGCAGCGTCGAAGATTACGACGTCGCGGTACTGGACCTCGGCTTGCCTCGCATCGACGGCCTGTCGGTGCTGAAACGCTGGCGTGGCGCGCAGCGCACTTTCCCAGTGTTGATTCTTTCGGCTCGCAACGATTGGACGGAAAAAGTCGCAGGCATCGAAGCCGGCGCCGACGACTATCTCGGCAAGCCCTTCGAAATGGGCGAACTGATCGCACGCATTCGTGGCCTGGTGCGCCGTGCCGCCGGCCGAGCCTCATCGACCATCGAAGTCGGCGAACTGGTTCTCGATACACATCGCATGTCGGCCACCTATGCCGGCCGGCCGCTGCGTCTGTCGCAATTGGAATTTCGGTTCCTCGACTATCTCGCCCATCAATCGGGCCGCGCCGTGTCGGCCGGCGAGCTGGCCGAACATTTGTACGGCGCCGACGAACCGGGCGACTCCAACGCCATCGAAGCCTTGGTGGTGCGGTTACGTCGCAAGATCGGACCGCAGGTCATCGAAACACGCCGTGGCTTCGGCTATTTACTCGCCGGTGACGGTGGGTGATGCCGCGTTCCCTGCGCGTTCGGCTATTGCTGAGCGCCGCGATTGCCATCTTCCTGGCGCTGGCCGCCGCCTGGGTGGCGATGACGTTGCTGTTCGAACGTCATGTCGAACGGCGCATCGAAGCCGACCTGATTCGTGAAGGCCTGCAACTCGCGGCCGCTCTATCCGTCTCGGTCAATGGCGCGCCGGCGCTGGAACAGGAGCCGGGCGATTCGCGCTTCTTCGAACCCGCCAGCGGTTTGTATTGGCAAGTGTCCACGCCCAGCGGCTCGCTGAACTCACGTTCGCTGTGGGATCAACACTTGCCCGACCCAGTGAACGTCGACTCGCTGGAGTGGCGCAATCGCATCCTCGACGGCCCGTTCAATCAGCAAGTGTTGCTGGTCGAACGTTACATCCGGCCGGAGCGCAGCGACTCCGACGTGCTCATCCAACTGGCGCACGAACAAAAGTCGCTGCATGAAGCGCGCGAGGAATTCGGCCAGGAACTGGCGCTGTTCCTGGCAATCCTCTGGTTCATCTTGTCGGCGGCCGCGTGGGTGCAAGTCGAACTTGGCCTCCGGCCGCTACGTCACGTGCGTAACGAGGTCGAAACGCTGAAGCGCAATCCTCGCGAGCGCATGGTGGCCGCGCATGTCGCCGAGATCGAACCGCTGACGCTGGCGATCAACGAGCTGGCCGATGCCCGCGAAAAAGATCTGGGCCGTGCTCGTCGACGCGCCGCCGATCTTGCTCACGGACTGAAAACACCGCTGGCCGCTTTGTCAGCGCAGAGCCGTCGTGCACGCGAAGCCGGAGCAACCGAAGCCGCCGACGGCCTGGATCGCGCCATCGCCGCCGCCACCTTGGCCATCGAAGGCGAATTGGCTCGCAGTCGCGCAGCCGCGATTCGTGCGGCGCCGAGCGGCGATTCGACCGTCGCGTTGCCGCTGATCGAATCGCTGGTCGGCGTGGTGGAAAAAACCGAATTCGGCGCCAAGCTGGTGTTCGAAGTGAATATTCCCGAAGAACTGTGCCTGCCGGTGGCCGGTGAAGATTTGCTGGAGATCATCGGCGCTTTGGTAGAGAACGCCGCACGCTACGCACGTCGGCGCGTGCGCATTACCGGTCAAGCCATCGAAGGCGGTGTGCTGCTGGTGGAAGACGACGGCCCGGGCATCGGTCCGGAAAAAGTCGCCGAAGCGTTGATGCGAGGCGGCCGACTCGATGAAGCCGGTTCAGGCCATGGCCTGGGCCTGGCCATCGCTCATGATCTGGTCGACGCCACGCGTGGCGCCATCACGTTACTGCGCTCCGAGCTGGGCGGATTGAAAGTCACGCTCGCCTGGCCGGTGCCAGGCGTCAGCGCGGACCGCTAAGAAAGTTACGCACCCAACTCGCCACGCGCTGCGCATCGTTGGGCTGTTTCAACGAAGCCACGGCGCCATCGGCAAAGTCCTGCTGATAACGCGTGCCTCGACGCAAATCGATTAGCGCAGTCGCGTACTCCGGCGAAAACTCCGGATGCCCTTGGAATGAAATCGCACGCCGCTGCGGATATTCGAGCACGGCATAGGGAGTGAACTCGCTGGCCGCCAGCACCGTCGCGTCCTGCGGCAAGTCGATGATCTGATCCTGGTGTGACACCGGGATACTCAGCGTCGGCGCGCCCTCGCCGTTCATCCCATCTCCATTCATCCAAGAGGCGCGACGTTTGATTTCATAGCTGTGCAAACCCGCGCCCCAACCTTTCGGAGATTTGGTGACTCGCCCGCCGTAGGCCTCGGCCATGATCTGGTGGCCGAAACAAATGCCCACCACGGGAGTGCGACCCGACGCTTGCTGAATGAATGTTTTCAACGGCGCGATCCAAGGGTCACCGTCATACACGCCGGATGCGGAGCCGGTAATGAGATAGGCGTCGTGACGCGCCACCTCGGGTAGCTTGCCGCTACGCGCGTCGTAGTAAGTGTAGCGATAGTCCGGGCCCAGCATCTGCCGGAACATGTCGCCATACGAGCCAAAACGAAGATTCAGATCGGCCGGCGGAGCGCCGGTCTCCAGAATGCCCAGGTCCATCGTGATCCCACTGCCGCGAGGGCCACTAGCATAGCAATGTCGCCGCCGGTTATTGATACGACATCCGCTCAATTGGCCTGACCAATTGCCTGAATGCCCCGCGGTTGCCGGCGGCGCGGCTTGTGACAACTGGTCAAGCCAGCAATAATCGGGCTCACCCGCACCGGCCAGCGAACCGTCCCATGCCCGTAGAAACACAGCGACTGTACGAGCGCATCGCGCAGCAGCTGGCGAGCGGCATCGCGCGCGGCCAATACAAAGTCGGGCAACGCTTGCCGTCGGAACGCGAGCTGGCACAAACGTTTTCGGTCTCGCGCCCCACGGTTCGCGAAGCGATCATCGCGCTCGAGTTGGATAACTTGGTGGAAGTGCGCGTCGGCTCCGGCGTGTATGTGACCAACACCGAGCCACCGGGCGGCAAAGCCGGCGCCACCGACATCGGCCCTTTCGAATTGCTCGAAGCACGCCGCTCCATCGAAGGCGAAGTCTGCGCACTAGCCGCCACGCGTATCGACGATACGCAGTTGGCTGAACTGGAAACCCTTCTCGAGGAAATGCGCACCGAGAACGAACACGACATCGCCGCCAGTGAAGATGCCGATCGGCGTTTTCACGAGGCCATCGCGGCGGCCACGCAGAACAGCGGCATGATCGCCGTCGTCAAAATGCTTTGGGATGCTCGCACCCGCTCGCCGCAAAATCGTTCGCTGACCATCAAGGTGCGCGCCAGCGGCTACAAGCCGCGCATCGACGAACACACCGCCATCCTCAAAGCGCTTCGCGAGCGCGATGGCGAGGCAGCGCGTTCGGCCATGCGCGAACACCTGACGCGGGTGATCGAGGCCCTGCTCAAGGCCACGGAAATCCAGGAGCTGGAACGCGCCCGCCAGCAAATCGCCGAGCAACGCAAGCGCTACGGCCAGACCAAGTAGCTGCGCACTCCCTTACTAAACAAGCAGTTGCAAGCGCAGCGCCGGGAGGCGCGGGTATCCGGCCGTTGACATCAGGAACTGGTCAGGCCAGAGTGGCATGACCAATCCTTAGCACCGCCGCCGCGACCCTGCCCATGCATACCATCGTCGATGCCCGCGTCATCATCACTTGCCCGGGCCGTAACTTCGTCACGCTCAAAATCACCACCAAGAGCGGTGTTTACGGTTTGGGCGACGCCACGCTCAACGGCCGCGAACTCGCCGTTGCAAGCTACCTCACCGATCACGTGCTGCCGTGTTTGATCGGCCGCGACGCGCGTCAGATCGAAGACATCTGGCAGTACTTCTACCGTGGCGCGTATTGGCGCCGCGGCCCCATCACGATGACGGCCATCGCAGCAGTGGACGTCGCGTTGTGGGACATCAAGGCCAAGAACGCGAACATGCCGATCTACGATCTGCTCGGTGGCGCGAGCCGCACTGGCGTGATGGTGTACGGCCACGCCAACGGTAAAGATCTGGACGAGACCCTCGCCGCCGCCAAGCACTACAAAGAGCTGGGCTACAAGGCCATTCGTCTGCAAAGCGGCGTGCCGGGTCTCGCGTCGACTTACGGCGTGTCCAAGGACAAGCTTTATTACGAGCCGGCCGACAGTGCGCGCCCCACCGAGAACTTGTGGTCGACGGTCAAATACATGCCGACCGTGCCGAAGTTGTTTGCTGCTGCTCGCGAGACGTTGGGTTGGGACGTGCATCTACTGCACGACGTGCATCATCGACTCACGCCGCTCGAAGCTGGCCGCCTCGGCAAAGATCTGGAACCCTTCCGCCCGTTCTGGCTCGAGGACTGCACGCCAGCGGAAAACCAAGCCGGCTTCCGCACCATCCGCCAACACACCACCACGCCGTTGGCCGTCGGCGAAGTGTTCAACTCGGTGTGGGACGCGAAACAACTGCTCGACGAACAATTGATCGACTACATCCGCACGACCATCGTGCATGCCGGCGGTATCAGTCACGTGCGCCGCATCGCGCATCTCGCCGAATTGAATAATGTGAGAACCGGTTTCCATGGCGCGACTGACTTGTCGCCGGTATGCATGGGCGCGGCGTTGCATTTCGATTTGTGGGTGCCGAACTTCGGCATTCAGGAATACATGCGCCACACAGCCGAGACCGACGCAGTGTTTCCGCATGCGTACACGTTCGCCGACGGCGAGCTGCACCCGGGCGAGGCGCCGGGCCACGGCGTGGATATCGACGAAGCGTTGGCCGCGAAATATCCCTATCGGCCGGCCAGCCTGCCGGTCAATCGGCTCGAAGACGGCACACTGTTCAACTGGTAACGGCGTCTTCGGCCTTGGACAGAGCGAGCGTGAAATGCACGGCGGTGCCCTTGCCCGGCTCGCTCTCGATCCAAATGCGGCCAGCGTGCGCTTCGACGATGCGCTTGGTGATGTACAGCCCCAGCCCTGTGCCGTTGCGACGATTCTTGGCGCCTGAAAAGTAAGCATCGAACACCAGCGGCAGATCGTCGCTGGCAATGCCCGGCCCGGTGTCGATCACTGACGCCTGCACTGCCTCGCCAACGCTTTGCATGCGCACTTCGATCCGATCGCCATGCCGGCAGAACTTGATGGCATTGCCGAGCAGATTGGAAAACACCTGCAGGATGCGCTCCCGATCGCACAGCACGACATTGCTGGGAATGTCACAGCGAGCCGTGAGCTGAATGCCTTTCTGCTCCGCCAACGGTTCATGAACCGCCACCGCCTCGTTGATCAAATGCCCGGCGATTTCGGCGCGCTGTTTCACTTCGATGCTTCCGGACCGAATGCTCGCCATATCCAGCAGATCGGCAATCACGCGACTCATCAAGTCGACGGTGCTCGACAGCCGCGAATGAATGGCAGCGCGCGCCTCGGCGCCTAACTTTTCTGGCGGCTTGCTGAGCATCTGCACGCCTCCTTTGATGGCCTGCAGAAAGTTACGAATATCGTGCGACACCACGGCCAGCACATCTTCGCGAGCCTGCACGGCGTCGCGCAGCAGACCTTCGCTTGCCTGCAGCTGTTCGAATTGCTCGGCCAGCTTCTTGCGCTGTTGATCGAGCGCGATGAATGTCTCGGTCTTGTGACGCAGGATGGTCGGATCCACCGG
>NZ_JAEUPY010000573.1 GCF_016790065.1 Steroidobacter sp.
GGTGACCAACGAATCGATTCAGGCAACACGTCCTGCGTGACGCCAGCACTCTCGACAAGAACGGCACCGTCACTTGAATGAATCGACACCGACCACGTAGCAAGCGCAGCCGTCGGTGTGATCCGACGAAGCGGTAGTGGCTCGTCTGGGCTCGGAACATACACGCCCTCGTTGCGAGCGAACGCCACAGCGCGCCCATCGGGCGCTGTTGTCCATGCTGCGGTCGATCTGTTCGCAAGCACCTTCGCTTGCTGCCGCTTGATATCGATCAGGAGCAACTGACCTTGCGCACGCTGTGGCGACGACGACAACTTTCCGCTGTATAAAGCGCTCACCGTCGGCCGTTCGCCAATCGCAGCGTCCCGCCAAGCCGCGCCCGCTAGACGCGGCGTCGCTTCAAGGTCACTTTCGATCACGGCTCGCGTTGGCTGCTCCGATGCCACTGGCAACAGAATCTGCGAGTTCGACAGCCACACGAATGGCGGCCGGTCGTAGTCCTGCAACTCGACCTCTCTCTCGGACAGCTGAATGAGTTGCTTCGAAGCCTTGCGCCATCCCCACAACGTCACGCGACCATCACGTGTCGATAGCATGGCCAGCCACTGACCGTCGGCGGACCACTGTGGCGCCCACCACCCCGATGCATTCCGCTCGCCTTGGGTCAAATTGGTCACCGGCTCGCCCGATGCCAGTTGCATCCATACATCGGCCCTATCGTTACTCAGCAGAAACTCTCGCTGATGATTGAGCAGCGTCTTGCGAGCACGCAGGCGAGTGAATGCCAGAGATTTGCCATCGGCAGAAAAGGCGAACGGCCCGCCATAAGCATGGCCGATGCCTTCCATCTCGAAGATGTCGTCGACCTGCAGCGGCCGGCGCTGCTGAGTGCCGGTAGCGCCAGCCACCGGCATCAGTAGCAAACCCGCGAGCATAAGCAGGAAGGCCTTGCCACCAGCGCGCCGCGACGGGCGCGCCGGTGCTGCACTCCTCACCACTTGTAGCTCAGGCGAGCTGATGTCGTGGTCGGATACGCATAGGCGATGCCGAAATCCGCGCCGCCGTACTGGGACGTGTAGATGCGCTCGTTCAACAGATTCTGCACGTTCAGTTCGAGCAGCAATGCGTCACTGATGTTGTAGGACGCCCGCAGATCGACGCGAGTGTAGGACGGCAACGCGAAACTGCCGACCGAATCCACTTCACGGGAACTGCGCCCGACGACGCCGCCGCCGAAAGTCAGTGAGCGCAGCGGACCTTCCAACATCTCGTAAGTCACGAACACCGAGTAGGCATTCTCGGGCGATGCCGGCGGACGCTGGCCGACTTCCATGGGATCGGCCGAGGACTTCACATCAACGTCCAAATACGCGTAGTTCGCCACCAGATTCAGACCAGGCACTGGCTCGCCGATCAGCTCCAGCTCGACGCCCTGGTGGATCTGCTCACCCACGTTGAAATACGCAGGCGGCAGGCCGGGTGGACGCGCGAGCCGCGAAGCGGAGTCAGACCTTTCGATGCGAAACGCCGCAGCGCTGTACATGACGCGACGTTCCGCCAGTTCGCCCTTGAAACCTACTTCGTACTGCGTGCCCTTCTCCGGATTCACCGACGTGCCGTCGAGGCGCAGTAAGGTCTGGTTGAAAATGATGCCTTCGCTATAGCTGGCATACACATTGTGATGATCGGCCAATGCGAAGATGAGCGCGGCGCGCGGCACCCAATCGTGATCGGTTGAATCGTTGATGGTCACGTTGGTGCGACCGCCGAACGCGTAGTTGCGCACCGAGGTCTCGATGGCCGAATAGCGCATGCCAAGCAGCATCGACAGGCGGTCGGTAGGCTTCAGATGAGCCATGAACGACACGCCTGAGAAATACTGCTTGCTGCTGAAGAACTCTCCGGTCACGTGCGTGGGCTGCGGAGTGCCTCGCAACGGGCCGTCGACAAATACGTTGGCCGGCATGGACGAGTACACATCCACCCGAGGGCTGAACGACTCGTTGCTGCGATGGTCGGCACTCACCAACAGGCGCTGCTCTCGCCCGCCCATAGTGAGCGACTTCTCCACCGACGCATCGAAACTCAGATCTTCCTTGGTCTTGCGCTCGTTGAACGGCGACAGTGCAGTATCGCCCGCCGTGTTGGCGCCGAACATCACGCCGGTGACGTTGTTCATGTTGATACGCGAGTAGCCGGCATTCAATGACAACTTCAGGCTATCGCTGAGCGCATGATCCACGCCCGCGAACAGGAAGGAGTTCTTGCTGTCGATCTTGAAAGCATCCGCGCCGTAGTTCCGATCGCGCGGTAGCCGTGGCAGCGAATAGGCAGTGCCGTCGTAGAGCAGAGGAAAGCCATCGCTAGTGATGCCATCCAGTTGCTGGTAGTAGCCCTGCAGCAGCACCTGCGTGTTCTCGAAGTCGAGCAGCAAACTGGGCGCGAACAACACACGATCATCCTGCGTGGAATCGATGAATGTCGACGCATCCTGTACCGCAGCCACGGCCCGACCGCTCACCACATCGCCTGAACCCAGCGGGCCCTGCACGTCCGCCTGCAGTCGTCGGAAATCATAGCTACCGACCTCCGCGCTGACATTCGCAGCGAACACTCGGCTCGGCCGCTTCAGCACCCGATTGAGCGTGGCCCCATAATCCGCCTCGCCGTACAACGAAGAAGCGGGACCTCTGACGATCTCGACCCGATCCATGGCGAAATAATCCAGATCCACTTCGCTGTCGGCCGACAGACCATTGATTCGGAAAGATCGCTCGCGATTCACATCGAAGCCTCGCGCGACCAGATTCGCTTGCGTGCCATCGCCGATGCCCAGCAGCTCGACGCCTGGCACGTACGCAACCAATCCAGCAGTATCGTTGAGACGCGCGATGCTCAGAAACTCCGAGGACAGCACCGTCAGCGCCTGTGGCGTTTCGATGATGGGCAGCTCGAACTTCGACGCGGCGTTGGAAACTTCGGGACGGAACTTACGTTTGGCCGTCACCACGATTTCATCGATGCTGCCGTCGGCTTCGTAGTTCGTCGTCTGCGCCAAGCGCAGCGGCCCGTTGGTGGTACTCGACGTAGCCACGTTCTTCTGTCGGATCAGCACCACGGCCGACGAAGTGAATTCATACGTCAGGTCCGTGCCGGCCAACAGCAGCCCCATCGCCTCATCGATGGTGAAGTCTCCCTGCAGTCCAGCGACATGTTTGCCGCTCAGCAGTTCAGGACGGTACAGCACCTTGCCATTGACGGTGAGCGCCACGGCTTGCAGCGCCGACTCCAAGCTTTGCGCCGGGATGTCCAACGCATAGCGTGTCTGTAGTGCGGTGCTCGCGGCAGGCTCGGCAGCCGCAAGTGTTGTTGAAGAAGCAAGACATCCGAGCAGACTCAAGGCAAGAACATGCGAGACGCGATCGTTGCGGCGGGTTACGGCGGCCATTGCAAACTCCCCAGCTGACTTGTTGTGAGCGACTAGCTGCCTGCTAATACGCACCGGCCGTCAAACCCCTCCGCAAATATTTTTAGTAACGATGGATCAACGACGCGCACGCAGCTCGATGACATCGTCCGCGTGCTGCGATTGAATCGGAAAGTATTCTGCCAGCGCCTCGGCGAACGCCTCAGCGTCACTCGCTCCGAACACACCACTGACCGGCCACTGCTCGATGGTGGGATCGGCCACTTTCAATTGCACACGGGAGTAGCGATTCAATCGCTCCACTGCGATCCGCAGCGGCTCCCGCTGGAATATGACTTTTCCCTGGCGCCACGCGACCGCGGCCGCAACATCCACATTCTCGTTGAGCACTTGGTCGCCACTCGGATCAATGCGCAGAGCATCGCCGGGGTTGAGCACTGTCGCAGGACGCGAAGCTACTCGTGGCTTATCGGCACTGCCACTCGCCGGAGACTCGATGACTCGTTCGACCAGGCGCTCGGCCGCGGAGCGATGCGACTCGACCCGCACCCGCCCTTCCAGCAAAGCCACTTGGATTCGATCGCCTATGTACTCGACCGTGAACGACGTCCCCAGCGCCTCGATCACTTCGTCGCCCGCACGCACGCGAAACGGCCGATTCTTATTCTTTGCAACTTCAAACTGCGCCTGACCTTCAAGCAAGTCGATCGCTCGGACTTTGTCGTCGTACCTCACTCTGACGCGCGTCAGTGCATCCAGCGTCAGCCGCGAATCGTCGGCAAGTAGAATCGTCCGCTGCTCGCCAATGCCGGTGACGTACACGTCGCCCCGGTGCGTCACTACCAGACTCAACAGCACAGCCAACACGCACACCGCCGCGACGGCAGCGAACGCTCGCAAGCGCACGGCCCCTCGTGAGTTGCCAGCCAACGTCCACCGCTTCACCTGCGCGCGTCGAACACTGGCAAGCGCTTGTTCGCGAGCAAGCACCAGTTCCGGCAACATCGCATGGCTGCCGCAGTCCTCCCACGTCTGCTGGGTTTGCTCCCACAGCGTGACGTGCTCAGGACTGGCGGCGAGCCACTCCTGCAAGGCCGCTTCATCAGCGACGGACAGCCGACCCTGCTGGCTGCGCAGGAACCAGGCAGCGGCCTGCTCTTCCTCGGTCAGAGGCAGCTCATCCGATTGCGGCGACTCGTGCGCTGAGCGTGTGGTTTCGTCCATGGTCATTTCCGGATCCTGCCGAAGCGCCGCGCGGTGAGATGCGCCAGCGCCCGGATCATGTGCTTCTCAACGGTACTGGCCGGCATGCCCAACGCTTCGGCGATCTGCAGATAGGTCATCTGTTCCAGGCGTTGCAGTATGAAGATTTCGCGGGTGCGCTCCGGCAGCTCGGCCATGGCCCGGACCACCCGCACCATCTCTTCCCAGCTGGCCACTGCCTGCTCGGGCGGATTGCCTTCGCCTTCGCTGTACGGCGCTTGGTCGTCCCATGGCAGCACCACACCGCGAATCCGCCGACGACGCCCGCGATCGCGCCAACGGTTCACAGCGGCACGGAAAATATAGCCCCGGGCGTGCTCTGGAGATTTCCATCCCGCATAACCGAGCGCGCTGACCAACACGTCGTGGGCCAGATCTTCGGCTTCAGCCTCACTGCCGCAACGACGCTTGAAATACTCTACGAGCGCCGGTCGCATCTGCGCAGTGAGCAGTGCCCGATCGATCTGATCGTTCGAAACTGGGTCTGAGTTCATGCGGCACGAAGCGCGGCAATGGCCGCGGTGCTAGCGTGGACCCGTCAACCTAGGCTTGCAAGATCGGTCCAGAAAATAAAGATTGGAGGTGTTTGGCGACTGGTGCGTAGTGCTGAAATCAGTCCCTGCCACACCGCCCATTGACGCTGCGTTCTGGCGACAGCTTTGGCGCGGCGTAGTCCGCGCCACAGATCAGGGTTCGCTCGCAACGCTGCTCGAACAGCTCGCGCCAAGTCACCGGCAGCGTGGACTTATCGTCGCCAGAGATGCGCAGGCGACTCATTCTTCTCTCGATGTATTCCTGGTCGTTGCACAGCCCTCTCGACGGCACCGCCGAGGTGAGCTCGGCCGGCAGCGCCAGGAACACCACCGCATCCACCTGCTCCTGAGCGGCCATGAGGATGGCAGGATTGAACTTGGCGGTTTTGTGGATCGCCGCCGGATCGCCAATGATGTATTGCCCCACTGGCACCGCGCCCCATGGCGTGCCTCGCAAACGAATGAACGCCGGCAGTTGCACAAGCCCCGCAGCTCGCTCGAACTGTCGTGGATCGGTCAGTGACACGACGACGGAGAACACACTCGCACCGTACTCTTCGCGAAGAATGGACATCTCCCACGAGTCGCCCGATTCCACCGCACCGGCTGGCTTCGCCTTCAGGGTGTGCATGTTCCCCTGCAGGACCAACGCTTTCCGGCCGCGTTTCAGTACTTCCGTCGCAATCCTTTTCGCAATCCAAGGACTGTCATTGCGCCAAGGTGCCGTCGATGCCTGCTGCTGAGCCTGCAAGTCCGCACGCGATTTCACCTTGGACCAGTCAACGGGCGATCCGGCCAACAGCACGCGCATGGGCCTTTTATCTGGGTGTAGTTTGTTGCGTGCACGGACTGCCCAATAGAGCTCTTCGTACATCGGCAGATCGAACATCCCTATGGGATTCGAGTCTTCCCAGGCTCGACGCAGCTGTGCGTAAGGCACATCCTCGCCAGCGGTGAAGCGATCCACCGTGGCTTGATGAACAGCGTTGCCCGCTTCCAAAACCACATCGTCCACCAGATCCGTCACTCCCGGATCTCGCAGCAGGCGCAGCCAGTAGCGCCCCATCGGTTCGATGGCATGCACTTCGCCGACAGCGACGATTTGATGTTCGCGCAGCGCTGAGATCACCCCAGCAACCGGATCGATTGGCGCCGCTGGCGCTGCACTCTCCGCGTGCGCCCCACATAGCAGCGTCGAAGCTGCACTCGCCAGTATGATTTTTCGTAGCTTCATGACACCCCGAGCGAACAGCCGCAGTCGTCTTGCCAGGAGAGTGTGCGGCGCTGGCAAAGTCCGGAACCGCGACTCAAATGCCTTGCAAGTTAGTTGAGAATCGTTATCATTTGGACATCGCCCGCCCGTGAACGGCCCTCCGCTGCTCACAACCTGCCAGCGCTGGTTTGTCTGGAGAGTGCCCCCATGAGCACCGTCGAAATTTCGGCGTTGGAGCGATTCATCCTGTGGAGTTTTCGGATCGGGCTGGCGCCCAGCGATCCGGCGCTGACCCATCGCTTGTTACATCGCGCATTTCATTCGGTGCGCATCGGCGCAGCGCTACCGCACTTTATACGGATCACCACTCACGTGAGTCGGATGTGGCACACCATGCAGCGCGCTCCCGATATTCATTGCACTTGCTGTAATGTCATCGGCCACGATGAATGGCGGCTGTTACAAATGCTCGCGGCCTTGCAGGCCCGAGATGTGAGCCAGGCCATGCGTCATTTGGATGTCGTGTTGCCGGCCGGCGGCTCGCGACGGGTGTTGCCAGCGGCGATGCACGTGGCCGCGAGCCTGAGCAGCGCCGGCTGGGTGCTACATCCGATCAATCTGCAAATCGCCAACCAACCCCTACCCTCGCCCGCTGCCCTCAGCTTGCACTGACAGCACCGATCGCTTCACTCGATGACGACGATGCTGAAACGCGTCGTGCGCCGCTCGCGATTCACGTAGTTGAAGTTCACGTCGGAGGCGAACTCGATGGACTCGCGTGCGGCGATCCGCCGCCGAGTGCGAGCGAACTCGATGGTCAACGCGCCGGACGCCACATAGATGATGTGTTTCATTCCCTTACGGTCGGGGCTGGTTCGATAGCTCTGGCCCGGCGCCAGACTCCATTCCCATAACTCGACGGACTTGGTCGCGGCAGCGCTTTGTAACAGCAAGCCCTGGCTGCCCTTACTCGCTCCCTGCCATACCAGCATCGGCTGTTCTGCTGGCGTCGCCGCGCCTTCACGAATCAAGTCAGCGAACGCGATGCCGAGCGCATTGGCGATGCGGTCGAGCGTCGCCAGACTGACGTTGCTTGCTTCGGCCTCGATCCCCGCCAACATGCGCCGGCTCACTTTTGCTCGTCGCGCCAGTTCCTGCTGCGTCCAGCCGCGATGCTCACGCTCCGCGCGAACACGCAGTGAAACGTGGTTGAGCAATTGATCGGTGGGCACTTTCATACGTTCGAAGGGGATCGGAGCGGTGTGCAGTATATTGCGCTGACGACGGCACGTGCAATATATTGCACTCGGACACCGCCCCTCAGCCTCCGCCGACGCAGGAACTCCCTTGCGCTCCACCGTACCGGTCCGCTTTCGCATCTTGGGCGTGCTGATCGTCGTCAGCCTGATCAACTACGTCCTACG
>NZ_JAEUPY010000581.1 GCF_016790065.1 Steroidobacter sp.
TGGCGCCATTCAACGCCGACGCCACCGGCGAGAACATGTCGATGAAGCGTTTATACCGGCGACCCAGATCGTCCAAGTCCCAACCCATGGAGACCAGATTGGCGCTCGCGGCCTGCGACAGGATGGATCCTCGCATGACGATGAGCTGCCCCGAAGACTGCAACTCATCGAGCCGGGCATTGATGCTCGAGTCCTTGTAGGTCGAATGGGCGAACACGCCCGGCGTGATTTGCCCGAAGCCCAGCCAAAGCAGTTCGTCGCGCAAGTCGTCGCGACGGCTTTTGAGCGAGGGCGGGATGATGGCCATGGTCCACAGCCCGTCCCAGTCCAGTGGAGGCGCGCCGTAGATCCTTTGTGTCGCTTCGGCGAAGCGGGCTCGGCCGTTGGTAGTGAGGCTGTAGAAGCTCGCGCGACCGCTGCGCTCGAAGCTCACCCATTCCTCGTTCGCCAAGCGACCGATGGATGTGCGCACCAGCCGCTCGGTGAGGCCGAAAGGCATCGCGAGCTTGATCAAGCTGGCCAGCGCAATGGTGCCGCCACGAGGCGCGATGGCGTCGCCCAGAATGGTCACCAACAACGAACCGCCTCGCAAAGGCCGCTGCCGCCGAAAGCGAGCGACGAGGGCATTGGTGCGGGTAACGAAAGCCGAGTTCGATTTAGCGGACATGGGCGCGAATGGTAGCGCAGCCGAGGCCCGTGCCGTTGAACGGCGGACATCGACTGCGCCGATGAAGGTCACTCTCCCCGGCGGAGCCGGGGATGAACCGTCCCTGCTTTTCATCTGACACAGAAAAAATTGCCGATAACGTCATTGTGTGTCACATTATCCGAGCTGGAATGAGGGGGCTTTATGTACACGCAAGGTTTGGACTCCCTGGGTGCCGATTGTTTGCACCAGGTCACTGACGCCGCCGCGCTCGAACAGCGCTTTCAAAGCAAGGTGGACGCGGACGAGCGCATCGAGCCCAAGGACTGGATGCCGGACGCTTACCGGCAGACCCTGATTCGCCAGATCTCCCAGCATGCTCATTCCGAAATCGTCGGCATGCTGCCCGAAGGCAACTGGATCACTCGTGCGCCGTCGCTGCGTCGTAAGGCGGTGTTGATCGCCAAGGTGCAGGACGAGGGCGGTCACGGCATGTATCTGTACAGCGCCGCCGAGACGCTGGGCATTTCACGCGACGAATTGTTGGAACAGCTGCTCGCCGGCACCGCCAAGTATTCGAGCATCTTCAATTACCCGACGCCGACGTGGGCCGATGTGGGCGCGATCGGTTGGCTGGTGGATGGCGCCGCCATCATGAATCAGATTCCGATCTGTCGTTGCTCTTACGGCCCGTACGCGCGCGCCATGGTGCGAATCTGTAAGGAAGAAAGTTTCCATCAGCGCCAAGGCTTCGAAATCATGATGACCTTGGCTCGCGGCACACCCGCACAACATCGCATGGCGCAGGACGCCTTCGATCGCTGGTGGTGGCCATCGATCATGATGTTCGGTCCCAGCGACGCAACGTCCAAGCACACGGCTCAGTCCATGCGCTGGAAGATCAAGCGCTTCACCAACGACGAGCTGCGCCAGAAGTTCATCGATATCACTGTGCCGCAGGCCGAGTACCTCGGTCTCAAGGTGCCCGATCCCGACCTGCGTTGGGACGAGGCTACGCAGCACTACATTCACGGCCCGATCGACTGGAAAGAGTTCGAGGAAGTGCTCAAGGGCAACGGCCCGTGCAACCGCGAACGTCTCGAAACCCGTCGCCGTGCCCACGACGATGGTCGTTGGGTTCGTGACGCGGCGTTGGCCTACGCCGAGAAGCAACGCGCACGCGAAGCAACGCAGGCAGCTTGAAGCCCCGTTTGCCTGATCGAAGCCCCGAAAGAGTAGAAACATGAGTCAGCAACGCAAACAGTGGCCGCTGTACGAAGTCTTCATCCGTGCGCGCTCGGGTCTCGAGCACAAGCACGTCGGCAGCATTCACGCAGTCGATGAGCGTCAAGCCATCGAGCATGCACGTGATTTGTACACGCGCCGTCAGGAAGGCGTAAGCATCTGGGTTGTCCGGTCTTCGGATATCACCGCGTCTGATCCCGGTGACGCCGAAGCTTTGTTCGAGCCGGCCAAGGACAAGATCTATCGGCACCCGACGTTCTATTCCATTCCGGATGAGGTGAAGAACCTATGAGCGCCGCGCCTGTAACTGTGGCCGCGTCGGTGGATCTGCGCTTCCGCTATGCCGTGCATCTGGGCGACACCAGCTTGATCCTGGCGCAACGCTTGGGCGAGTGGGTGGGTCACGCGCCGGCGCTCGAAGAAGATCTGGCGTTGGCCAACATCGCGCTGGACCTGATGGGCCAGGCGCGTCACCTGCTCACGTATGCCGGCGAGATTGAAGGCAAGGGGCGCAGTGAAGACGATCTGGCGTTTCTGCGCGATCCGTCGGACTACACCAATCTGTGTTTGGTCGAGCAGCCCAATGTGGATTTCGGCCACACCCTGGTGCGTCAGTTCTTGATCGATGCTTGGCAGCTGGAGTTGTTCGATCGTTTGCAGTCGTCTTCCGAGCCGAAGTTTGCTGAGCTCGCGGCCAAGGCGTTGAAGGAAACTCGCTATCACTTCCGCTTCAGTGCCGGTTGGATGGTGCGTCTGGGTGACGGGACTGAAGAAAGTCACAAGCGTGTGCAGGCCGGCCTGGATGCGTTGTGGAAGTTCACGCCGGAGCTGTTCGCTCCAGGTGCCGTGGACGAGGAGGCTGCGGCCGCAGGGTTAGGACCCAATCCCGCATCGCTGCGTGCGCCGTGGTTAGCTAATGTCGAGCAGGTCCTGCAAGAAGCGACGCTGAAAAAGCCCGCTGACATGACCTATCGCTGGTATGGCAAGCGTCAACAGCACAGCGAGCATCTGAGTCACTTGCTGGCCGAGATGCAGTTCATGCAGCGGGCTTATCCTGGAGCGCAGTGGTAAGCCATGAGTTCGGCGGTCAACAGCGCTGACCGATTCGTCGCTCCTGCCGAGCGCGAGGTGTGGCGCATTCTGGCCGACGTGCCGGATCCGGAAATTCCGGTGATCAGCGTGGTCGAGCTGGGCATCGTTCGGCACGTTCGCATCGCTGACGATGGCGGCGTGACGGTGGGGGTGTCGCCGACCTACACCGGATGTCCTGCGACGGAAGTGATTGCTCGCTCCATTCAGACGCGACTGGAGGCCGAGGGTTATCAGCAGCCGAAGATCGAGTCGGTGCTGTCGCCGCCGTGGACCAGCGACTGGTTGACGGACAGCGGTCGCGAGAAGCTCAAGGAATATGGCATCGCGCCGCCGGCGCACGCGGTGACCAATCCAAAACATTTGTTTCGCGAGCCCAAGGTGGCTTGCCCGCGCTGCTCGTCGACCCAGAGCGTCAAGCTGAGCGAGTTCGCCTCGACGCCTTGCAAGGCGCTGTATCGCTGCTCCAGCTGTCTGGAGCCGTTCGAATATTTCAAGTGCATCTGAACGTGCCAGTTCTGAAATAGTGCCAGTAAACCTATGCTGACTTTTCATCCGCTCAAAGTGGCCGACGTGCGTCCCGAGGGCAGCGACGCGCTGTCCATTTCGTTCGAAGTACCGGAGTCGCTACGTCAGGCGTATCGCTTTCTTCCCGGGCAGCACGTCGGCGTGCGCGCGCAGATTGACGGGCAGGAAGTTCGCCGCACCTATTCGATCTGTAGCGCTGCTGACGATAGTCACTTGCGCATCGGCGTGCGAGTCCACGATAACGGCAGCATGTCGCAGTACTTGGCCAATCAGCTGCGCGCCGGTGATAACGTCGACGTGCTGACGCCGACCGGGCGCTTCTTTGCCGAGCCGCAACCGAGTACCGAGCGTACTTACTGCGCATTCGCCGGCGGCAGCGGCATCACGCCGATTCTGGGCATCGTGCGGAATCTGCTGGCGGCCGAGCCAAACAGCCGCTTCATGCTGTTCTATAGCAATCGCACCACCTCGACGATCATGTTTGCCGAGGAGTTGTTGGCGCTGAAGGATCGCTATCCGACGCGGCTGTCCTTGTACTTCATCCTGAGTCGCGAGCCGCAGGACGTGGAGCTGTTCAACGGCCGACTGGATCGCGACAAAGTGACGTTGCTGAGTAAGGACGTGTTCGATCCGCTGGAGACCGATGCGTTCTTCCTGTGCGGCCCGGGCGACATGATCGACGGCGTGCGCGATACGTTGCTCGGCTTGGGCGTCGACACCGGCCGCATTCACACCGAACGTTTCGCGAGCGACATGCCTGTCAGCACGACGCAGCCATCGCCAGCAGCGGTGCCAGCGAAGCCCAAGCTCGCGGTTGCTCAAGAGGTGGCGCAGATCACGATCACCATGGACGGTCGCCAGCGCACCTTCGCAATGTTGGACGACGACATGACCGTACTCGATGCGGCCGAGCGTGTCGGCATGGAGTTGCCGTATTCCTGTCGCGGCGGTGTGTGCTCCACCTGCCGATGCAAGGTCACGCGCGGCACGGTGGAAATGGAAACCAACTACGCGCTGGAGCCCTGGGAAGTCGAAGCGGGCTTTGTGTTGTGTTGCCAGGCCAAACCGACCAGCGCCGACATCGAAATCACTTACGACGAGCGCTGACATGAGCTACCAAACCATTCTGTTCGAAGTGTCCGGCGGCGTGGCGCGCTTGACGCTGAATCGCGCCGATCGTCTCAACAGCTTCAACGTGCAGATGCATGGCGAAGTGCGGGACGCGCTCTCGACGTTGGCCAGCAACAGCGAAGCTCGAGTGTTGGTGCTCACCGGCGCGGGCCGCGGCTTCTGTGCCGGCCAAGATCTGGGTGACCGAGCGGTCGCGCCGGGCGGGCAAGGCGTCGATCTCGGTGACTCCATCGAGAATTACTACAAGCCATTGGTGCTCGCGTTACGCAATCTGCCGATGCCGGTGATCGCGGCTGTGAATGGCGTGGCAGCTGGTGCCGGAGCAAACATCGCGTTGGCATGCGACTTGGTCATCGCGACTAAGGCGGCCAGCTTCGTGCAGGCGTTTAGCAAATTGGGGTTGGTGCCTGATTCGGGCGGCACCTGGTTTTTGCCGCGACTCGTCGGCAACGCGCGTGCTCTAGGTCTTGCATTGTTGGGCGACAAGTTGCCGGCTGAGCAGGCGGCGCAGTGGGGCCTGATCTGGCGCTGTGTTGAAGACGCTGAGTTCAAGACGACTGTCGATCAGCTCGCGACTCAGTTGGCTGCAGCGCCGACACGTGGACTGGCGCGAACCAAGCAGGCGATCTATGAATCGTGGAGTCATTCGCTGCAACAACAGTTGGACCAGGAGCGCGATTTCCAACGCGAATTGGGCCGCTCGCGGGATTACGCCGAAGGCGTCGCCGCATTCACAGAAAAGCGCACGCCGAAGTTCACCGGCCGCTGAGGGGATTCACATGCAACTACAAAGTTACGTTCAGGGCCGTTGGTTCAGCGGTGAAGGCGAGGCGCAACAGCTGCGCGACGCCACCACAGGCCAGGTGATCGCTGCTGCGTCGTCTTCCGGCATCGATTTCCACGCCACGCTGCGTTATGCGCGTGAGGTCGGCGGTTCGGCGCTCCGCAAGCTGACGTTTCATGAGCGCGCCTCGCTGCTGAAGCAGTTGGCCAAGAAGCTGGGCGAGTACAAAGACGAGTTCTATCAACTCTCGTACGCCACCGGTGCAACCAAGACCGATTCCTGGATCGACATCGATGGTGGCTTCGGCACGCTGTTCGCCTATGCGAGCCGGGGCTCGCGCGAGTTGCCGAACAGCAAGGTCTATATCGATGGCGACGTCGAAGGCCTGTCCAAAGGCGGCACGTTCGTCGGTCAGCACATCTGCGTGCCGCTCGAAGGCGCAGCCGTGCACATCAATGCGTTCAACTTCCCGGTGTGGGGCATGTTGGAAAAGCTGGCGCCGACGTTGCTGGCCGGCGTGCCGGCTATCGTCAAGCCGGCGACCACGACGGCCTATCTGACGGAGCGGGTGGTCAAGCGCATTGCCGAGTCGGGCATTCTGCCGGAAGGCTCATTGCAGTTGATCTGCGGCAGCGTGGGCGATTTGTTCGACCATTTGAACTGCCAGGACGTCGTGTCCTTTACCGGTTCTGCCAGCACGGCACAGAAGCTGCGCACTCACCCCAAGGTAGTCGCGAACTCGGTTCGATTCATCAGCGAGACCGACTCGATCAATAGTTGCGTGCTGGGCGAGGATGCCAAGCTGGGCCAGCCCGAGTTCGATCTGTTCGTACGCGAAGTGACGCGCGAGATGACGACCAAAGCCGGGCAGAAGTGCACGGCGATTCGTAAGGCCATCGTGCCGGCGTCGCACGCTGACGCAGTTGTGGAAGCGCTGAAGGCGTCGCTAGCGAAGGTCGTGGTCGGCGATCCGCGGCTCGAGAACGTTCGCATGGGGCCGCTCGCGGCGTTGTCTCAGCGTCGTGAAGTGCTGGGACGAATCGCTGAGCTGCGCCGTGAGGCTGAGCTGATCACATCCGAACACATCGACCTGGCCGGTGCCGATAGTGAGCGTGGCGCTTTTGTCGCGCCGTCGTTGCTCTATTGCCGCGACCCGCGCAAGGCCAAGGCGCTTCATCACATCGAAGCGTTCGGTCCCGTTGCCACTGTGGTGCCGTATGAATCCACGCAGGAAGCGATTACGTTCGCGCGCCTGGGCGAGGGTAGTTTGGTCGCCTCGGTGTTCTCGCATGACGATGCCATCGCTTCTGAGTTGGTACTGGGACTCGCGCCGTTGCACGGTCGCTTGCTGGTCATCAATCGGGATTGCGCCAAAGAATCGACCGGGCACGGCTCGCCGATGCCGGCACTCGTGCACGGCGGTCCCGGGCGTGCGGGCGGTGGCGAAGAGATGGGTGGCATTCGCGGCGTGATGCATTACATGCAGCGCACAGCGATTCAGGGCAGCCCGCAGACCATTGCGGCGGTGACCGGTCGTTGGACGCGAGGCGCCGTGCAGAAGGATCCGGGCCGTCATCCGTTCCGCAAAGCGTTCCATGAGCTGCAGATCGGCGACAGTCTCAACTCGGCCGAACGCGAAGTGACTCTCGACGACATCGAGAAGTTCGCTGCGTTGTCGGGCGACACGTTTTACGCGCACATGGATGAAGAAGCAGCGGCTCGCAATCCGCTGTTCGGCGGTCGAGTGGCGCACGGCTATTTCCTGGTGTCAGCGGCGGCCGGATTGTTTGTTGATCCGCCGTACGGCCCGGTGCTCGCGAATTACGGCATCGACAAGCTGCGCTTCGTGAAGCCGGTGAAGCCAGGCGACCGCATCAAAGTGCGGCTCACCTGCAAGACCAAGTCACTGCGCGCTGACAAAGGCTATGGCGAAGTGGCTTGGGATACCGAGATCACCAATCAAGCTGGCGAAGTCGTGGCCAGCTACGACGTGCTGACCATGGTCAGCGAGCAGCCGGTGAGCTGACCGCGGGCGCGGTGAAGCGCATTACGCCGTCGTCCACGGCGGCGTAGCGCAGATTCATCAGATCCAGCGCATAGTTCTGATACAAGCGCCACGGCGCCTTCGATCCTTGCATGGGAAACTTGTCGATGGCGCGTTGGACGTAGCCCGACGTGAAGTCGATGAACGGTGTGGCGTCGACTGATGGATCCTCGTTACGCGGCGTACATTGTTTGTAGCCATGCTCATCCATGTGATTGAGCAAGCGGCAGACGTACTCGCACGTCAGATCGCACTTCAAGGTCCACGACGCGTTGGTGTAACCGAATGCCGAAGCCAGATTCGGCACGTCGCTGAGCATCATGCCTTTGTAGCTCATGGCTCGCGCCGGATCGATCGTCTTGCCATCCACCACGAACTGTAAATCGCCCAGCGCCTGCAGATTCAGGCCGGTCGCAGTCACGATCAGATCGGCTTCCAATTCAGCGCCCGAGCGCAACTTGATGCCGCGCTCCGTGAACGTTTCGATGTGATCGGTGGCCACCGACGCCTTGCCTTGCTTCAGCGTCTGAAACAAATCGCCATTGGGCACCAGGCACAGTCGCTGATCCCACGGGTTATAGCTAGGCGTGAAGTGTCGGTCCACATCGCAGGTGCTGCCGATCTCGTCTTTCACTCCCTGCAGAATGCGTTGTTTCATCTTCTCCGGTGAGCGGCGGCACAAGTTGTAGAACAGCATGCCGAGCAGCACGTTCTTCCAGCGAGTGACGGCATAGGCGAACTTGGCCGGGAAATGCCGGCGCAGCCAATTGGCGATGGCATCTTCGGCTGGTCGAGCGACGATGTAAGTCGGCGACCGTTGCAGCATGGTCACGTGAGCCGCGCTCTTGGCGAGCTCGGGCACCAATGTCACAGCAGTCGCGCCGCTGCCGATGACGACTACTCGTTTACCGGCGTAGTCGATGTCGTCGGTCCATTTTTGAGGATGCACGACGCGGCCTTGGAAGCGCTCGGCGCCGGGGAACTGCGGGGTGTAGCCGGCTTCGTAGTTGTAGTAGCCGCTGCACATGAATAGAAAGTTGCAAGTGAAGCGTGCCACCTCGCCTGAGGGGCGCTCGGCTTCCACCGTCCACAGCGCCTCGCTCGACGACCAGGACGCGCGTTTCACCCGATGATTGAACCGGATTTTTTGATCGATTCCGTAATCGCGCGCAGCGTCGCGCACGTACTTGAGGATCGATGGCCCGTCTGCGATGGCCTTGGCCTCGCGCCACGGCCGGAACGAATAGCCCAGCGTATACATGTCCGAATCCGAGCGAATGCCTGGATAGCGGAACAGATCCCAGGTGCCGCCGCTGCAGTCGCGCCCTTCCAGAATGGTGTAGCTCTTTTGCGGGCAGTCGCGTTGCAGGTGATAGCCGGCGCCTATGCCGGACAAACCGGCACCGACCACCAATACGTCGACATGTTCTGACATCCCGGTCGTCATACGGAGGTCCTGCACCGTCATTCGTCGACGGCGGCGTAGTTCAAGGGCAGGGCAGTGGTGTACTTGATGGTTTCCAACGAAAAGCTGGCGCTTACATCCAGGAATGCACAGCCTTCGATCAAGCGTTTATAAACCACATCGTAGGCGTCGATGTCGGGCACGACGATTCTTAACAGGTAATCGACCTCGCCACTGACCCGGTGGATCTCGGTGATCTCGGGAATGTCTCGCACGGTGCGCACGAACTGCTCGAACCAGGCGGCGCTGTGATTCGAGGTTTTGACAGTGACGAACACGGTGGTGCCGACATTCACCGCCTTCGCGTCCAGCAACGCCACGGTGCGCGTAATGACCCCAGCCTCCTGCAAGCGCTGGATCCGGCGCCAACACGGGGCTTTGGACAGCCCGACCCGTTCGGCAATCTCGGCCGCGGTCAGCGCGCCGTCATGCTGGAGCAGGTCGAGAATGTGTCTATCCAGGCGGTCCATGAGCTTCTGAGGGTTTCAAAGCGGTAGCAGCGGGCGGGGTTGAGCAACATTGTTGCGTCCGGCGGCATCCCTGTCCACGATTTCGCAATCGTGTCGCCGGCCGGCTTCGGTAGGCTGGCACACATGAATACGCTGCGCGCCAATCCGTTCACCGAGCATCCTACTGCCGCCGGGGAAACCTATTTCGGCCACTTACGTACGGCGGCTGGTTTCGGGGTGCAGTTAGTGGTCGCGGGGCTGGCGTGCCTGGTGCACGCGCTGTTGCCGTTCTTGTTCGTGCGAACCGGCAGCGACTGTATCTGTCGCTTGTATGAGCGAATGAGCGCCCGTCGAGTCCGCGTCGACAAGGCGCGAGTGGAGGTGGCCTAGTCGCCGATGTGCAGGGCGTTCCGAATGGAACGCAACAGTCCAGACCACCGACTGCCTGCTTTGCTCTCTGCCGGTGTGACTGCAGCCGCGGTTTCCGGCTCGTCCGCCTCGCTGGTGTCATCGGCCAGCGCTTCGTGAGTCAGTAACCCGCATAACTCACAGCCATTCAAGAAGCCGCGAATGTTTGCAATCGGCTGCTGCACCAGGCTGGTCATCTGCTGTGGCGTATACGCGTTGTTGATCAGAATGGACGTGAGGCGCACCTGCCAGGTCTTGTGACCGAGGCGACCGAAGTCCGGCCAGCGTTGCAAACGGAAGCGCGCCATCCGCGGCAGCCACGGCAACAGATCAGTCGTCGTGCCCAGCAAACCGCAGTTCCAGAGTACGTATTGCAGCGAGTGCCGACGGAAGCCGCTCTCGCTGGCCGGCATCGCATCGTTGCCCAGTTCGGTGACTTCGAAACCGGTGCTGACTTGCGCCAGCTCGGTGAGTAACTCAGGCGACAAATCTTCGCTGGCGAACACGCTGGCTTGAGCGGGCAGCACATAAATAGAAACATTGCCGCGGACCAGACGGAACGTGTGCTGACTATTCTTGGCTGCGATGTCGCGCAGGGCATGCGCCAACAGAAAGCCTTCGTTCTGAGTGGCTGCTTCGGCATGCGCGGCGGCCATCAACTGTTGAGTGTTGAGCGACGTGTCCACCCCTTGTGCGGCGAGTGTCGCGTCGAGCATGGAAATGAAGTCGCTGACTCGTAACGGTGCAAACACCGCTGGCGTGTCTTCCATGGGCTGGGCGCCTTGACGCACCAACGAGACGCAGCGGGGCCGGCCGCGTTGGGTGGCTTGCCGGGACACGGCTTGCGCCAGCGTGGATTCGGGTTCGCAAATGGCCAGGTCGGCGCCGGCCTCATCCACATAGGTCCAGGTCGCCGCCGTTTTTCCTTCAACGAGCTGCAGCATCGACTTGACGCGCATTTCATCGCGTATCGATAGGCCAATGGTGGTGAGTGTCAGCCGCCGCCCGGTCATGGCAGTCAAAATCGTCTTGAGCTTAATAGGAACCCGAACCCATTGAGGGTTGTAGTGGAGCGGCGGAAATGTACAACGCGCACGAGGGAAAAATGTGACCGATTGAGGCTTCCGCGCATCGTAGCGACATTTTTTTGCGAGTTGCGCTGATGCGCCAGCGCAGAAAAAAGCCTGCGCCTTGCGTAAGCTTTCATCAGTAAGTATTGATACGCATGCGCGGCGTACTACCGACTATATAAGTCGTGCGTTAATGCAAACTCAACACGAACCAACCAGGGACTCCATAGTGAAAAAATTGCCAGCCGCGACGCTGCTGATGTTCGCCGGTCTCGCCAGCGGTATGCCGGTAGCGCAGGCCAAAGAACAGGAGCAGGGACAACTCTACGGTCTGTTGCGCTCTCGGGATTTGACGCCCTTCGGCTTCTTGCGTCTGGACATGCGGCCGGCGCATGCCATCTCGATCAAGCCGGGCAGCTGGGCCATCGAAACCGAAGTGGGCTATCAGAACACTTGGGCGCTGAGCCCCGATGTGGAGCAGTACTTGACCGGTTTGGAATCTTCCGGCCGCCGCGATCTGGGGCCTGCCGATGCGCAAGCCATTCGCGATTTGCCGGGCGAGAATTATCTGTTGGACATGGAGCTCGCGTTGCTCGACGTGACCTTCCATTACAAGATCTCGGACATCTGGACCGCTTACGTGATCGCCAGCGGCGTGTCGTATCAGGGCGGTTTCCTCGACAGCACCATCGAAGGCTTTCACGACACCTTCGGCTTCAGCACCTTCGGCCGGCCGGCGGTGACCCGTAATCAGGTGAATTTGATTTACGACTTGAAGTCGACCCAGTACACCAGCCTCGGCCGTCCCACCGATGGTGGCTTGCTCGATCCGACCCTCGGCCTGCGTTACACCGGCCTGACCTTGCCGGGCAAGTGGCACCTGGCCACCGAAGTCGCGGTCAAGGTACCGATCTCGGGCCGGCGCGAGCTGTTGTCGACGGGGCGCACCGACTACGGCGTGCAAATGTCGCTACAACGCAAAGGTCAGCACCATGCGTTCTATGTCGATGCCGCTGCGGTGTATTACTCCGGCTCGTCGCAGGTGTCGGAGCAGGAGTCGCAAATCATTCCGACCCTGATCGTGGGTTACGAGCGCATGCTGACGGCACGCACCAATGTGAATCTGCAGGGTTACGTCAGCCCGAGCGTGTACTCGCATCGAGAGACCGATCTCGATGAATTGCTCGGCACCAAGTATCAGGCGAGTCTGGGGGTGCGGCACCGGCGTAACAACGTGCTGTTCACCTTCGCCGTCACCGAAAACCTGCAGAACATCAATAACACGCCGGACATCGGCTTCCAGCTGGGCATTGCCTGGGTGCCGCTGTCCTCGTTGCCGGCCCGCTAACTCCCCGCCAAATCACTAGTTTCGTTGCCTTTAGCCGCCGGCGTCCCGCGACGCCGGCGTTTTTATGGCGGTTCGCCCCTTGTTAGCCCTTGTTAGCTGTGTCCGAGTATGTCAGATTTATAACCAAGATTTGAGTTCGTGTTAGGTTACTGACAGACGGTGCCTGGGCACCCACGAGGAGAAGCGATGGCTGCGACGATCCGGCGGGCGAGTGTGCTACGTCAGGTGGCGATGGCGATGACCTTGCTGACCGCGTCAGTCGGTCATGCGGACGACATCGACGACTTCGTGAACCAGGAAATCGCGCGACAGAAAGTCGTGGGTGCCGCGGTCGGCATCATGCAGCACGGTCAGTTGGTGCGAGCGGCGGGCTATGGCTACGCCAACCTCGAACATCGCGTGCCGGTGCATCCGGACACGATTTTTCAATCCGGCTCGATCGGCAAACAGTTCACCGCGGCGGCAGTGATGCTGCTGGTCGAGGACGGCAAGATCAAACTGGACGAATCCATCCGCACCTATTTGCCCAAGGCGCCCAAGACCTGGCAGCCCATCACCGTGCGCCACATGCTGACGCACACCTCGGGCCTGGCCAACAGCCCCGACTTCGAGCTGCGCAAGGACTACAGCGAAGATGAGCTGTTGGACATCGTTTACAAGGCCAAGCTGGATTTCGTGCCGGGCGAACGCTGGAATTACAGCAACACCGCCTACGCCACTTTGGGCTTCATGATCCACAAAGTCACCGGCGATCAAACTTACGGTGAGGTGTTGAAGAAGCGCGTGTTCGGTCCGCTGCACATGACCACCGCGCAGGTCATCGACGATCGTTCCATCATTCCCAATCGTTCCGCCGGCTACGAGATCGATGGCGATCGCACCGTCAATCAGGAGTGGGTAGCGCCGACCGGCAATTCGACCGCTGACGGTTCGCTATATCTCACCGTGCTCGACTATGCCAAGTGGGACGCTGCGTTACGCGACCGCAAGTTGCTGAAGCCCGAGTCGTGGGCCGAAGTTTATAAACCGGTGCGTTTGAACAGCGGCAAGACCTATCCCTACGGCTTCGGCTGGTCGCTGGAGAAAACGCCGGGCGTGAAGGGCGCGTATCAACATGGCGGCTCGTGGCAGGGGTTCCGCACCTTCTTCATCCGTTATCTGGACGACGAGATTTCGGTCATCGTGTTGACCAACACCAGCTCGGGCAAGCCCGGCGAGATCGCGCGCGGTATCGCTGCCCGCTTCGAGCCGAAGTTG
>NZ_JAEUPY010000603.1 GCF_016790065.1 Steroidobacter sp.
CGGCGCCATGAACGGCACCATCGTCATGATGATGGTGGTCGAAATCGTGGCTGTGTCCGGAGTGGACGTCGGTGTTTTGCGTGGTCGTCGAAGCGATGTGCGCGTGAGTGGTATCGAACGGCAACAGCAGAACGCTGAGGTTCAATAACAAACACAAAATGACCAGGGCTTTGCGCACGCCAGCAGTCTACCCATTCTGTGCTCGGGCTTTCAACAGCCTACGGTAGTGCGTTCAGCTCACCACCCCGCTTTGTTACCACGAGATTGCGACCAGCTCGACGCGGCGATTCTGCGCCCGCCCCTCCAGCGTCGAGTTACTGGCGACAGGTTGGCTTTCGCCGAAACCCTGCGAGGTCAGCCGCGATTCCAGTGATGGGTCGAGTTTGATCAACGCAGCTCGCACGGCTTGTGCACGAGCCTGCGAGAGCGACTGATTCTTCCCCTCGTCACCGATGTTGTCGGTGTGGCCTGCCAAGCGGAAGGCGCCTGGGGTGGATCGAAGCGCGTCGACGATCGCCGGCAATGCGGCGTTGGATTCTTGGCGAAGCACCGCCGAACCGAAGTCGAAGTGCAACCCCGGAATGACCACGCGCTTGTTCTCAGCCAGCTCGCGTGCGAGATCGGGTTTCTTTACCGGATAGTCGATGCGCACGACACGCAGCGAAGCCTGACCGATGCGCCACTGCAAGGCGATGGGCACAGTGCCGTCGAGAAAAGCGAACTCCGCATCCAGCGCACTGACTTTGCGAGTGCTGAATTGGCCAGCGGCCCTTACGACTGGCAGCTTGGCCACTCGGCCATTCACAAGGACGGTCATGCTTTCCACGGGCAGAGCACGCAGCTCGCCTTGGTATTTCAAATTCCGATTCGCCATCAGCGCTTGCGCCATCTGCAGCTCTGGCAGATCGCCGGAGCGAGCGCGCGTCATCCAACGCTCCTCACCCACCAAAGAGAACGAAGCCTTGCCTCCTCGCTTCAGCTCATCCAGCACCAGCATGGATGCGCCGAGCGCCGTCGTGCCGGGGTAGTCTTCTTCGACGCCGTTCTCGAATTGATTACGATAGGTTCGCGCCGACAACAGATCGGCATCGTGAAGAATGCGCTCACCAGCTACGACTCGAGACGATCCCGCTGAGGGAAGCGACGCCGAGTAACTCAACAGCCAAGATTCCTCTTGCCGGGCCACGATACGTTTGATCGACTCATAGTCGCCGTCGCTCTCGGCAATGGCGGTGGTGATCGTCAGCCCTTCGACCAGAGCTATTTTCGGGGCTTCGTCGGCCAATGCACCGGTGACGACGAACCACAACAAGACGGCGAAAACACGGCCGCACATACCCGCTCTCAAATCCGTTCCAACGCACGCCGCGCCGCCACTTCCACTCGTTGACTCAACCCATCGAGCTTGCCGGTCTTGGTCATGCCGGTGATATTGATCTGTAGCACCACCCTGCCCTGACGAACCACCAGTTGCTCCGTGCCGATGAGATCTGCATTGCTCGCCGAGCGCCAGGCTGCATCGCCAAGATCATCGATCTCTTGCCCGGACTTGCGCATGCGCTCGCCGAGTTGACCATTGATCATGGCATTGAGATCGCCCGGCAAACCGGTCATGGCATCGAACATCGTCTCCGCTTCCTCGACACTGTGCTCGCGACCGATCTGGACCATCAACATAGTGATGTGGCCCGGATTGCCGGCGCTGGCCCAGACACAGTTCTCCACTTCGTCGCCCATCAGCCCCGTCGGCTGGTCGAGCACGACGCTCGCTTCTTCGCCGGTAACTAACTCGCAGGCGCGCGGCAAAGGTTTACTCTCCGCGACTTTCTCCGCCGGTGGCGCTTCGAAAGAAGGCCACGCAGCTTCCTTACTCGACGGCGCCGACTCGCCACCGCACGCACACAGCGACATAAGCGAAAGCGACACCAACAACTTGTGTTTGACGACTCTCATAGCGCGGGTGCCTGCACGCCGGTGTAGCGATAACGAATCTTCGAGTCCTCCGAACTCTGCGCATACACCAAACCATCCTTACCGATGTACGCCTTCGCCGAGGCCGCGGGCAGCCCTTGCATCTTCATCGTGTAACTGACGACAGACATCGGTGCGCCCTCGATGCTTTCACTACCGAGCACCTTGCAGTCGCTGATCGGAATCTTGCCGGCCCGCACGTCGTTCACCAGCTTCAGCTCGATCGCAGTGAAGTCGACCTTCATCAGCCGCCACTTGCCGCCCGCCTGAACGTAGAACTTGCCGTCGAGCACGACGGCTTCACTACGCATGCCACCGCCATCGGTGACTGCGTGGCGCGCCGGCTGCTTGGCCGACTTCTCGGCGGCGGCCAAATAGAGCTCACAAGTCGCATCCAACGCATGCGCGGCGGGGGCCAGTAACAGTGCGATCGACAGAATCATTGGTTTCATGAGCGTTCCCTGGGGAGTAATCGTTAGCGCGTGCCGACGCCCGGCATGCCGATGCCGAGACAGAAAACGTTCTGTCGTTTCGCGCGATAGACACAGGCATCGCCACCGCCGACCGCGGTGTTGTGTCCAGCACGGAACACGCCGTCGCCTGCTGGGTCTCTTGCAGTGACGTTGCCGCCTTCGGAGTTTTCGCTCTTGCCGATGGTGACGACGGCATTGCCGGCTTTGTTATAGGCAGCGACCAGGCGCTCGGCACCGCTCAGTCCAGAGCCGACAGTGCCGTCAGCTGCGAAGGCGTGCACCGCGCCCGAGCCATCGGCGTTGGCAGCCAACGCCGCGCCGTTCTGACTACCGTTGCCGACATAGATGATGCCGGTGCCACCGGTCTTGGGGTTTTCGCCAGCGGCGGCGATGGTGCGACCCGACTTGTCGTAAAGCCTGAGCGCGACCGCTTTGCCGGCGCTGGCGCCGAGGCCCGCTGCGAGCTGGCCGTCTTTGATTACTGCCAGGCCGAGTTCAGCACTCGAGGCAGCGAGTCGTGTCTCAGTGGTTTTGTTGTCGATCAACTCCAGCACGCCGCCACCGGCGCCGGCCTGCAGCTGTGCCGCGGCGCTGCCCCCTTGAACGACGACTCGCGTCGGTTCGCCAGGGCGTGCGAGAAAGGTGATTTGATTGGTGCCGCTAGCGGACGCCAAGTGCATGACGCCATCGGGCTGGACTTGCAGGATGGCTTTGCCGGCCGCGTTCTTCACCACGAACGGCGCCTGATACACGCCCCGCTCTTTTTCCAACTGAGCGACACGCGCTTCGAGCGCAGGGATGCGTGGATCGTTAGCAGCGGGCGCTGGTGTTCCGCCCGGCTTCTGCGACTGCAAGGCCGCGACCGCCTTCTCCAGCGCATCGACCTTTTGTTTCAACGTCTCGACGTCGCCTTTCAGGCTGCGCGTCTTGATGTCGGAGATCCGGATCCAATCGTCGAACTGCGAATCCCAGCGCTCGATCCGGTCTTGCAGCGACATCCCGCCCGAAGCACTGGGGAGGCTAGGCGCATCTGCATCCCTGGGCGGATACGGCACCGGCTCGTAGATTTCCAGCTTGGCATAGGCAGCGCCGGCAACGATCAGGCCGGCCAGCAGAAACATTCGGGGAAAGGACATCGGTCCGCGACTCCATGGGGTGCCTCATCCACCCCAACGGCAGCCGTGCGCCGATCCGGACATTTAGCGCCGAAAATTTTTTCTGCGACGGGTTTCGCTGCCCGATGCGTCATAACGCGCACTGGCCTCAGCCGCCAAATCTTCCAGTTGCTGGGCACTGGCCAGCTGTTGCTGACTGGCCAGCACCTCCGCCCGCACTCGTTGCAAGTATGGCCCCATGCGCACGTCGCGAAAGCCCGTGACCTGCATCCAAACGGCCAGCGCGCGGTCGCTCTCCGTCAATGCCACTGGAGCATTGTTTTGTATCAGCGCTGCTCGCGCGAGCCCGGCATGCGCCAGCGCCACATGAGCCAGCGTTCGGTCGCCAGCCGCTGCGACGACAGTTTCGAAGTGCGGCTTGGCCTCCTCTACCCGACCGGCATCCAGCAACCACCGCCCCCAGCGCTCGCGAATCGCCATCACCGCTTGATTCGCATCGACATCGTTAGCCAGGTAATCCGCGAGGGCCGCTTCGAATTGTTTGCGAGCGTCTTCCTGTCGGCCGGCACGAGCATAGGCATCGCCAAGATAACGGCGCGCCAGGCGCACTTGGAACGAGAACGCCGACTGCTGCTCGTAAGCCGCCAGCGCCTGTTCGAGAAAAGGAATCGCGTCCGCTGTGCGACCTTCGCTCGCCAGCCGTTCTCCGTAGTTCAATCGAATCAGCGTGGCCTCGAGACTACGTTGCCCCACCGGCGGCAACAAAGGCAACAGCTTGTCGAACTCGCGATGTGCCTGGTCGCGCTCGCCCGCAAGATGCAGCGTTCGAGCCGCATTCGCTCGTGGCACCCAAGCGGTGGGAAACGTCGCCCCCGTGGTTCGATCCGCAATATCCGCGGACTTGCGGAAAGCATCGGCGGCTTCGGTGAAGCGTCCTAGCTGTTGGTAGACCAGGCCGACGTTGCCATACAGCGTCTGCAACTCTGCATCGTTACGGTCCGGCAACGACTCCGACAACTGCGCGGCTTCCTTGAAGAGCGCGATGGCCGCTTCGTGATCCTGCTTTTTCGCACTCAGAAAGTTCGCAAGCTCGTGCATCGCCGTCACCGCGCCACGCGAGCGCGGCTCATGTAGTCGATACAGCGCGATCGCACGCTCGAAGGCACGCTGTGCTTCAGCGTCGCTGTGATCTTCGCCCAGTAACCTCAAACCGTCGATGACGTGCCACCAGCCGCGCAAGGCGCTGTCGTTCATGTCTGCGTCGTTGAGCAGCCCATCGGCCTCGGCCAGCTTGGCAGCGCAGCCAGGCTTGTCTTGCCGAAGACAAATCTTCTCAGCCGCCTCGACTTCACCCGACAGCACCAGCGGATGCCGGTCGCCGTAGAACGCTCGCGCCTTGCTGAGCTGCAAGGCCTGCAGCGATTCGTAACGTTGCTCCTCGCCGAGCTGCGCATAGATGTCGGCGACGGTGCGTAACAGCTCTATCTGCACCGCCGGATCGTCGTCGAAGCTGGTTTTGATCCGAGGCACGCTGGCATCGAGCAAGGCACGCGCGGTGATGGTTCCTCTGGGCTGTTCGGCGGCGATTCTCGGGTCGCTGGCTTTGAACACATCGATGAGGAAGTCCTTGATCGCACCCGCACGGCGCGCCTCTTCTTCGACACGATGCGTCTGCCACAGAACACCGCCGATTCCGGCAATCGTCAGCAACGCGAGCGCGGCGGCAAACCCCGCGCTTCGACGATTCCGTCGCAGGAACTTCTGGGTTCGCTGCCAAACGCCAATTTGTCGAGCTGCGATGGGCTCGTGACGCAGGTGCCGGCCAAGGTCCGCAGCGAACGCTTCCATCGACGGGTAACGGTCGGCGGGACTATGTTGTAAACAACACGCGAGGATCGCATCCACATCGCCACGCAGCTCGAGCTTTCTGTGACCATTGACGCGACTCGACGCCAACGGCGCTTCCTCGTGCGAATCGACCATGCGTCCGAGTCGAGAACGACCGGCGTTCGGTCGCTCGCCCGTCAGCAACTCATACAGCAGCACACCCAACGAGTAGATATCGGTTGCGACGGTAATCACACCGCCTTCCAACTGCTCGGGCGCCGCGTAGTCCGGTGTCGCGATCCGGCTGTCGACGCGAGTCAAATCGCCGGAGCGCTGCGACGATGGATCCAGCAACTTGGCGATACCAAAGTCGAGCAGCCGCGCTTCGCCTTGCGCAGTCACCAGAACGTTGGAAGGTTTCAAATCCCGATGCACGATCAGCCGTGCATGAGCGGCGCTGACCGCCTCCGCGACCTGGCGCACCAACTCGATTCTTTGGGAAACACTGAGCCGATGCGTTTCGCAGTACTCGGCGATGGGCACGCCTTCGATGTATTCCAAGGTCAGCCACGGCTGGCCGTTTTCAGCCAGGCCGGCGTCATAGAAGCGAGCGATCTTGGGATGCGACAGCCCCGCGAGAATGTCCCGCTCCAACGAGAAGCGCTCGCGTAACGCACCGGAGAGTAGATGAGCATGCGGCAACTTCAACGCGACTTCGCGTTCGTACGCACCGTCGATACGTCGGGCCAGCCACACTGAGCCCATGCCACCGTGACCGAGACGACGAAGCAATCGCCACGGGCCGACGGTTTCATCGACAGCGAACTGCGGCGCCACGTCGATTCGTGGCCGAGTCAACCAACCGATCGCCGGCACCGTGCCTTCGGGCCGCAGCACCTTGGCGAGCCAGGGTTTGACTTCGTCATGTTCCGGCGGCAAGGCATCCAGCCACTGCTGACGCGCGTGCTCGTCCAGCTCCAACGCCGCATCCAGCAGTCGAGAGAATTCGGGCCAGAGCGGTTCGGGACAAGGCAAACGTTTCATGGCTCACTTCGCGGTCGGCTTCATTCCCTACAAACGCGGAATGGGCGCGGATGCGGACAGTTCATGTCAGCATCGCCGCCAGCAGCAGTTGCGCCTTGTCCCAATCCCGGCGCACCGTGCGTTCGTTGATCGCCAGCGCGTCGGCGATTTCTGTTTCGCTGAGGCCACCGAAATAGCGCATCTCCACGCCCTTGGCCAGGCGCGGCTCCACTTTCGCCAGGCTCTCCAAAGCCTCGTGCACGCTCAGCACTTGCTCGTCAGCCGCCACCGAATCGCCGATGGAAGTATCGAGAGTATCAGCCTTCACGCCGCCACCCCGTCGAGCGGCGCGACGGGCACGAATCTGATCGACGATGACGGAACGCATGACCTCGCTGGCATAAGCGAAGAACTGCCGCCGAGACTCGACGTTGAGCCGCTCCTGCCCGGACAGACGCAGCCAGCTCTCATTCACCAGCACGGTGGTGTCCAGCAGCGTCAACGGCCCAGCCTGCGCCAGCCGCGAACGGGCCAGCGCCTTCAGTTCTTCATAAGCCGCTTGGAATAGACGCGCACTCTCGACGCCGGCGTCGGAGCTGCGCTCTTCGATCAGGCGCGTGATTTCGCTCAGCCGATCTCTTCCTGCTCGATCACCACCATCAGGCCGGGGCCCACATCCAGCACCACATAAAACGGCTGAGCGGGACGCTTGAAGGTGAAACTGGAACTGCGATCCAGCTTACCGGTGAGCAACAGCTGATCGTCTTGGGACAGCACGTTCAACGTGGCATCCGGAATGCCGTCACCATCGGTGGTGGCGCCTTTGCAGCGGATTTGGCTGGCATCGACCTTGACGCACTTGGCCACCGGTTCGTGGGCCAGCGCACTGCCGCCAGTCAGCGCCAACGCCCCCGCGAGCAGCGCATGAGACCATCGAAACTTTCGTTGAATCGAACTCATCTCATTTCCCCTTGCGCTTGTCGAACCAGGCCACCGTGGCCGGCGACACCTCTGCCATGGGCCAGGAGGTTTGATGGACCACGCCATCCTTACCTTCAACAGTCAGCCACAACTCACTGTCGCCGGTCAAAGTCGACGGTAATTGAATCTCGATCGAACGTTCGCGACGCGCGCCCGTGAAGCCGCTGCCGAACGTACGCGCCGAGCGAGGCTTGTTGACCTTCAGATACACGGAGCGAATCTCACGGTCGCAGGCATCGCAAAAACGAATCTGAAACCCTTTCACCGGAATATCCATGGTCACCAGTTCCGGCCCTTCGCGCTCGGCCTCGGCGAACTTGAATGACCACGGCCCGACTTCGCCGCTCAACACATCATCGCGTAACAACGGCCGTGTGTCTTCGGCGTGCAGTCCCCAGGCGAACAACACCGGCGTTGCCAACAAACCCACGCCGGCAACCCACTGACCGACGCGACGCGAACCGGCAGTCACGAAGGACGCAGGAATGGCACGCGGCGCTTTCTCCGGACGCTCCGATTCGCGCGAGAACTTCGGCAGGCTGAATACGAATGCGAGACCGGCCACGCTGAGCCAGCCCAGCCAAGCAACGATACCGACGCTCTCGCCCCAACCGACGACGCCCACCGCCAACGCAGCTGCGAGCAGCACCCAACCAACGGTTCGCAAAACTCTGCGACGTCCCGTGGTCAGCTCGCCTTCGCGCACTTGCCGCCAATGTTTGTCCATGCCGAGCGCCAACGCGGCGCAAGCGGTCAACAGCAGAAATGCCAGCGTGAAACTCAAGCCACTCATGCCGAGACTCCCATCAAGAGCCAGCAGGCGAGCGTCACGACGGCTGTTGCGCCCACTACTCCCGCCCACGCGCGAGTCGCGGTCGGCGTGCAGAACACCCAAATGATGACCACGGCGTACAGCGTGAAACTCAACATGGTGGCCGAAGCGACTGCGTCCGCTTTGGAGATCGGCCAAATCAAGGACAACAATACAGTCACGGCCGAAGTGAGCGCGTAGCCACCCACTGCCGCCGCAGCCACGCGCGATGCCACCATCCAACGATAGCTCTTCGTCAAACTCATGCGCGGCTCCCGCCTGCGCCGTCGAGTGCGATCTCAGAGTGCGCCGGTTTGGCGGCCGACTGCGCAATCGCCATCTTGCGATTGACCTTGTAAGCGATGAAACCAAACAGCAATGCCAGACCCCAGAACGTCAGATCTACGCCGGCCATCACCCAGTCGCCCTGAGCCAACGACACGCCGAGATGACGATCGGTGGTGAAGAAGTTCAACACCGGCAACAACGCAAAGGCGCCGCAGCTGGTCCACAACAACTCCAGCCAGGCACGCTTCAACGGACGCAACAGCGCCACGAAGAACGTGCACAACCAGGTGGCGAACAACGCGTCCAGCTCCCAATCGGGCCGATTCGACAGTTCGATGGGCAACAAGCGATTGGCCCAGAAATACGCCGCAATCCCCAACGGCAAACCCGCCAATGTGGCGACGTTCAATGTTTCTACCAAACGCAAGCCGAAGCCTTCCCACACCGGAGTGTTAGGAGCGGCCAGATGTTGTTTGCGACGCTTGACCGTCCACAGCACCAAGCCGGTGCCGATCATGGTGCAGCCGAGCAAGCCGGCGACGAAGTACAACCAACGCGTCCAGGTATCGGCGAAACGGCCCTCATGCAGCGCCAACATCACGTCGTGGGTTTGACGAGATGCCGAATCGGCATGTTCGGGCGGCAACGGCTCACCCGTCTGCGCATTGAATCGCAGCTGGGCGGTGTCACCGAACTTCACCGAGCCACCGAATACTTTGCTGATGGCCACCACGGGCTCCTCGCCCTGCATATGTTCGATGGTGACGGTACGCACCGTGCCAGGGCCCCACTGCGCTTCGGCCTGCTTCAGCAACGGCGCCAACGCAATCGGCGGACGACCGATGGCCACGTGATGATGTTCGTCATCGAAATATTCATCGAAGAATTTTTCATGACTCTGGTCGTCACTGCCGTAAAGCGTATTGACACCGGCCGGCATGTAATCGACTTGGAAGAACACCAGGCCGCTATAAGTGATCAACAGGAAGAACGGCAACACCAGCACGCTCACCACGTTGTGCGCGTCCAGCCAGCTGCGCTGACCCTTCGCCGGGCGGAACGTGAAAAAGTCTTTGAAAATCTTTTTGTGAGTAATGACGCCGGTGATGATGGCCAGCAGCATCAACATGGTGCACACGCCGACGATTCGATATGCGAGTTCGGCCGGCATGTAATGCAAGGAATAATGCATGCGGTACAGCTGCACACCGCCGGCGGTGGCACGCGGCTCGGGCTGCGTGTACAGCGCACCGGTTTCCGGATCGAGTTGTTCGGTGCCGCTGGCGCCGTTCTCGTGGCCGTCCTTGGGCATTTCTTCCCAACGAATCGACAGGCCCTGCCACTCACGCGCCGCCAATGAATAGTGCGGCAAGGTGATGCTCCAGCTCGCTGCCACCGGCGCCACTTCCTGCAAGCGGTCCAGCGCTACATCCAGCACCGGCGCCTGGTCCACGAACCGCTCGAAGTTCTGGATCGGTAACTCGGGCCGCATCCAACGACTGATTTCGGCCTGGAAGTAACCGGCGCTGCCCGTGACGAACACGAAGAACAGCACCCAACCGACGATCAGTCCGCTCCAGGTATGCAGCCACGCCATGCATTGGCGAAAACCGTCTTTCATTGCGAATCACCTTTGTCGAATCGAGCGGGACCGAGGGTAACGACTTCGTGGCGACGGCTAGGAAGCGCTGGCATTTTTGCAGGCCATGACGGCCTAGTGAAGCCGGGTTTTAACAATCAAGCCTGAAATCTGTGCGATCCCGCAGCGGGATTGACGGTAGAGGCTTGTTTTCGACAGGATTTCGCCAGATTCGGCGACAGCCGGTGGCGCCGGGCGCTTGCATGGAAACAAGCCACGCGAGAGCGCGAACCAGAGGTAAGCGACGTTGCTAAGAGTTGAGATAGCCATGCGCTCTCCAGCCCAGGCCTCTGGCGAGGCGATTGGGCTGGCGAGATCGCGTGGGATCGAAGCTGGCGGGCCGGAATTGTAGCCCGCCTGGGCTTAGAACTTCATTCGCGCGCCGACGTAGAAGCGCCGGCCGATCACATCGTAGTGCGTGCCGTTGGTGGCCGCGTTGGAGATAAAGTTGAGCGGAATCACCGGCGGATCCTTGTCCATCACATTGTCGATGCCGGCGAACAATTGCACTTCGCCGAAGCCCAGATCCTTCCGGTCGTAACGGGTGGACAGGTCCAGATAGGTGATCGAGCTGATGTTGTTCTCCGCAGGCGCCAGGTCATCCGGTCCATAAGTGGCGTCGTAAACGCCCGAACCGATGTAGCGCAGCTGAGCGAAGCCGCCCCAGTTGCCGACGTCGTAGCCGACGGTGAACGTGGCTTTGAAATCCGGCATGCCGAAGCCCGAAGCCGCGCCCACTTCGCCCGCGGCATCCAGCGGCTCGCCGCCGGACGGCGCGATTTCCTTGTGGATGAGGTAGCTGCCGATCAAGCCGACGCTCAGATCGCCGTTGCCCACCGGCTGGGTGTAACGCAGCTCGGCGTCCACGCCCTTCAGGTCGAAGGTGCCCAGGTTCAGATTCTTGCCGGCGATCGACGCAATGCTAGTGGGATCGGTGGGATCGAAGGTGATCAAATCGCACAGCGAAGCATTGCCGGCGAAGCAGCGATTCACCACGTCCTGCGGCGACAGCACGCCGATGGTGTCGGTCAAATCGATGTGATACCAGTCGACCGAGCCGCGGAACCCGCCGGAGGTGAAGACCACGCCGAACGTAGTCGTCTTGGCGGTTTCTTCTTTCAAGTCTTGATTGCCGAGCACTGGCGTCTGCACGAACTCCGATTCGCCGTTGAACGGATTGGCCACAGTGCCGAACAGCAGTACCGTCTTCACGAACGTTTCGCCGATGCTCGGAGCGCGAATGTCACGAGACAGCGAACCGCGGAACCGCAGCTGTTCGATCGGCGAGTACACCAGACCTGCCTTCCAGGTCTGCACGCTGCCGACAGTGCTGTAATCCGTGTAGCGTGCGGCCGCGTTCAAATCCAAGCTCTGGCTGTCGGTCTTGAACACCGGCAACGCGAACTCGGCGAAGCCCTCTTTGACGCTGAAATCGCCGGCGAGCGGCTTGGCGTTGACGATCAGGAACTCATCGTTCTCATTCTGTTCGCTGACCACGCGGTCGAGCTTTTCCTTGCGATATTCGACACCGAACGTGCCGAGCACCGGGCCGGCCCAAGCATCGAACAACTCACCGCCGATGTCGGCAGCGAACACGGTTTGTTTGATCTCGGTATCCGACGTGCCGGTGCCGAAGATGTAATCGAGCGCAGCGGCGCTGGGCGAACCTCTACCGAACAGATTGATCGGTTGGCAACCGGGCGCGCCGTTGGCGCCGTTGAGATTGGCGCGGCAAACGATTTGACCGTTGCCATCACGCACGGCATCGGCGGCGAGGACCAGATTGCCGACCAACAAGTTGTAGGGTTGATCGTTGGAGAACTTGGTCTGTCCGTACTGGCCCGACACTTTCCAGCGGAACGTCTCACCGAAATTGCCGTTGAGGCCCGCGACAAAACGCATGTTGTCGTTCTTGGACACCGACGTGATCGGCGGCACTTCCTCGAAGGTGCGGAACAGCGGGAACGGTTGGGTAAACGCCGGCATGTTGGTCGGCAAGTAAGGATTGTCGGGCGTGATGAACACATCCGCGAAGGTGAAGGCATCGACCAATCGACCGGTGGACTTGGACTGCGCGAAGCTGGCTTCGACGAACGCCCCGAACCGATCGGTGATGTCGTGCTTGGCCGCGACCAGCACGTTGAAACGCTCGGTGGGAATGAAGATCGCGCTTCGATCGCCGAGCCGCGAGCCGCTGCCGCCGACCATGAAGTTGCCGCCTATGTCGCCGAGCTGACGAGTCTGAGCGGTGCCATTGGAGAAGAATTCCAGGTTGCTCACGGCGGAACTGCCTGGCAACGTCACGCCGTTCGGCGAGGCCAGGAACAACACCGAGTTATCGCGAATCACGAACGACGGGCCGGCGCCCGAGTTAGTGAGCAACGCCGGGCTGCGACGCTGCCAATCCCGAGCGAGCCCTTCCGGCACGCCTTCATTCTTGTTGTAGTCGGCGGCCACCAGAAAATGT
>NZ_JAEUPY010000605.1 GCF_016790065.1 Steroidobacter sp.
GGAGGCCTTCGGGCGGTACCAGGCGGTCGTATCGTGACGTGCCGGTGACTTCGCGTAATCCTCTGTTTGCCGAGCCGGAAACCTGCTATGGAATAGTGAGCCCGAAGCATGGCTGCCCGTAACATGAGCTCATGATGGCAACGGTTGAAGCGCAACCCCGGCGAAATCGCGCTGCTGTCATTTCGATTGCGCTTTCGTTGCTGTTATTGGCCGGCATGTATTGGATATTGCGCGAGTCGTCTAAGGAGGGCTCGAGCGCGCCAGTAGCGCATACGTTTCGCATCGATATCTCTGGGGATGCGGACACACTAACGGCGCGGGCGCAGAGTGGGGTGCCGGTGTTCAAAGCCAATCAGGGCGACACTGTCACGCTGGTGGCAACGTCGACGCAGCCTGGCTCGCTGCATCTCCATGTATACGACCGTAGTGTTCCGCTCGTCCCCGGCAGCGAAGTGACGTTGACGCTGGAAGCCACGACTGCCGGCGCCTTTCCGATTCATTGGCACGATCCGCAGAATTTGATGATTCATCTGGCCATTCTCGAGGTGCAGCCTCGATGAAGGCTGGGTGGCTTCGATGCTCAGCCGTTGCGTGTCTGCTCACAGCGCTGCCAATCCTCGCCTCGGCGCATTCGTTCAGTACCCCTTATGTGCTGCCCATTCCGTACTGGATGTATGTGTATGGTTGCGTGGCCACGCTGATCGTCACTTTTGCGGTACTCGGTGTGTTCGTGAGCGGGTCGGCAGCGACCGAGCAAGTCGCTCAATCGACGCCATTCGATGTGGGCGTTGGCGCGCGCCGCGCAGCGCGTTGCCTGTTAGCTCTGCTAAGAGCGGGCGCGGTCATCGCATTGTCGGTGACGATCATCGGCGGCTTCGTCGGCAGCGAAGATCCGGCGGCCAATGGTTCGCTAACTCTGTTCTGGGTGGTGTTCCTGCTCGGCTGGAGTTATCTCACCGCCTTGATCGGCGATCTGTATCCATTCATCAATCCGTGGCTGACCCTTGTCGCAGGGCTGGAGCGACTAGGCGTGCCGCTGTCGACGGCGCGCGTACGTTATCCGCAATCGCTGGGCTGCTGGCCGGCGTTCCTGTGTTACCTGGCACTGATCTGGGTCGAACTGTTCGTGATGCAGACGCCGATGGCGTTGTCGAAACTGCTGCTGGCTTACAGCGCGATGACGTTGCTCGGCGTTGCAGTATTCGGTAAGCGCGATTGGTTCGAGCAAGCCGACGTCTTCAGCGTGTTTTTCAGCATCCTTGGCAAGATGGCGCCGGTGCTGTACTCGCGCAACGACGATGGCAGCGTTCATGACGTTCGTTATCGCCGCCCGTTCTCGGGGTTGCTCAGCAATCGGCCGCGTCATGTGAGCGTGTTGTTGTTCGTGTTGTTCATGCTGTCCTCGACGGCTTACGACGGCATCTACGACACGCAGCTTTGGACCGCGCTGTTCTGGAAGAACATGCTCGGTCTGCTGCAGCCTCTGTGGGGCGAAGATCTCGGCAAGGCGCAGCTCATGTTGATGGATTTGTTTCTGATCTACCGCCAGGTCGGGCTGCTGGTATTTCCGTTCCTGTATCTGATCTTTTTCTTTGCGACGCTGCTCGTGACTAAGCTGATCACGCGCTCGTCGCTGTCATTGCGAGAGTTGGCGCTCCGGTTCACGTATTCGCTGGTGCCGATCGCATTCGTTTACCACTTCGCCCACTACTACACTTTTCTGGTCGTGCAGTTCCGCGAGCTGCCGAAGTTGCTCGCCCCTCTGTTCGGCTCCCAAGCCGCGATGCCCACGATTCCGCTGGAGGGGCCGCCAGCCGGGGCATTGGCAATGGGTGTCGTGTGGCATACGCAAGTGGGCGTGGTTTTACTGGGACACGTCATCAGCGTGGTGTTGGCGCATTACGAAGCCTTGCGCATCTTCCCTGGCCGAGGCCGCTTGCTACTCAGTCAACTGCCACTGCTGATCTTGATGGTCACTTACACCCTGCTGGGGCTTTGGATCCTGACGCTGCCGCTGGGCTGACGAGGTAAACTAGCGTTCGGCCCTCTGTTCCGTCGCGTCTTCGCGCCAAGGTAGTCCCGATGTCGATCCGTGTATGCGTAGCCGGAGTCACCGGCGATGTGGGAAAGCTGCTCACCTCCGCGATCCTTGCACAGGAGGATCTGACTCTTACCTCCGCTGTTTCGCGTAGCGCTGCTGGTCGCACGGTTGGCGATGTCCTCGGCGGTGAGTCTTCCGTGGAGATTCGGTCGTCCGTTGCGGAGGCAGTCGCCAAGGACTCCTTCGACGTGCTCGTCGATTACACCTCAGCCACTGCTGCGCTGAGCAATGCTCAGGCCGCTGTACGCGCCGGAAAGCACGTCGTGATCGGCAGCTCAGGTATCACTGCGGAGCAGTTCGCAGAGCTCGATACTGAAGCTCGGACTCGTCGTGTCGGGCTCTTGCACGGCAATTTCGCTCTGACGGCGGTTCTGGCTCAGGTGTTCGCCGTGGCGGCGGCGCGCTACATCAAGAGCTGGGAAATCATCGAATACGCTTACGACGGCAAGATCGATGCGATCAGCGGCACCGCGCGTGAGCTTGCTCACAGGCTGTCACAGCAGGGACCACAGGACCAAGCCATCGCACCGGATGCGTTCGTTGGCGACACTCGCTCTCGTGGCGCCACCGTCCAAGGCACACAGGTTCATGCCGTTCGCCTGCCCGGCCTGGTGTTCGGTTTTGAAGTGCTGTTCGGTCGTTCCCAGGAACGCCTCACCATCAAACACGAAGCCGTCAGCCACTCCGAACCCTACATCGACGGCACGTTACTCGCGATTCGCAAAGTGCCGGCGCTGGTGGGGCTGCATCAGGGGCTCGAGTCGGTGCTTGAGCTGAAGTTGTCGTGATGGCTGATCGTGACAGCCATCACGATTTTGGTCCTCGGCGTGATCGGCTATCTGTTGTGGCATGTGGTCTAGCGAAACTCTCTGAGCTATGGCCAGTTAAATCAATAGGTTGTGAGCTACGGATGCCTGGGGCCTTGCATTCCGATTGGATCGCCGCCAGCAGATGCCAAGGCATATGCTAAGGAGGCCTCGCTATGAGCGCTCGTCACGTCCGAATCTTTAAGAACGGCCGCAATCAGGCGATTCGCATTCCTCGAGAGCTGGAGTTGCCTACCAGCGAAGCTACCAGTTGGTCGACTATCGGCCGCCGTTCACCGACGTCATCACCGGACGAAGACGCGCCGATCTTCATCGGGCCGTTCACCGATTGTCGTAACGACTGTAGTCGAGTACGCCGGCGGTGAGCGGTTCCGTGCGTCGATACGAACTAAGCACCTGATCGCTCAGCGGCCAGAAGCGCGGGTCGGTGCGGCGGACGCCGAAGCGGTCCAACAGCTCGCTGTAGTCGGCTTCGCTGCGTAGTTTTTGAATGCGGGACACGAGCTCGGGCAGATCCGATTCGCTCACGTCGAGAAACACGTTTGGGTAGGCGCCGATGACGCCGTTGGCCAACGTCACACTGTCTTCCGCCACCAGCCGGCGATCCGCTTCGCCGAACATCGACGCAATGTTGGTGTAAGCGCTGTTACTGGTCAAAGTCAGCAGGCCGCGATCTTTGACGTGGATCAACGTCACTTGCGGCACGATGGATGCCGCAACTCCACGCAAGCTATCTAGTTCTTTGAGGGCCGCGATGCTACGAGCCGACAAGCGGGAGCTCGACAGGTCGTTGCTTCGATTGAGGATGGGCGTCATGCGTTTGCGGAGCGCGGTGAATAACTCACCCTTCGGATCGTCGGTGGTGGTCTTGAACGGTGGCAGCAGCGCTTGGCGTTCGAAGTACGCATTGAGATAGTCGCGCACGTCGTTCTCAGCGCCGCGGTACCACTGATCGATCTCAGCTTTTCGGGTGTCGATCGGCAGGAAGCCGACGAAGTTCATTTCCGATTCCATGCGCAGGAAGTCCATGTACATGCGTGTCATCGCTTGATGCGAAGCTGTGCCGTACACGTCGAAGCCGGCGACCAGCAGGTAGTGAATGCGCTCGAGAATGGGATAGTCGATGAGCCATGCAGTCTGCGGCTGCGTGCCTACCAGTCCCTGCACGACAGTGGCACTGTCGTAGTGGCGAAACACAGTCAGCGCGGCATTCCGATTGCGTCCTTCGCCGTTCCAGAATGTGTTGAGTCCGGCGGCTTGCAACGCTTCGGCGTTGGCGCGAATGAAATCTCCCTTGGCCTGAACATAGCGACGCTGCGCGCCGGCGTAGCTGAGCCAATGCGTCACCGACCACAGCCCGCTCTCAACGCCTGCCGGTAGTTTCAAGTTCTCGCCTTGGCTCGCCAGGAACTCGGAGAACTCCGGACCGACGGCCGACTCCGGCGATGTGAAGAACACCCAGAACCGGTCTTGAATCACGTCCAGCGCGACGTTACCTCGGCACACCGGCCCCTTGATGAAGTTCATGATGGTGAACTGCGCTTCATCGAGCAGGAAGCTGTAACGCGAGCGATAAGGAATACGTTGAAAGGTGGCGAACGGGTTGGATGCGCTGCGCGCGTCATAACCGGGCAGCGAGTCGACGGTGTACTCAGTATCGATGAACCACTTACGCCACAGGTCGCGACGTGCAGCGGTCAATAAATAAGGCATATGCGTCTTGGCGACGATGCTCGCGGGATCGCGCCACAGCCGGTAGTACACGCGCGATACGCCGGGATCGTCGTAAGGGCGACGCGTGCTGATCATATCGATGGGTTGGCCGGGCGGCGTGCGCGAGCGAACCACTTTGAAGAACACGGTATCCGTGCCTTTGTCTTCGAAGTAGATGTGCGCCAGATACAAGTGCTCGTATACGTAACGTGCAGCAAGCTGGTGCTTCAAGCTGTCGCCGTTGAACAGCGTTTCCCAGTACGTGAGTTCTTTGCTTTGCGTATCGCTGAGCGGCGCGAGCCCAGTGGCCGGCGCTCCCGCCGCCAACCAGCCGACGAGTTTGCCGTGTTCTTTGTCGCTGAGCGCCGGCAGGCCATACGGCATGCCCCATTGCGGAAATTTGTCGGCGAATGTTTGGAACTCTTCGATTCTCGGGCATTGCTCGGCGCGGCCGAGTGAGAAGTCGAAACTGTTTGGCAAGGTCTTGCCGTCAGGCATCGGATTCTGTTGCTTGAGATCGAGTACGCGGGCGAGCAAGCCGGCCTGCAGATTGGCATCGCTGTCGTCACGACGCTCGTTGATCACTGCATGAAAGCCGCGCTCGCGCCACTGCGCCGTGGTCTGTGCGTCCTCGAACAATCGCGACGTTGCTGCGGGTGTGAGTCGAGCGGAGTGATACACGCGCTCTTTACTGCCACCGCGCAGAATGCCTTCGTAGGAGTCGAGCTTTAGTTGGCAGGGCGCGTCGTAGCAGCCATGGCAGACGAGGCAGCGGTTCTCCATCAATGGACGGATGTCTTTTTCGTAGGAGACTGGCACCGAGTTCGCCGCCGGCGTGAACTCTTTGGCGCTCGGTGTGCCGTACTGCGTGTCGAGCTCTTTTGCAGCGAGCAGCGCACAGCCGGTGGCGAGCATTAGTGAGACGGCAATCAGCAGCCAACGCAACGGACGAGCTCGATGATTCACGGGTGCCTCTAGGATGTACGCAGGCCGCGTTCGACCAGGATGCGCCAGATGTCCTCGGCGGAATCGGCGTAATTGAACAAGTGCAAATCGTCCGGACTGATCATCGATTCTTCCAACAGCACGTCCAGATTTAGCAGTCGCTGCCAGTAGCTACTGTCGAACATCACGATGGGAATAGCAGGCGCCTTGCCTGTCTGACGTAGCGTCAGCAACTCGAACAACTCATCCATCGTGCCGAAGCCGCCTGGGAACACCACCAACGCATTGGCGCGCATGGCTAAGTGCATCTTACGCATCGCGAAGTAGTGGAATCGAAACGTCAGCTCCGGCGTGGTGTAGCGATTCGGCAGCTGTTCGTGCGGCAGCGTAATGTTGAAGCCGATGGTCGGAGCGTTAGCTTCCTGCGCGCCGCGGTTCGCTGCCTCCATGATGCCCGGGCCACCGCCGGTCGCGATGACGTTGTCTCGCCAACGATCCCTCGGCGCCTTCGCTCCGCCTCGCTCACTCGCAATCCGCCCAAACTCTCTCGCGGCCTCGTACCAGCGGAGCTGCCGCTCCATCCGTTGCACTTCCTTTTCATCTGGCTTCGCCGCTGCTTGCCGCCACGACTCCACTCGCTCCGGCGACGGCACTCTGGCGCTCCCGAAGACGATGATGGTGGATCGCACACCCCAGTCTCGTAGCAGCAGATCCGCCTTGGCGTACTCCAGCGCGAACCGCACAGCTCGCATCTCGTCGCGGAGCAGGAAGTTGGTGTCTTCGACCGGGAGGAGGAAGCTCGGGGAATTGAGTTGGTCGCTTACCTCGGGGGGCGTTTTGGTCATGCTTTTTGGGCTGGCGCTGGGGCAGGAAAGGAGAAGAGGGGATTGTGAGAGATGGGGTGGGTTGGTGCAATGTGTGTGCAACTACTACCCGGGCAGGCTGGGTCGTAGGATGCAGGGGCAGTTCATGGGAGCAATGGTAAGGAGACTAGGCGTATGGATAGCAGCTCTCGCTGGTTAGGCGTCAAAGAGGTTCTGCGGCTGCTCAGGGATCATTCAGAAGCCTATAAGAGGCCCAAGTATGTTCCGACCAAGCTCGAGCGACTGTCGGTATCGATGATCTTCATGGCGGGTGTCGTGGCTGTTACTGGAGAGGCGCTTCGCCGGGGTGGCGGCCTACTTGCCCCGTCACTGATCATTCTGGCCTTTCTTCTGTTTGCAGCAGGCGCATTGTTAATAGTTGTCGAGTCCATTCGGACCATGCGCCACCCGTTTCTGCAATTTATCGATCGAATCCCCGAAGCGATGGATCGCGATTCCGCTCTCATTGACGCGCTGGCACGCTTCGACGCGGTAGTGCTGGAACTTGCACGCGGGCGGCTATCGCTCGAATCGAAAAAAGCCGCTTCTAAGTTAGAACTGATCGGCGGGGGCGACGGACTCCGCACGTCGCTAGTCGGCATTGGGACGCTCGGAATGGCGGTGATCGCGGCATACGAACCCATCGTCAACGGCTGGACACTGAAAAGCTTGGCGTTGATTGGTGCTTCGCTACTGCTCGGATTGAGCATTGGTGGATTGCTCCTTCGCCATGGGTTCTCGCAAGCCGAGTACTACTGCGAGATCATCGGAATGGCGCTGCAGATGAAGGCGGATCAGGCGAAGAGCGTCAGGATCCCGTTCTCGCGGCGGATTGGGCGGGGGAAGAGGAGCGGCTATTGAAGGCTCCGAGCCTCACAGTGGGTAATAATGGCAACACTTGTACACAAGTGGTCTGACTATTACCCAGGCACCGCCCATGCCGACAAAGATGCCCTCGCGCGCCCTAATCTGCGAAGCCATTCAAAAGCGGGTGCTACTGGAGTTTCGCTACCACGATCGGCTGCGCGTGGTCGCACCATACTGTTACGGCCTCTCGAAGCGTGATGGCGCTCCGGTGCTTCGTGGCATCCAGGTTCGCGGTGCCAGTGCTTCGGGTGGGTTTGGGTTCGGCAAGCTTTGGATTGTTTCGGAGATGATGGGGCTGCGTGTTCTTGATGAGGCGTTCGTTCCGAACGATCCGAACTACAACCCAAATGACAGTGCGATGAGTGAGATCGTTTGCCGAAT
>NZ_JAEUPY010000609.1 GCF_016790065.1 Steroidobacter sp.
GACTACATCGTCGCCGAGAACGGCGCAGTCCTGCATCGAACCGCCAATCGGCAATCCGAGATTCTTGGCCAGGCGCCGCCAGAGATCCTGCTGCAGGAGTTACGCCGCCGGCAGGTCGCCCCCATCGCCGTCGGCAGTTCCATCATCAGTACCAGTGCGACCCATCTGGACTCGGCGCGCGAAGCCTTGCGGAAGCTCCAGTTGCACCTGGACTACGAAGTGGTGACCAACGACGAGGCGCTCCTGATTCTGCCGCCTGGCATCGACAAGGCCTCGGGCGTGAACGCAGCCCTGCGTGAGCTCGGCGTCTCGCGACATAACCTGGTGGCTATCGGTAACGCTGAGAACGACTTGCCTCTGTTGGCTTCCGCCGAACATGCGGTGGTCGTTAACAATGCCGCCGAGTCGATCAAACAAGCGGCGGATCGGGTCACCGAAGGGTCGTTCTGCGACGGCTTCTTGGAGCTGGCGCGCGATCTGATCGCAACCGATCTCGCTGCGTCCGTGCCTCGGCGTCGGGTGATTCTGGGCAAGGGTGAGGACGACAGCGAAATCGCGTTGTCGCCTTGTCAGGATTCCGTACTGATCGCAGGCTCGGATGAAACCGCGCGCACCTTGGTTTGCAACCGGCTGCTCGACCAACTGATGCAGCAGGATTACCAGTGCTGTGTGATCGGTGCCGACCGAGCCGCACCAGCAGCCTCGCCACGCGGCGCATTCGCGAGTATGAGCAGTTGGGGTGATGCGCATGAAGCGCCTCGCCTGACGGATGTGCTGGCGGCTCTGGAGGCGCCCACTCACAGCATCGAGATCAATCTGGCCGCGCTACCGCCCGAGACGCGACCGGTGTTCGTCGACGCGTTGCTGTTACAGATGCAAGCCCTGCATGATCGGACCGGCCGGCCGCACTGTATCCTGATCCATCATGCCCATCGTTTTCTGACGGGGCATCTGGCTGCCAGTGCGATCCGACGCTTATCGGAAGTCAGCATGGTTTATTCCACTGCCGAAGCCGATCAGTTGCCGGCGGCGGTGCTCAACGATGTGAAGCTCACCATTACCGCCGGCATGGCGCCAGCAATGAGCTTGGGTGACGCGCCGGAGCCGAGCGGCGCGCCCGGGGATTCTCAGGCGGTCATCGCCGGTGGCGCCGTCTGCCGGATCTCTCTGCTGCGGCCGTCGGTGGGCTCCACGTCGGTGACTTCGACCGATGAAGCCACCGTCTCGGGATACTGAATCACTTCCTGGACCCGATAGTCCTTCATGCCGCGAGCATGAGTGAAGATGATCAGCTCGCCGAGCAGGCCGAGCGCAAACACTTGCATACCCAGCACCACCAGCAGCGCACCCAACAGCAACGCCGGTCGATCCGCGAGCTTCTCGTCGAAGAACAAGCGTTGCACGCTGAGGAACGCGATCACTGCTGCGCCGATGCCGAAGGTGGCGGCACCCAACATGCCGAAGAACCGCAGCGGCCGCTTGGTGAAACGCACCAGGAAAAAGATGCTGAACAGATCCAGTACGTGGTGCGCGTATTCCTTGGGCCGATAAACGCGCCCCAGCCGATCCTTGGGCGATTGGCGTAGCGCTACTTCGCTGACACGGAAGCCCAGCCGCGCGGCCAGAATGGCCATGAAGCGATGCTGATCGCCGTACAGGTCCATTTCTTCGAACACCTGTCGGCGCATGGCACGCGCACCGCAGCCGAGGTCCTGCAAACGCGAGCCGGTGACGAAATTGACCAGACCATGGAAGGCGCTGCGACGCATGCGATCCAAAGCGTTGCCATAGCGCGGTGAGCGATAACCGATGGCCATGTCGGAAGAGCCCAGCGCCGCCACCAGTTTGGGCAGGTCCTGCGGATCGATTTGGTGATAAGCCGGCAAAGTGACGATGACGCTGCCGGAAGCGCGCTCGAAGCCGGCCATCAAGGATGCCGCCTCGCCGAAGCTGCGCGTCAGACTGATGACAGTGATGTCTTCGCCTTCGTGCAACAATTCCTCCAGCGCACGGCTGGCATCGGTGCGCGCGCCGTCGATGACGAAAATGAACTCGAACGGCAGGCCGACGGTATCGATGCCTGCCTTGTACTGCGCATACAGCGACCGCAACTCCGCACGGCGCCCGCATACGGGCACGATGACGGAGATGGACGGCAGCGAGGGGTTCGGAGTGCTCATGATGTAGTGGTCGTCGCTGGTTGCGTCGGGCGCGTCTGGGCGATGTCGGGGCGCTTACGCTGAATGGTTTGTGTCAGCCGGAAGAACTCGTTGTCGCGGATGTCGCCGCGGGAATAGATCAGCTCTGCTAACGCGCCACTACACAAAAGGATCGTGGCCGACGCTAAAAAAATAACCCCGGTGCCGGCCAGGGGCAGCGACAACTGGGCTCGATCCGTGACCAAAGTAACGAACGTATGCGCGAGCATCAGGAAAGCGCTCAGGAACAGCGGCACCGATAACAATGCGAACCAGCGCAACGGCCGCGACGCGAACGTGGTGACGGTCTTGATGACCATCAGATCCAACAAAACTTTATAAATACGCGACAGGCCGTACTTAGACTGGCCGTAACGGCGCGCGTGATGGCGTACTCGAATCTGCGCAACCCGCGGGCCGGCAATCGACGCCATCGCCGGAATGAAGCGGTGCATTTCCGAGTACAGCGGAATGCTCTTGATCAAATCGGCGCGGAACGCTTTCAGCGAACAGCCGTTGTCGCGAATCGGCACGCCGGTGACTTTGCCGATCAAAACATTGGCAATGCGTGACGGAATCTTGCGCGTCACCAGTTTGTCTTGCCGGTTGTGACGCCAGCCCACCACGATGTCATAACCCGCTTCGATCTGTTCCAGCAGCAGTTTGATATCGGCCGGATCGTTCTGCAGATCGCCGTCCATGGTGACCAGGATCTCCCCGCGCGCATGCTCGATGCCGGCGGCCATCGCCGGAGTTTGGCCATAGTTGCGACGGAACTTCACCAGCCGCACGCGCGAATCGAAGCGGGCGATTTGCCGGGCGATTTCGGCCGTATCGTCGCGACTGCCGTCGTCGACGAACACCATTTCGAAGCTACAACCGATATCGCCGAGCGCTTGCACGATGGCTGCGTACAGCGGACGAATGCTTTCCTGCTCGTTGTAGAGCGGCACGATGACCGACAGCCGTGGGCGCGGCATTTCGGCTGGATTGCTCACAGAGACGCCCATGTGGGAAGAGCCCTCGGCAGAGTCCACATTGTTTGTAACTTTTGCACCGCTCATCCTGTATTTCCCAACGTTCTTACAACCTAGCTCCGCAGTGCTGGCCTTCGCGATCCACCAGTTCTGCAGGAACTCTTCTCACAAGCGCGCCATTTCATGGTCGCAGTAACAACGCGGCGGTGAATCCCGGTATCCACGTGCTACTGCAGCCAGAGAACGACACGTTGGTTCGTTGGCACGTGACCTGCAAAGGACAGGCCAACGCGATGAGTGCTATGACTGGAGGACATCGATGGCGAGAATGCGTTGGGTTTTAGGGATGCTGGCGATGTCGCTGTTGGGCCTGAGTGCTGCGCACGCGCAGCAGGCGTCCTATGTGATCAAGCCCGGCGACACCTTGGAGATTTCGGTGTGGAAGGAGCCGGACCTGCAGCGTCAGGTGCTGGTGCGACCCGACGGCGCATTTTCGTTTCCATTGGTGGGCGAAGTGGACGCGCGCGGCAAGACGGTTGCCGATCTCAACAAGCTGGTGTCGGAGCGACTGACCAAATATATCTCCGGCGCGGTGGTCACCGTGTCGGTGCAAGAGATCAAGGGCAACAAGATCTTCGTGCTCGGGCAAGTCAACAAACCCGGTGAGTTCATCGTCAATCCCAGCGTCAACATCATGCAAGCGTTGAGCATGGCCGGCGGCATGACGCCGTTCGCCGCCACCAACGACATCATCGTGTTGCGCGGGCAGGGCGACAAACAAACGGCCATGGCGTTCCGTTATCCCGAAGTGGTGCGCGGCAAGCGTCTGGAAACCAACATCGAGCTGATCGCAGGAGACATCGTTGTTGTCCCGTAAACAATGGATCGGTAGGCAGTGGGTCGGATTACCGCTGGCGCTGGCTGCGGTGACGGCCACTGCTGCGAACTGGGAAGTTGCGCCCCGCGTGCAGGCCGGCTATCGCTACAGCGACAACTATCGTTTGTATCTACCGGGTCAGGAAGTCGAAGTCTCCGGTGCTGAAGCCGATGTGGGTGTCACGTTTCGCACCATCGATCCGCGCACCAACTTCGAGATCACGCCGCGGATCAACGCGACTTACTTCCCGGATGAGAAGAGCGAAGATTCCCATGACTATTACCTGACCGCCGGCTTCTCCGATGTCACACCGCGCCGGCGTATCAACGTGCCGTTCCTGTATCAGCAGGAAGACGTCACACGCAGCGAATTGCCGGAAGCGACCTCGGGTGGCGGCCTGGGCGAACCCGACACCGGCGACTCGGGCAAATTCGTGGAGCGCAATCGTCGCGACTTCTTCCGGATCGCGCCGTCGTTTGCTTATGACCTGTCACAGCGTTACCGCATGGAGTTGGACGCGCATTATCTGCGGGCTGACTTCGACAACCAGCTGGCGGGCGCCCAACAGGATTTCAGCGAGTACGGTGCGGGTGTCGGTTTCGGCTATCTGACCTCGCCGCGTTCGGCGTTGATGGTTCGAGCCCTGGCCTCGGAGTACGACACCAACCGGACCACCGATGCCTACGGCGGTGAGCTTGAATGGAATACCCAGTACTCGGCCAATTCGCGAGCGTATGTCCGAGTCGGCGCCCAGAACACCAAGCCAGAGAACGGCGCCAGCGACACCAACGTGATCGCCGGGGCCGGCGGCCAGTGGGCCACTCAGCGCAATCGGCTGTTTCTGGACTTCATCCGCAGCGTCGGGCCGGTGTCGGCGGGAACTGTTGTGGAGCGTCATCAGTTGCGTCTCAGGATCGACCACGACGTTTCGCAGCGTTTTGCCGTGCGCGCCGGGGCACGCTTGCAGCGGGACGAGCAGATCGAGGACGGCACTTATCCGAAGCGCGAATATGCCATTGGCGAGCTCGGCTTCGAATGGCGCTGGCAGCGGCAATGGTCGCTGCTCGGCAGCTATAACTATCGGTGGCAGGAATACCAAGACGAGCCCTCGGATCGCAGTGCCAGTTCGTTCCTGATCAGCATCGTCTACGAACCCAAACGGGCCCAATGAGCAACGCGCCTTACACGTGGTCGTGAGCCAATAACCGCAGCCAATATGCAGACCTCAGCAGCACCCTCGACCGGCCACGAGCCGGACAGCGCCGGCGTCGGCGATTATCTGAGCATCCTTCGTAAGCGCCGCAAGCTGTTGCTGATGGTGGGCCTGCCCATCATCGCCATCGGCGCGACCTTGGCGCTGGCCCTGCCGGACGTGTATCGCTCGTCCGGGCAGATCGAGCTGGAGGGCGCCCAGAATCTGAAACAAAACCCCAACGCGCTCGGCCAGGATCCGGACGAATCGCCATACGCAGACCAATACGTGCGCAGTCTGAGCACGGTGGTTCTGAGCGATCGCAATCTGGCCAAGCTGTTGGCCGAGCAGCAGCTCTACGACGGCCAGGCGGGAGATCCCGCCGGCGCGCTCGAAGATCTGCGCGGCGACATCAAGGTGGACATCGTCACCGTGCCGATTCTGGATCCCAACACCGGTCGCGAACGCGACGTGGTGACGGCCTTCAGTGTCGCTTACGACAACAAGGATCCGGAGCGTGCTCAGCAGGGCGCGGAATGGCTGGTCAATGCGTTCCTGCAAGAGAATCGCAACGATCGCCAGCGTCAGGCCGGCGGCCGAGCCAAGTTCTTTGCCGGCGAAGCCGAGCGTATTCGGACCCATGTTTCCGGGCTGGAAACCAAGCTGGCCGAGTTCAAACAAAAGAACGCCGGCAAGTTGCCCGAACTCAATGAAATGAATTTGAACGTCATGGATCGCACCGAAGGCGATATCCGCGACGTCGAAACTCAGATGCAGGCACTGCGCCGAGAGCGCGTGTTCCTCGTGTCCCAGCTACAGCAGGCACGAGCCGCTAATCCTGAAGCGGCCAATCTGCGCGCCCTCGAAGAGGAATATTCGCGCAAGAGCGTGCAATACGATCAAAGCCATCCCGACTTGATCATGCTGCGTCGTCAGATCGATCAGCTGAAGGCAGGCGGCCCAGCGGCCGGCGCGTCGCTACAGGCGCAGCTGCAGACACAGCGCTCCATCCTGGCCGAAGCACGTCAGCGCTACAGCGAAGATCATCCCGACGTCCAGCGCATCAATCGAAACATTCAGTCGCTGGAGGCTCGGATCGCCTCCGGTGAGTCAGCCAACATCAGCGTGTCGGCTGACTCGCCCATGGCCGTGCAGTTACAGACTCAGCTGAACGCCACCGACACGCAGTTGGCGGCGTTACAGGCGCGAGCCATGGATTTGCGCACCAAGCTGAGTGGCTTGGAAGGTCGCATCGGTGCGGCTCCTGAAGTCGAACGTGAATATCAGGCAGTGACGCGCGATCTCGCCAGTGCTCGCGCCAAGTACGACGAGTTGCTGAAACGTCAGATGGACGCCGAAGTGAGCGAGGCCGCCATCGCCGGCGGTACCGCCGATAAATTCCGCGTGAAGTCCTCGCCCAAGACTCCGGATGAGCCGGCCAAGCCGAAACGAGCCGCCATCGCCATCATCGCGGTCGTGCTGGCCGCAATCGCTGCGCTCACCTCGGTCATCATGGCTCAGCTGTTCGATGCGACGGTCCGTGGCGCTCGTGACATCGAGGACATCCTGGGTGTCGCGCCGCTGACCGCGGTACCGGTGATTAAACGTGCTAGTGGCGGTCGCAAATCGTCCGCACCGGCGTATGCTGCTACAGCCGCAGCGGTTATTGCGGTCATGGTTTTTGCCGTCGCCGTGAGATTGATTGCCTAAGCGCCTGATCGATTGGGCGCAGTTATCGGAAGATACGAGAGACGCAAATGAGCATCATTGAAGAGGCAGTGCGCAAGACCGCGGAGCGCTACCACCGTTCGGCTCAGACGGAGCCGGCGGCGACCGGTAGCCGGCCTCGGCTGCGGCGTGTGCCACCGCCGGCCTCTGAAGCCGCCAATGTACGGCGATTTCAGCCGATTACATTGGATCGCGGCGTGCTGGAAGAAAACAATATTCTGCCGCAGCTCATCGATCCCGGCGCTTTGCGCGCCTACAAGATCCTGCGCACCCGCATGTTGCGCAGACTGGAAGCCAATCAATGGCATTCCTTTGCAGTGACCGGCGCTACTCCAGGCGAAGGCAAGACGCTCACGGCCATCAACCTGGCCATGGCATTGGCGCAGGATTCGAACACCTCGGTATTCTTGGTCGACCTGGACCTGCAGCGGCCCAAAGTGGCCGACTACATCGGCCTGAACAACAGTCACGGCGAACGCGGGTTGACCGACTTCCTGTTAGGCGATGCGACCATGGAACAGATCGCCTATACCCCGAGCAGCATGGAGCGGCTGACGGTGATTCCCAATTTCCAGGCGGTCTCCAATGCTTCGGACCTGCTGACCTCGCCGCGCATGAGCGAGTTGGTTCAGCTGCTGGAAGCGGAGATGCCACGTCGAATCGTGATATTCGATATGCCGCCGGTGTTGGCTTCTGACGATGTGCTGGCGTTCTCCCCGCAGGTCGACGGGATGTTGCTGGTGGTTGCCGAAGGCACCACCAATCGTGATGCTCTGCGCAGCGCCAAAGAGATGCTCCAGGAAATGAATTTGCTGGGGGTGGTGTTGAATCGATCCGAGGCGCAAGACGAAGCAGCGTACTACTCGTACGCTCGCTGACTCGAAGCTCCCGCGAACGGAGTTGCTTGATTGGCTCAGGGGGCAGGCCCCGGATGACGTAAGTCGCCCGGGGCCTCGTCGTTTCTAAGGCGGTGCGTCGTGCTCGCCGTCATCACTGACGAGACGGTTGCCGGCATAAGAAATGATCTTGAAGCCGGGATCCAGCACCGCGATGGCATTGTCGGGCAGGTCTTTGTGAATGACGGCGTTGGCGCCGATCTTCACGTTGTTGCCGATCACGATCTTGCCGACCAGGCGCGCGCCTGGCGCGACATAGACATTGTCGCCGAGCGTCGGCGCGCCACGTTTGGCTCCGGCACCCGAAACTCCAATGGTGATGTTCTGAGACAGATTGCAGTCGCGACCGATCACGGCAATGGATGAAACCGTGATGCCGCCGTAATGCCCGATGTACAAGCCCGGGCCGATTTTAGCGCTGCGTGGAATCTCGATACCCCACAGCACGTGAATGAAAAAATCCAGGATGGCGTAGATCGGGTCGAACAGAATGCGCAGCAGCTTGTGCCGGCGCCGGCTCCATTGACCGAATCGCAGCACCAGCACCGCATGTACGCCGGGAGCGCGTGCGCATGTGAGCACGCGCCGCAGTTTGCTACCGGAAGTCATCGCATATCGACGTCTCAGATCCGCACGCAGCGGGCTTTCCGAGCGTGGCGGACGATTGGCGGAGAACGCGGAGCTGTTGGCGTTCATGACGAAGTCCCGACACTGGATGAATTCCCGGGCACCGACGGTGTCACAGGCTCGATCGGCGGACGCATGCCGGTGCGTGCCGCGAGCATCAGCCACCAAGGTAACCAGACGACGATCTGCAGGGCGCGGGCCGCAAGCGATACGGCCAGCGCGTCCGCCGGTCTCACGCCGCCCAATGCCATGATGGCGATGAATATTCCCTCGTACACGCCAATGCCGTCCAGCGAGATGGGCAGGCGCGAAACCAAGATTGCCAGCGGCACGGCGGCAAACATGAACATCGGATTGAACGGTACTTCCAGCGCGCGGGCGACCAAGCCGTAACAAATGATCACCATGATATGTTCGGCCAGCGTCAGCACCGAGAATGCCGCAATCCGTCGTCGATCCGAAGCCAGCGAAACGTAAGCTTCATGCAGCCGTCCCAGCAGTCGCACCGCCGTGCTGTCGGCAAAACGTTTCGGAATCAGTCGTAGCACCGAGTTCAAAGCGCGATCGGTGAACGAGAACACCAGGATCACGATGGCTCCCAGCAGGCCAGCAACGCCGAACACCAATGCGTAGTCGTAAACCGGCTCCAACGGCAGCATGGCTCGGAGCACGATCAAACTGCCGACCGCAGTCAGCAAAGCAACGATGAAACCGATGCCACGCTCGACCAGGATAGTCGCCAACGTGTCATCGACACGCACACCGAAACGACGCACCAGCATCACGCGAATACCATCGGCACCCACGGTGCTCGGCAACGCGAGCCCCCACATCATGGCGCTACAGTAGACCATCAATTTTTGCGCGAGCGAGATGCTGTAGCCGCGGATCTTGAGCAGCAGCCCCCACTTGTAGCTCATCAACACGCGATCCAACAGGAAGGCCAGCACCGCGACACCGGCCCATAACGGATCGCAGTGGCTCAGTGTCTTGAACACCAAATGAATGTCGGCGACGTAAATCAGCAGCAACGCGCACAACACCAGCGTCACACCGATCCGCAGCCAGGTTTTCATCGTTGCGGTTCGCTTAGCTGGCGCGACGAGTACCGCGCTCGTCGGCGACCAGCTCACGACGCAAGTCTTCCTTGGACTGGTCGAGAATGGCCATGCGATACCAGATCTCGGCGTTGATCAGCAGCCACAGCCGGTTGCCATGATCGGCTCGCTTGGCCAGATGCTGGTCGACCAGGCCGGCGATGGCCTGCCGATCGAGCACGCGATCCTGGACCAGCTGCGATTGCCTCAAGCAGGACTGGTACAGGCGTGTGTATTCGGCTTGTAACAAGTACGGCAAGGCCGAGGAGAAGCCCTGCTTGGGTCGATCCAGGACTTCAGCCGGCAGGTAGCGCGCCGCAAGTTTTCGCTGGATGTATCGCAACGTGCCGCCGCGCACCTTCATCGATGCTGGCAGGCGTGCGGCGAAGTTGGCTAGCTCGTGATCCATGAATGGGCTGCGTGCTTCCAGGCCGTGCGCCATACAGATTCGATCGGTAATCATCACGGGATGATTGGGTAGGCGCACCAAGCTGTCGGCGTACAGCATGCGATCCAGCTCGCCGCCCTGAGACTGTTCGTACGGCGTGCGGATGGCAGCTTCTGCATCCAAGTTCGGCCAGCGCTCTTGAACCTCGTTCGAGTACAGCTTGCGACGCCGCTCAGCGTCGAAATAGAAGTAGTTCAGGCTGGCGGCATAGCGGGCGCTGCCCGAGTGAAACGACAAATGATTCAACCAGCGCAGCTGATGCCCGAGGCTCTTGTACCAACCGGATTCGGGAATCATGGCCATTGCCGGCGCCAGTAGCTTGCGGCGTAACCCTTCCGGCAAGCGGCTGTACTGAGCTGCGTACAAGTTGCCGTAGTAACGATCGTAGCCGCCGAACAGTTCGTCGCCGCCGTCGCCGCCGATGACGACTTTCACATGCTGACGTGTGAAGCGTGCGAGCAGCCAGGTACATAGCGATAGGGGATCCGAAGGCTCGTCGAGAGCCCAGACCAGGTCGGGCAGATGAGTGGCGATCTCAGGCTGGACGCGCTCTTCGTGATGATCGGTGCCAAACAGCTTCGCGATGGCGCGCGCCGCGGGCGCCTCGTCGAAGCGCTGATAGCTGAGTCCCATGGTGAAGGTCGGCAGCTGCTTCACCTTCAGATCGCGGGAGAGCATGGCGACCAGCAGGCTCGAGTCCATGCCACCGCTCAGGAACGCGCCAACCGGGACGTCGCTCTCCATGTGTAGCCGCAGCGTTTCCTGGAGCTTGGCTTGCAGCTCGTCCAGCAATTGCTCTTCGTTACCAGCCAGCTTGGGATTCTGTTGCAGCTGCCAATAGCGGCGGATCTGCGGCGATTGGCCGGCCTGCAAAGACAGCACATGCCCGGGCGGTAATTTGTGAATGCCTTCGAACATGGTCAGCGGTGCGTCGATCAAACGCAGCCCAAGATACTGATCCAGCGCGGCTAGATTCATGCGCGGCTGACCACGGTCGAGCGCGCGCAGTGCTTTGATCTCGGAGGCGAAGGCAAAACCTTGTCCGAGGCTGTAAAAGAAGGGCTTCTGCCCGAGATGATCGCGAGCCGCCAGCAAGCGTTGACGCTTCACATCCCATAGCGCGAAAGCGAACATGCCGCGCAAGTGCTCCAGCAATTGCTCGCCGTGCCGCTCATACAAGCCGAGAATGACTTCGCAATCGCTGTTGGTGAGGAAGCGATGACCGTCCTGTTCGAGGCGCTGACGCAGCTCGCGGTAGTTGTAGATCTCGCCGTTACATACCAACACCAGCGAACGATCGGCGTTGTACAGCGGTTGCTGACCGCCAGCCAGATCGATGATGGACAGCCGGCGGTGGCCGAGCGTCGCTTGTTGGTCGTGATAGATGCCTTCGCCATCCGGTCCGCGATGTTCGAGCGCACCCAGCATGCGCTTCAGCGCCTGCTCACGCTGCGGGTCGGTGTTGATGATGCCAGCAATGCCGCACATGGTTCGAATAGCTCTAGAAATGGCGCTAGGAGGACGGCGAGGTGAGGCCCTTCGGGGTGCCGGCGCGGCGTTCAATAGCGGCTGTGAAGATGTGTTCGTAGCGCGCGGCACAGGTGTCGATGAAATAGTGCTCGACCAATTGCCGGTTGTTGCGCCCATAGCGTTCGCGCGCTTCGCGATCTCGGTGGAGTTCGAGCAGCGCGTGCACGAACGACTCCTGATCGTTGAGCTTCACCACGTGGCCGGTTTCGCCTGTGGTCAGAAAATCCGTTTGACCGCCGCGGTCGTAGCACAGCACCGGTAAGCCGAATGCCATCGCCTCCAGGAACACCAGGCCGAAGCCTTCGTGCTGGCTGGCGGTGATGAAGGCATCGGCCACCGACAACGCGGCGTACTTTTCTGCATCCGACACCTGTCCAAGCATGTGCACGCGGTCGCGAATGCCCAGCTCGCTGGCGCGTCGTTCGACCGCCGGCGCGTCCGGACCGTCACCGACGATGACCAGATGTGCATTGGGAATCTGGCTGGCGGCAAACATGTCGATGAGCTGCGGGGTCGCTTTACGCGAGACCAAGCGACCGATGGTGATCGTCACAAATGCATCGGGCGGCAACCCCAGATCCTGGCGAGAGGCTGCAGTCAGCGTCGGCGGGCGATCGATGCCCAGCGGAATCAATTCGACCGGTCGTTGCACGCCATATAGGTCGGTGACATGCCGGACTGTGTCGCGCGATTGGCCGACCACGTCATCAGCGGCACGCAGCATCCAACGCACGGCTGCTCGCAACGGGGCATGCAAATGCGGTGAGCTGCCTTTACTGGGGTCGAACAGATCGCCGCCGTGCACGGACAAAA
>NZ_JAEUPY010000646.1 GCF_016790065.1 Steroidobacter sp.
TGCCGACGCTACCGCTGCACCAAGGCTGTTTCGCCAGCCACTCGACGGTGTCGTAACCATCGGCGCGGTCGTCACGATAAGGAAAGAACACGCCGTCCGAATTGAATCGTCCACGGGTATCTTGAACTGCAACGATGTAGCCGCGCTCCGCCAGCGACTGAAGATATGAGCCGCGGCTACGCGTCTTGTCGTACGGAGTTCGCAGCAACACCACCGGATACTGCCCCGGTGCATCGGGACGGATCAGATCGAGTGCGAGTAGCACGCCATCGCGCATCGGCACTAGCAGGTTGTGGACGAGCGCGGTTTTGACACCGGTCTTGGCCGAGATGACGCCGGCTGGCAAGACTTGAGCTTGAGCTGGTGTCGCGCTCGTACTCGGCGCAGCGGCAGACTGCGCGGACGACAGGTTCGGTGCCGTGCCGATGGCCGCCGACGCCAAGATGAATTCACGACGCTTCATGGCACGCGCTCCTCCCAAAAGAAAGGTTGACGCGGCTTGCCGTCGATCTCGCTCATGCTAGTCGGATCGAGCAGGCGCCCGCTCGATATCACGTAGGCGATGCGCTCCGTGTTGCGAATGTCGGCGAGCGGGTCGGCGTCGAGCACGACCAGGTCGGCGATCTTGCCGACCTCGATGGAGCCGAGGTCCCGCTCCAATCCCAGATGCTTGGCGCCTTCTCGAGTCGCAGCAGCGAGCGCTTGGTGGGCAGTCATGCCACCCGCTTGCAGCAACGCCATTTCCCAGTGCAGCCCCAAGCCTTCGCGTTGACCATGCCCGCCCGTGAGTACGCGCGTTCCGGATCGAGACAAGCGGTTCACCCATTGCGCGGATTGCAGTGGGCGGTTATCGGCATCGCGTACGTGAACGCGGCGCACCGACGCCGCACGAAGCTCGGCAGGCGGCACGAAGCGAGACAGAATCCGATGATTCCAGACTTCCGCCCGCTGATAGTTGGCCGTGTCGCCGCCCAGCCCGCCCCCCGTAACAACCAAGGTCGGCGTGATGTCCACCCGACTCTGGCGCCACAACTGCTGCACATCGTCGTACACGTGCGAAAGCGCGATGCCGTGCTCGATACCGTTCGTGCCATCGAGCAACAAGGCGACGTTGTTCATCGGCCCCATGCTGTTCTCGCTCACCACCAGCATGCCGGTGGCGCGTGCCGCCGCGAGCAATTGTTGTTGCTGGTCCCTGCGTGGCAACAGATAGCTCTTCAACGTCCAGCCACCGAGCGCTTGTCGGCGCCGGGCGTACTTGAATGCATCTTCCAGAGAGTTGATGTGCTCGGATCGCGGCCCATAGATCACCGGCCCGGTGCTGACGATTCTCGGTGCCACCACCGCACCCGCTCTGGCCAGGTCCGCGGACGAGAACACTGAAGCATCGGCAAATGGCTCGAACAATGTCGTCACGCCCAGAGCGAGCGTCGCGAAGTAGTACCAGTTCTGTTGTGGCTGCAGCCCATCGCCGGCGTGTGAACCGTGCCAATGGTTGTCGATGAACCCCGGCACCACAGTGCGGCCGCGCAGATCGAGCACGCGCGCTCCTGGTGGAGCAGCGATATCTCCTGCTTTGCCAAAGCGAACGATACGGTCGCCTTCGATGAGCAGCGCACCGTCAGCGACAATCTCTTCATTACGCATGGTGATGAAGCGAGCACCGGTGAGCAACGTCGGCCTGGTGGCAGCCACGACTGGCGAGCGCAGTTCGATGTGACGCTGTGAGATGTGCCTGCTGCGAGCATCCCAGCTATTGAGCGTTGCACCGAGCGACCAGTGCAAGGTGCTCGGCGACGACCAACTCAGATACGCACCGCCATCTCCAGGCAACTGTGTGGCGTGCTGCGCGAGTTGCTGCCGATCGAGCGCCTGAATGTTGCCGCGCTCATCCAGCGGCAGTTCGGCAACGAATACATCTTCGTGCTCGATCCACGCGAGCCGGCGGCAATCCGGCGAGAGTCGATACTCCGTCGCCGCCCGCGTTTCAGCGATGGGCTCGTCGGCGCCCAATGCGTTATGGCGGAATAAGGTTTGCAGCGAGGACTCGGCGCTGGTCGTCAATACGCCAGCAATGTCCACCTCGCGAGTGAAGTAGCTCTGCGCTGTCCGACCGCACGTTTGTGACGCCCATCCTTGGCTCGTGAGCGCACGCGGCTCGCCGCCGGCCCAATCTATTTCATACAGGCCAGCATCGCGGGTCCAATCCTGCGAACGCAGCTCATCCGCGCCGACTTTTCGATACAAGATCCGACGGCCATCGCCGCTCACGGCCGTCTCGGCATATCCGCCACGCCCGGTGACCAACAACTCCGTCTTGCCATCGCGCAGCCGCGTGCGACGTACGCTACCGAGCTTTACGTCATCCCAAGTGGTGTACACCACCCATTGCGCATCGGGAGAGAACACCGGATACGACTCGAGTTCCGTCGCGGACTTCGTGAGCCGGCGCACGGCACCACCGCGGGCTAGACTCATGACGTGAATCTTTCCCAATGCCTCGAAAGACACCCACTTGCCGTCGGGCGACACCTGAGTGAAACGCAGCGCCTTGGCGGCGAAATCTTTGCCCTGCAGGGACACACTGACCCGCGACGGCTCGGTGAGATCGTGAGTCTGCTCGACATGAAACGGAATCTGCGTCGCCTGTCGGCTGGCGATATCGACACGTCGAATCTTGCCGCCGGCCCAGAACACCAGCGCCGCACTATCCGGCGTCCATGCAAACGCTGGGTAGTAGCCGTGAGTGGCCCACATCTCCTGCTGATCCTGATCCAGCCCGGCGAACACCGTGTGCTCAGTGCCGCTGTCCAGATCCTGAATCATCAGCACGCTGGAGCGGCCTTCCGCTTCGGGTGCGCCGCGAGTGATGAACGCGAGCTTCTTGCCATCCGGTGACGGCGTGGGACGCAACGCGCCGCCCGCGCCCGAACGCCAAGTTACCGCTTCCCGGCTCGCCACATTCAAACGGCGGATGGAAAGAATGCCGCGATAGGGATCGCGGTCATATTCGAATTGCTCGCCTGCAGAAATGTCCTGCGTGAAGAACACGCTACTGCCGTCCGGTGCGAACACGGCTTCGTTGATATCCTTTTGGTACGAGTGGCCTTCGAACAGCACCTCGCCTTGCCCACCTTTGGCAGGAAACCGCCACAGCTGACCGGAGCCGATTGCGCGCGAGCCGGTGTAGTGCTTGCGAACGAGAACATCGCGTCCGTCGGGGCTCCACGCCGGACCGCTGGCGGTCCGGAATGCTTCATGCGTCAGTTGTCGCAGTCCCGTGCCGTCGAGGTTCACCAGCCACACGTTCTCCGCGCCGGACCGATCCGAGCTGAAAGCCAGGGACTTACCGTCCGGCGCGAAACGCGGCTGATGCTCGTAAGCTGGCCCGGTGAGCAGACAATGCGCCTCGCCGCCTTCGATCGGCATGACACAAACATCGCCGAGCAGATCGAAGGCGATCTGCCGCCCGTCGGGACTCACGTCCACATTCATCCACGTACCTTCGTCGACGGCCGTGGTCACTTGCGCCGCACTCACCGAAAAACAAGCGAGCGTCGCCAGCAGGGCCGGCGCAAAGCGTCGACACCGAATTGCAGTCATGGCGTGGTATCCGTGTTAGTGAGCGAAACGAACCCGAGGCGGAGCGCCGGTCGTGGTCATCGGTAACTCATCACGGCGTGCTATCCAGGGCCCGCCGGGGTCGAGTTGCATGTCGAAAGTTTCGAATTGGTACGGCAATGCCTCGCTGTCGGGATCGGCCTCGGCATTGATCTGAAAGTGCAGATGCGGATAGGCAGTGTTGCCAGTCAGCCCCAATTCGCCGATGACCTGGCCGCGACGCACGCGATCTCCCGCCTTCACTCGCAAGCTGCCCGGCTTCATGTGTGCGTAGACGGCGAACCGACTTTGCCCCAGATCGAGCAGCACGTAATTGCCGGCAGTGCCTTCGACCGTATTGGCGGCCTGCCCTGGCGGGTAAGTGCCGAACGGATGCTCGGCGATTCCATCCCGCGCACGCGCCACGGTCGCATCGGCCACCGCAATCAGTTCGGCACCGTAGCCTTGGCGGGTATCGACTTCGTCGCCGACAAACTTGCGTGCATCGGTTGCGGTTTGAAAGAAGTCGATGGAGAAGCGCTGCGAGTTGCGCACCCGGCCATCGAGCGCAAGCGGTCGCTGGCCGTGCCGCTCTGTGCCGCCAGCGCCGCCGTAAGCAAGCCATTCGCCACGCAGCGGCGGACCGATCGAGACCACAGGTTTCGACGACGTGGTGACAGCGCCCGCTTCGATCCACCGGCCGTCTTGCATGCGCAGACGATGAGTCAATGTCGCGGGCTTGGTATCGGCACCGAGCGTCACCCACAACGCCGTCACCGCTCGCGCGCCGGGCACGATGAGCTGCGGCTCCGGATCGCGACGCGCACCCACTCGTTGCATCAACTTGCCAAGCTCGGCGCCTTCGTAACTCGCAAGCACCGCATTCCTTTGCAGTACTTCGAGACGCTCCACTCGCACCGGCGTCTCACCGAAGTTGGTGATATGAAGCTCATACGCCACATGCAACTCCCCGGCACCTCGAACCGGCGAGGGTGCGAACGGCACATTGAGTTCGAGTGGCGGCGCGCTCGAGGCAGCGACGTTGCTCGTCGATGCCTCGGCCGCGACCGTCAGCAACATCTCGGCTGCCAACAGCACGAGCGCCGTTGACGCTATCGCTCGACCCGCTCTCATCGTAGTTTGAACTCGGCGGTGACGCTGTACGTCCGGCCCAACGCCGCGCTGAAACTTTCGAAGTTGAGCCCTTCCCAGTAGAACTCGTCGAGCACATTGTTGACGTTGGCGCGTAACGTCACGCCGTTCAATATTCCGTCGATGCGATACTGCGCGCCTAGGTCGACACGCGTGTAACCGTCCACCGAAATGGAGTTACGCACATCGAGCTGGCGCGACGCGCCCCAGTACGCGCCGCCGGTAAGCGACAAGCCAGGAATCGCAGTCACGCCGTAGTTGACGAACGCGTTGGCATTCCATTGCGGAATGCCAGGAACCCGATTGCCATTGAGAGTCGGATCCTCGTTGCGTGCCAGCTCCGCGTTCAGATAGCCGGCGCCCAGCACCACTGCCAGATTCGACAGGACGTTGCCGGAGGCGAGTACTTCCACGCCCTGGTTCACCTGATTACCGAAGCGGCCGTAGATCAGGCGATTCTCATCGACGTAGTCGAACGGCAACTCGATACGGAACGCGGCCACGCTCAAATCCAGATTGCCGCCGAGGCGGGTCTTGACGCCGACCTCGTATTGTTTGGCTTCGATGGGCGGCGCGATATCGCAACCGTTACTCACATCCGGCCGATCCTGACAGGGGCCGCGATAGCCTTGCTGAAGACTGCGTGCGTAGCTGCCGTAAATGCGCGTGTTCTCGGCCGCCTTGAAAGTGATGGCGCCGGACGGGCTGGTCTTCTGCACCTTGCCGCCATAGAAGTCAGCGACATCCACGTGGCGCACCCCCGCCAGCACCTGCCAGCGCTCACCGAGCGACAAAGTATCAGCGGCATACACGTGAGTTTCCGGGCCTTCGAACACATAGCCGCGAGCGTACGAGTAGGAATCGGTAGGACGCTGCGGGAAGTTGAAGCCGGTGAACAAATTGCCGGTGAAGGTCATCATCGGGTATTCGCTGGTCGGGTAATACTCGGAGTACGTTCCATCCCGTTTCATCATGCCGACCACGACATCGTGTTGTACCGGGCCGGTGTCGAGCTTGCCGAGCAGCAGTACCTGCCCATTGGTCCAGCGGTTGCGGGTATAGAACGGCAACGGATTGCCGTACAGCTCGCCTTCGACATCGCCGGTCGGCGTGAGCGTGGTCATGTAACCGTACGCCGGATCGAACCGCGACCAGTCGTGCGCGACCTGCCCTAACACCTTCCAATCCGCCGGTAACTGATATTCGAACCGCAGTGCCACGCTGGAGGAAACAAACTTGGCGCGCAGCCAAGAAGGCGCAAACGACACGCGCGGGTCGTACTCGGGTGGCTCGGTTCCCGCAGTAGTGAGCGGCAAGCCGAGTTGTGACGTGAACTCGCGGCTCTGGTGACTGGCATCGAGCCGCACCAGCAAGTCATCCGTCAATTTGGCGTCGAGGGCCAGCGAACCCATGGCACGCTCGGTATCGCCACGATGCGAGAAGTCGCCTTGATCCTCATAGGCCACGTTGGCGCGATAACCGAATCGCCCATCACCGACCGGACCGCCGGCATCGACGTGCACATAGCGCCCCGAGCCGCTGCGCAGTTGTGTTTCGAGACTGACGAACGTGTCTCGCGTCGGCCGCTTGGTCACCCAGTTCTGAATACCGCCGGGCTCGGCGAAGCCATATAGGAAACCCGCTGCCCCCTTCACGACTTCGAGACGGTCGAAAGCTTCCATGGGCAGATCGCCCTCGTCGTTGGCATGCAGGCCATCGCGGCGGACGCCGCCGGCACGTGCCTGGATGCCGCGAATGATGATGTGATTCTGATAAACGTAGAACCCGCTGTTCTGCACCGACGGATCGTTCTTCAGGATCTCGGCGGGCGTGTGCGCGTTCTGCAGTTTCGCCAGCTCGCTGGAGTACGAAGCCACCGAGAACGGAATGTCCAAGGGGTCTTTGTCGCCGAGTACGCCGGAGGTGACCACTTGGGAAGAGAACAGCGTCGGGCGCGTTGCCGTCACCGTCACTTCTGCCAGCGGCTCCAGAGACGGCGCTGTGTCCTGGGTTGACGATGCAACCTGTTCATCCGAACCCGCCTGCACACGCGTCACGCTGACCGTACGCTCCCCGATCGGGGAGTAGCTGAACGGGGAGCCGCTCAACAGCTCTCTCAATGCCTCGCGCGAGGACACCGTAGCCTTCAATGCCGGCACCGTGGCGCCACCGACCGAGCCGGTATTCAGAACGATCTGGATACCCGCCTGCTGCGAGAACGCCACGAGCGCCTGCTCGAGCGGCTGCGAATCGATGTCGAAAGCGACCTTGCGGTCCAGCTCATCGGCTAGTGCCAGGCTGCCCCAGAGCGTCGCGCCGCAGGCCATCGCCAGTACCGTGGAACGCAGTTTCATGATGTTGGAACTATTCATCGGCTCTCCCCATATTTTTTAGATCCCGACGGGTCGGCGCAACAGCCTCGCCCTTGCTGGCCTCGGGCAGGCGCACCGTCACGGTGTTGCCCACCGTGGCGTAGACCAAACCGGTGCCTTTCAACAACTTCGTCAACGCCGAGCTCGCACTGAAGCTGCCTCTGACCTCCGAGGCCACCAGATCGCCTGCCAGGTTCGACGCCAGCACGACCTGCACCTCCGCCTGTCGGCTGAACTGGATCAGGGCGTGCTCCAACGGCCCGCGCTCGATGCTGAATTGGACGACCTGATGCAAGCGGGAATCGCCGGGCCGGTCGGCACCGGCCACCGCGGCAAGCAACACGCCCGCCAGCGCCAGCCACCATCGCAAAGTGCGTGTCATGTCGTTCATCGAGTCCGAGATACGTTAGTGTTGGCTATGAGACGCATCAGGCCCCGCGGATGCGACAATCGACCACGCCAGCCGCGACCGCTATTTTTCTTCGTCAGGCTGTCGCAAATCGGGCCTGTCATGCGTCTACTGATCAAACCACGGACCGACCGCAGTGAACCCTGACGAATCCGCACCGGTGAATCCTGGGGAGCCCCCCGCCGATCCCGAACGGTTATTTCGAGAACACAACGACGCGTTGCTGAGCTATGCGTACGCGCGGGTTCGTTCGTGGGCTGATGCCAAGGACGTGGTTCAGGAGGCTTATGTCCGCGTCTTCGATCTGGGCCGCGAGCGTCCCATCAATCATTTGCGCGCCTATCTCTACAAAACAGTGCACAGCTGTGCGACGGACTGGATGCGCCGCCGCTCGGTGCGTGAAGGGTTCGCGAGACTGGAATGCTTCCATGTCGATAGCGAGGTCAGCTCGGTCGAACAGACCTGGCTGATGCGCGATGAGATCAAGCGTGCAATGGAAGCACTGCCGCCCAAGTGTCGGCAGGCCCTGTTCCTGGTCAACATCCGCGGCCTGAGCTACGAAGAGGCCGCTGAGTCCATGCAGATCAAGGCCCTGAGCGTGCGTCGGCTGGTACAACGCGCGATAGAACATTTGTATGGGGCGCTGCAGACCGCACCTCAACAGCCAAGGAGCGAGCAATGAGTTCCTCTGGAACGGATCTTGGACGGCCAACCTCGACGCCCGAGGCAGTGGGCTGGCTGTTGAGACTGCAAGAAGAAAGCTCTCGTCCGCTGAATCCGGATGAGCTGCGCGAATGGGAGCGCTTCGCAAGCGTTGCCGCGAATCGCTCCGAGCTGGCCAGGCTGCAAGACTTATGGATGGTCACGAGAGCACTCGGCGGGCCGCTCCCGCCCTCCGCCGCCGAACTGCTCGCAGACGACTACGATGAGTCGATGTCGATAGAGCAATGGCAGGCGCGTCGTACCACTCCCCCGCGCCGTCGAGGCTTAACTATTCATAAGAGTGCATGGCTCGCGGCCGCCATGGTCGCGGGTACTGCGGTGGCAATCTGGCGCTACAGTGCACCGATCAACAGCGAAGCATTGCCGACGAGTGCGGCATTCAACACAGCTGTCGCTGAACAACGGCTGGTCGAACTGGCCGACGGTTCGGTCGTAACCCTTGGCGCTCGCACCGAGATCGACTCCCGCCTCACCGACACCGAGCGCGTCATCGTGCTCACCGAGGGCGAGGCGTGGTTCAAGGTGGCCCACGATGCGAGCCGCCCTTTCCGCGTGTTGGCTGGCAACGGCGTGATCACCGCGCTCGGCACTGAATTCAACGTACGTCGCGACGTAGGCATGGATCTCGATCGGGTAACCGTCACCGTCGGCACCGGCGTGGTCAGTGTCGAACCGTCGACCCGGAACGCCTCTCCCAACAACAGCGAAGTTGTAACAGTCACGCCCTGGCGCATCTCAAAACTCACCAAGGGCGAGGAACTCAGCTACGACGCGCGCGGCCTGCGCAGTGATGTGAAGCGGGCTGACATCGAAGCCACCGCCGCCTGGAAACAGGGTCGCATCGAATACATTCATCAGCCGCTGGAAGTCGTGGTGGCTCGGGTCAATCGTTACAGCCGCAAGCCCATCGTGCTGGAAGGCGACACGGTGCGCGAACTCGATCTGAGCGGCACAGTCTTCGAGGGACAGACGGATGAATGGTTGCGCGCGTTGCAAGCGGCGTTCCCGATCTCCGTGCACGAGACCGAAGAGC